>PLXO01000278.1 GCA_003151425.1 Acetobacteraceae bacterium
TGTCTGCGTTAACCGGATAGGCAAGAATGAGGTTCATTACTTTCTCCATAATATCCGATAAGGATTTGCCTCCCACACACGGGTCCAGAATGACTATTCATCAGCCTCGGATTCTACCTATCCGCACGTTTTTTCGGCTGCGGCCACGAGGCGGGTCCCACGGCAGCCTGAGTAGTTTCCGAGTCTGCCTTCGCAGGATCACTTGCGGGTATCATTGAATCTGCTGGATCGTTCGCGCCAAAGGCGAATCTCCAACAACTTTGGCTCGCCAGTTTAGGATCTGGCGATGCTTCTCGTCATGCAAAGGAGTTTAGCCATGTCCGACGCCGCTTCAATTACCTCCGGATTGCTCATCGCCGCTGACAAGGTGAAGGGCACAAACGTCTATAATCCGGCGGGAGACACCCTCGGCACCATTGATGACATCATGATCGACAAGGCCAGCGGTCGCGCGATCTATGCGGTGATGTCGTTCGGTGGCTTCCTTGGTATGGGCGCGAAATACCATCCGCTGCCGTGGGCGATTCTCAAATACGACGCTCATAAGGGCGGTTACGTCGTCAATCTGGACAAGAAGGTGCTGGAAGGTGCGCCTAACTATGATCGCGGTTCGCAGTTCGCCTGGACGCCCGACTACGGCCGAAAGGTAGATAGCTACTACAAGACACCTAGCTACTGGACATAACCGAAAATCCACGGCTGGTTTGACGATGGCCTGACCGACAGAAGGTTGTGTGCTCGGCGATACAGCTTCTCAGCAACACTGAGCACCCCTCGCCGAGTGCACGAGCAACGCCGATCACCACCTGCGCGGCGACCGCCACAAGAGTTTCCCGTGAAGACATCAACAAACGGAGTGACGACGACATGGACAAAGATCGTATCGCTGGGGCGGCCAAGGAGAGCAAGGGCGCCATCAAAGAAGCCGCCGGCAAGGTGCTTGGCGACGCCAAGTTGACCGCCGATGGCAAGAGCGACAAGGCCGAAGGCAAGGTCCAGAACGCCATCGGTGGCTTGAAGGACACGCTGAAAAGATAGTGCCGCAGTAATGCCCGGGAAGGCCTCAATCCTGGCTCAAGGCATTTTCGGTGTGCACAAATAATCAATGGAGGCTTCAATGGGGCGCTCTATCTTGCTGTTATTCCTCGGGGTGCCAATCCCGGTCATCATTCTGCTTGCGCTGTTATGGCACTGAGCGGAGAGGAGTACCATCATGCCTGATACGCCAATGACCGGCGCAACCGGCGGCTATGTGGACCAACGCTCCGTCGCCGAATCCTCAGCCTCGGGTGTCGCCTGGCCTGCCATCATCGGCGGTGCGTTCGCCTCTGTGGCACTGGCCGTGCTGCTGTTCACCCTTGGCTCAGGGCTTGGATTGGCCTCCGTATCGCCATGGGCCAACACCGGCGCGACCGTCACCACCGTTACGGTGATGACGGGCATATGGCTGATCGTCATGCATTGGCTGGCATCGGGTTTGGGCGGGTATCTGACAGGCCGGCTTCGCACGAAATGGGCCGGACTGCACACACACGAGGTATTCTTTCGTGACACTGCCAACGGTTTCCTGTCGTGGGCGGTAGCATCCGTGGCCGGAGCGGTGATCGTCGTTACCACGGCGGCCTTTGTCGTCAGCGGGACCGCCGCCATCGCGACGGGCGTCGCAGGTGGCACCGCAAAGGGCGTGATCCAATCTGCCTCGCCGGCCACAGGCCCGAGCGCCTATCTGCTTGACCGCCTGTTCCGCGCCGATCGTCCGAATGCGGCTGGCGCGGACGCCGATGCCAAGGCACAAGCCGGCCAGATCATTCTGAACGGTCTGGCGACCGGTGATGTCCCCGCCCCTGACAAGGCGTATCTGGCGCAGCTTGTCTCAGCCCACACAGGGGTCGCCCCGGATGAAGCGGCAAAGCGTGTGGACCAGGTCATCGCCGATGCGAAGACGGCGGAGGTCAAAGTGCAGCAAGGTGCCGATGCAGCACGCAAGGCCGGAGCGACGCTCACGATCTTCACGGGTTTGGCCATGCTGATCGGCGCCTTCATCGCATGCGCGGCAGCGGCTCTGGGTGGCCAGCAACGTGACGTTTACGATTGATCGCCTTCAGCCTGGCAAACGTCACCGACGGGTTCGTTTGAACGCCGGCCCGGGCAGCGGGTGCCAATACAACGTGAGCGTCATGTCAAACCCGTGGACGAAAAAGAACCCGTTTATGAGCATGTGGCTTAGCGGGGCGAACGCGGCCGCAAACCGAACCCGCGGCCACGCCACGGCAGCCGCGAAGCGGCAGGGCGCGGCGCTGGCGAAGTACACCGCCCATGTCTGGACGCGCGCATGGCTTGCCGCCATCACGCCCAAGCGGCGACGATGAGCGGCGCGTCCCTTATCGCTGCATAGGGGTTGTGGTGCGCCTGGCATGCTGTTTTCGCGAAAACCGCTAGCCCGAGCGCCAAGACCGGGCAGCATGATTCGGCGCGCGCTGCGGGACCGGCTGGCGGTGGCCGGCGTGTCGGAAGTTGTGGCGTTCGGGTCCAACCCCGGCGCCCTGCGGATGCTGGTGCATGCCCGCGCTCGGATGCCTGCGGGCCGGCCGCTGGTCGTCGTCCTCCACGGCTGCGGCCAGCGGGCCGCAGCCTTTGCCGCCGAGTCCGGTGGAGACACCGCCGTCGCGGCCACCGGCGGGCGCGTTCGTGCATGGGACGCGGCTGCTGAGTGGGACCGCAGCAACGACTTCCTGGCCGACCTTGCTGGTGCGGTAGGCCTGAACGTCGACCAGGTCGATCAGATGTTTCGCGAGGCTGCGGCAATCAGGAGTTAAGGCCTCGGGCGAAACCGGAGTGGATCAACCACCAAGCGTTCGGTCCTGCTCTTTGAACCACGCCAACGCCTGATCAAGATGCGCCGGTTCGAAAGCCGGCCAATAAGCGTCGATCACGAAAAAATCCGCGTAAACCGACTGCGCGGGCAAGAATCCGCTTAGACGCCGCGAGCCGCCCCATCGAACGATGAGATCCATCCTAGAGACTTCATGGGAGCGGATGCGACCTTGCCGTAGTCCAGCGAGATCCCATTCCCAGCCATAATTGACAAGAAAGTTCACTTTAATACCGTCTCCTTGGCGCGTCCGAAACGGCTTTAGACTCTCTGGGAACTGTGATGAAGTGTCGTCTCCGAGCACTAAAAGGGACGACCCGCGGCGCGCGATTTGATGAGCAAACACTGTGCACGAGTGGCGAAACTGCTCCGTTTGGCTGGATGGACGCCGGGTATTGTCTTGGGTAAACCCATAGACTGAGACCTCTTCGATTCCGAAGCTGCTACATAGGTCAAACAATTGGAGGCCTGGGTCCACGCCGTGCATATAGCCCGCCTCGCGGGCGAACCCGTGCTCGATTTCCCAGCGACGGTTTCCATCTGGGATGAAGCCGATGTGACGCGGCAAGTGTGCTTTCGACTTCCGCGTTACCCGCTTGCCGCTAATACAGCTAGGCGATGATGGTTGGGCGGAGCGGCGTGTGACCTCAGCAACCGCGCCCATGGCCATATTCAGCATTCCTAATGTCCTCACTGACAGTGAAGTGTACCACAGCCGCACAGGAGCAGGTAGAATCGGAAAATACTCTAGTTCCTTTTAAGTTGAACGGTGCCTATCCGGTTAAGACAGACACCCACTTCATATAGAGCGGCCAGACACCTCATTTGGCGTCAGCAATGCGCCATAAGCTGACATACTCCCGTTCTTGCAGATCAATTGGATCACCCGTGTTTGTCGGGCGCATGTTTTGGCTGCACTGACCAGGCCGCTGGCTTGTCGTTCTTGTCGGCTGCGGCCGCCGCCGCCGTCGCCTGCACCTTGTCGGGCGTGTGATGGGCGGGCGCGTAGATAGCATAGACCTGCATTGGCGTCGGGCCGGTATTGGTGATGTTGTGCCAGGTCCCCGCCGGAACGAGGACACACCAGCCGTTTGACACTTCCTTTTCAAAAGTCAGTTTATCCTTCGCGGGTCACATCTGCACTCGACCGCT
>PLXO01000154.1 GCA_003151425.1 Acetobacteraceae bacterium
GCCCGACCAAAACGAGAATTGCCGGGCGGCCATGGGCCGGATCGACCACCGACTCGGCCCGATGGATCATCGCCGGTTTCTCGGACGGCAACCACTTCACGCCGTATCGTCTACGCCGCTCCATCGCCCATGGCGATTGAAAGACCAGCAGCTTCCACGGCATCTCTCGTTCCCTTGCGAGCACAGCCACACGGTATCCTGATCTCGGGAACGACGCACGTGCGCGCTGGCTGGCGCGTGTCCGCGGCTGGAGAGCAGGGATAAGCGCGCGCTCCTCTCAGGATCACCGCGTACCTGCAAATGGGGCGGATCTGGAGTTCGATGTTGCATAGTGGCCGGCGTCAACGCATGATTTAGCCGCTATGGGCCTGATCCCCTCCCCCACGATCCTGAGCACAGACGAAATGGGGCGGGTTGCCCCCCCGATCTTCACATCGGTCGGGCGCGGCGCCCTGAACGCCTCGGGTGACGTGTTTGTCGTGCAGTCGCTCTTGAACGATCGGCTGCCCAAGCCGCACGCGCCGGTCGCCGTGACGGGCGTCGCGGACGTGGGAACCACGCTTGCCATCGAAAACTATCAGGCCGCCATCATGAAAATGACCCCGCCGAGCGGTCGGGTTGATCCGGGGAGCCCGACCTACTACTCGCTGGCCGCCCGCCCGCTGGTGGACGCGCAGGCGCTCGCTATTGTCGGGCACTACGGCGAACTGCCGCCGCCGGTGATCGAGGCAGCCGAGGCGTCACAGAAGCGCTGGAGCGTGCCCGCCCCGGTTACCCTGGCGCAATGGGTGGTTGAGAGCGCCTGGGGTGCCTCCATGCCACCCGGAAGCAACAATCCGTTTGGCATCAAGGCCGTCGAGAACCAGCCTGCGGTGGCAACCGAGACCCACGAGGTGGTCAACGGTGAGACGATCACCATCACCGCCAAATTCCGGGCGTTCCCGTCCATTGCCGAGGCATTCGACGAGCATGGCCGCCTGCTCGCGACCAGCTCGCATTACACCGGCGCGATGCAGCAGAAGCAGAACCCGGACGCGTTCGCGGATGCGTTGACCGGCGTCTACGCCACCGATCCGGATTATGGGATGAAGCTGAAATGGGTGATGCAAAACTATAGTCTCGACCTGTACGGGCGATGAACGTGGGCGGGGAAACGTCGCTATTATTCCTGGACACAGCATTCCTGGACACAGCCTGGCCGGGGCAGGTCTCGGTTGACCGGACATGACGCAGGTTTGCGCTGCCGCCGCTCCGATTCCGGAGTAGGTAGGTGACGGATGAGCGAAGATCCATTTGCCGAACCAGGCGACTCGGAACGCACGGTGATCCGGCCGAGGCCAGGTGGCCGCCGCTCGGCCCCGGCACCGACGCAGCCGGAAGCCGCCAGGGCATCGCAGCCGGCGCCCCCATCGGTTGCGCCCCCACCGCCCATTGCGCCGGTGGCGAGCAAGCCACCACCACCCATTGCGCCGATAGCGATCAGGCCGCCGCGGCCCATTGCGCCCCCGCCGGTTGCACCGCCACCGCCCATTGCGCCGACGGCGACCAAGCCACCGCGCGCTGTTACGCCGGTGGCGGCCAAGCCATCGCCGGCCATCGCGCCGGTGGCGACCCCGACAGTGGCGACCCCGACAGAGGCGGTCGCATCTCTAGGCACGTCCTCGACGATATCCCTTGGGACCCCGTCGGCCAGCCCGATGATTGCCGCCGCGATGCCGCTGTTGCAGTTGCTGGCACGGCTGCGGAACACGGCACATCAGCCGGATCCCACTGATCTGTACGAGCGCATTTCGGGCGAACTGCGCAGCTTCGAGCAGCGCGTGCGGGACGCAGGCGTGCCCGCCGAACAGGTGCGTTCCACCCACTATGCACTCTGCGCCAGCATCGACGACGTCGTGCTGAACACGCCCTGGGGGGGTGCCAGCAACTGGGCGAAACGTCCGCTCGCGGCAGCCTTTCACCAGGACGCGAGCGAGGGCGGCAGGTTCTTCGAACTGCTGGCGCGGCTGCAACAGACGCCCGCGAAATTCATGCCGGTGATCGAGATCATGTATCTTTGCCTGTCGCTCGGCGTAATGGGGCGATACCGCAACGCGCCGCGCGGTGCCAACGAGCTCGACCGCGTGCGCGCCGAAACCTGCGCGCTCATTGCTGGGCAGCAGGCGTCGGCCGGGCAGGAGCTGTCGCCGCGCTGGCAGGGGGTTGCGGCGCCGTACATGCGGTCGCACGGCGGCCTGCCGGTCTGGGTGGTCTACGCTGCAGCGCTTGCCGTTTGCGGAGGGCTGTTCCTGTGGGTGTCGACCGCATTGAATGCCGCATCCGACGATCAGTATGCCCGCATGCTGGCGGCGTCGCCCGCCAGCATGCCGCAGATCTCACGCGCCGTCGTGGTGCAGCCGCCGCCGCCACCGCCCGCCCCGCCCGAACCCGGCGTGCTCGATCGGCTACGGGCCGCCCTCCAGCCGGACCTCGACAGCGGCGTCGTCAGCGTCGTCGGGACCGCCGCCACGCCGGTCGTCCGGGTCAGCAACCGCAACGGCTTCACCGCCGGCAGCGCCGTTCTGCCGCCGGCCCTGGCCGCCGTGCTCGAGCGGATCGGCACGGCGTTCAAAAACCAGCCCGGCAGCGTGCAGGTGATCGCCTATACTGACAACCAGCCGGTCCGCACCGTGCAATTTCCCTCTAACTTCAAGCTCTCCGGCGCGCGCGCGCAGGCCGCAAGTGCGGCGATCGGCCGCACGCTTGGCCCCGCGGGCGGCAATGCGACCCGCCTGCATGCGGAAGGCCGCGCCGATGCCGATCCCATCGCATCCAACGCCACGGCCGAGGGGCGCGAGCAGAACCGCCGCATCGAGGTCGTACTGCATCGCCAGGATTAGCCGGGCATGAACGCAATTCTCGGCATGCTGCTCTCGCGCTGGACCCTCAGCCTGCTCGGCACGGCCCTGCTCGCCGGCCTCGCATGGGTGTTCGGCCCGCTGCTGCCGCCGCTCGCGGACTGGCCGATGCGGCTCGCGCTTATCCTGGTCATGCTGCTCGTCTGGGCCGTCGCCAACCTGCTGCTGGAACTGCTGCGCCGCGGGCGCGAGACGGCACTGGAGGCGGGCCTGACCTCGCAGACGGCGGAGGAAGCCGCGGCGCTGCGCGACAAGCTGCGCACCGCGCTGCGATTGCTCAAACGGACGCAGCGGTCGCGCGGCTACCTGTATGAGCAGCCGTGGTACGCGATCATCGGGCCGCCCGGTGCCGGCAAGACGACCGCGCTGCTGAACGCCGGCCTGCGCTTCCCGCTGGCCGCCGAGATGGGCAAGGGCGCGCTGTCGGGCGTCGGCGGCACGCGGCTGTGCGAATGGTGGTTCACCGAGGAAGCCGTGCTGATCGATACGGCGGGGCGCTACACCACCCAGGATTCCAACGAAGCTGTCGATCGGGCCGGATGGGCCGCCTTCCTCGACCTGCTGCACCGCACCCGGCCGCGCCAGCCGTTGAATGGCGTGATCGTTGCGATCGCTCTCAGCGACGTTGCCCGGGCACCGGCGGCCGAACGTCTGGCGCACGCACACGCCATCCGCCAGCGGGTCAAGGAGCTGGAAGCGCGGTTCGGCGTGCGGATGCCGGTCTACGCGCTGTTCACCAAGGTCGATCTGATCGCCGGCTTCACCCAGTTCTTCGACGACCTTGACGAGGCGCAGCGGGCGCAGGTCTGGGGCGCAACATTTGGGCTGACGGCGGGCGCCCAGACGGGTGGCGCCCAGACGGGTGTCGCTCTGACGGAAGGCGCGCAGACGGCCGCCGCTCCGACGGCCGGGGCGGGCGGCCCTGTCGCCGATTTCGCAGCGGAATTTCGCGCGCTGGTCGAGCGGCTCAACCTGCGGCTTTACGAGCGCCTGCTCGCCGAGTCGAACCTCGACCGGCGTTCGCTGATCGCCATGTTTCCGAGCCAGGTCGCGAGCCTCGAGCGGCCACTGCTCGCGTTCCTGCAAGCCGCGTTCGCCGGCTCCCCCGAGGATCCGGCGTTGCTGTTGCGGGGCGCCTACCTCACCAGTGGGACGCAGGAAGGCACGCCGATCGACCGGCTGCTTGGGACCATGGCGCGTTCGTTCGGTCTCGACCAGCGTAGCGTGCCAAGCCTGCGGCCGGATCAAGGACGCAGCTATTTCCTCAACAAGCTGCTGCGCGAGGTGATTTTCGGCGAGGCCATGCTGGTCTCCCGCAACCCCGCCGCCGAGCGCCGGCGTGCCATGGCGCGCGTAGTTGGTTTCGCTTGTGCCGCCCTGGTGGTGCTGGCGGCCGGGGCGCTGCTTTGGCGAATCCAGAGCGCTGAACGGCGCCAGATCGATGCCGCGGATGCGGCGTTGAAGGGATATGAACTGGCGGGCAGGCAACTGCCGCTGGATCCCGTTGCCGACGCCGACCTGCGACGCCTGATGCCGTGGCTGGATCAGGCGAGCGCGCTGTCACGCAGCCTCGACACTGCTGCGGCAGTGCCGCCGGCATGGTGGAAGCTCGGGCTGTCGCAGGAAGCCAAGCTCGCCGCCGCGGCACATGAGGTCTATCGCCACGCGCTCGACCGGGCATTGCTGCCGCGGTTGGTGTGGCGGCTGGAAGCGCAACTGCGTGGCAACATGAACCAGCCTGATTTTCTCTACGAGGCGACCCGCGTCTATCTGATGCTCGGCAATGCCGGGCCGCTGGACCGCAACCTTGTGCACGCATGGATGAATCTGGACTGGGAGGCATCGTATCCCGGTGATGCGGCGGCACCGATGCGAGAGGCGCTGCTGCGTCACCTGGACGCGCTGCTGGCGGAGCCGTTGCCGGCGGTGTCGTTGGATGGCGCTTTGGTCGTGCAGGCGCGCAGTGCATTCGCCGGCGTATCGTTGGCGCAGCGGGCCTATTCCCGAGTCCGCCCGTCCGCGGCAGCCCAGCGCCTTGCGCCTTGGCGGCCGAGCGAGGCCCTCGGGGCTGCCGGCGCAGACCTGTTCGTCCGGGCGTCGGGCAAGCCGCTGAGCGATGGCGTGCCCGGCTTCTTGACCATCGACGGCTTTCACAAGGTGTTGCTCCCCGCGCTCGACACCGCGGCGAGAAGCGTCGTGTCCGAGAGCTGGGTGCTCGGCCAGCGTGTCGATCTCGATCCGAATGGGCCGCAGATGCGTGCGCTGCAACAGCAGATGATCGTGCTCTACGAAACCGACTATGCGCGCGCCTGGGATGCGATGCTGGCGGATTTGAACTTTGCGCAGATGCGCAGCCTGCCTCGGGCCGCGCAGGACCTGTATATCGTGGAGTCGCCGGAGTCGCCGCTGCGGGCGCTGCTGGTCGCGATGGCGCGGCAACTGCGCCTTTCGGTGCCACCGGCGGGGACCGCGGCCGTGACACCTACGCCGAAGCCGGTGGCACCGCTGGTCTCGGACACCGCCGCCACGCAGTTGCAGGCCGTGCTTGGCAAGGTGGAGCAGCCGTCTGATCCGATCCCTGCGGCACCTGGTCACGAGATCGATCAGCGCTACCAGGCGTTGCTGTCCCTGGTCGGCACGGGACCTGGGGCACCGATCGACCAAGTAATGAAGTCGCTGATCGATATCCAGCAATTGATCGCCAAGCTGGCCGCCGCCCCGGTCGGCAGCGCCCCCCCTGCCCTATCGGCGGGTGGCAATCCTGCCGTAGCACTTCAGACGGAGGCGACGCGGCTGCCACAGCCGGTCTCGCGCTGGCTGACTTCCATTGCCACCAGTGGCGTTGCATTGCTCGGCGGCAGTCCGCGCGGCCAGGTCGCCGCGGTCTTCAATGCGCCGGGCGGACCGGCGTCGGCGTGCCCGGTTTCGGTCAAGAGCCACTACCCGTTCGTGCGCGATACCGCTAACGACGTGTCGCTTGAGGATTTTTCCAGGCTTTTCGCACCCGGCGGGCTGATCGACGGCTTCGTGAATACCCTGCTGCGTCCGTACGTGGACATGTCAGGCCCGGCCTGGCGCCCGCAGGTGGCCGATAACGTTGCGGCACCGGTCGCCGCGGCCGATCTCGCGCAGTTCCAGCGCGCCGCAAACATCCGCGACGCGTTCTTCGCCGCGGGCGGAACGACACCGTCGATCCGTTTTGATATCACGCCGGTCAACCTCGATCGCACGACAAAACAGGCGACGCTGGAGCTCGACGGGACGACTGTCACCGCGTCGCATGGGCCGCCGCGTTCGACCCAGATCACGTGGCCCAGCCCCACCCAGACTTCGACCGCGCGCGTCGTGTTCGACCCGCCGCCGGCCGGCCAACCGGCGGTTTTGCAGGACGCCGGGCCGTGGTCGATGTTCCGCCTGTTCGGTCGTGGCAAGTTGCACCCGGGTGCTTCGCCGGATCGCTACACGCTCACGTTCCAAGTCGGCGACCGGCAGGTGACGTTCGAAATCCGAGCGAATTCGGGACCGAATCCGTTCGCGCCTGGCCTGCTGCAGGATTTTCGATGCCCAGAGGTGAGCGGATCATGACCGCTGTTATTGGCGCGCCCGGAGAGATTCGAACTCCCAACCCCCAGATCCGTAGTCTGGTGCTCTATCCAATTGAGCTACGGGCGCAGCCAGGGGCGGGGGTGTAGCGGAACCCCTCCGGAGCGGCAAGAGGCGACACCGCAACGGCCGACGCGTCAGGGAAGCAAGGCCAGGGGCTCCGC
>PLXO01000252.1 GCA_003151425.1 Acetobacteraceae bacterium
CGTACTGCAATTCTCATTTTGGCCCATCTGGTTGCCACATCGTCATGGCCGGACTTGTTCCGGCCATCCATCTCGGCACCGTGCTGCGGGGATTGCCGTAACAAGTCCGGCCATGACGTTGAAAGGTTGTACGGCCCGACCAAAACGAGAATTGCTGCCCACCGGGTCAAGAGCCCGGTGGCAGGCTCCGCCTGTCCTCGGACAAGCCTTCGGCCTGGCCCGGGGGCCGACCATGACGGTGGGGATGGTGGGGATGGTCAGCGCGTTCGGAGAGGCATTCGTTTCGGTGGTTGGTATTACGGAACGATCGGCCAGCCGCGTTGCTGATACGCAGAGTCCCAGAACAACCACTCATACTGCGTCGATCGGATAAACGCCCCCATCATGCGCCCCACCGTGGCGGGCGCCGCTGCCGCCGCCGCCCGGTCGGTGATGCCGATGACCGTGCGTACCGCGTTCCCAAACCCCTCGTCCGCATAGGTATCGATCCACTCCAGATATGGATTTCCCGCCGCCGCATGCTGCGCAATCGCACTTCCCACATCCCAATACACCCAGAAGCACGGCAGCAGCGCGGCAACCAGGACCTCCCATGAATCGTGATACGCCGTGGCCAGCAGGAAGCTGGTGTAGCCGAGGCAATCGGGCGACGGCTCGGCCGCGGCCAGCAGCGTCGGATCGATGCCGAAATCTCGAAAATACCGCTCGTGCAGCGCCTGCTCGACCGCCACCGCCTCCAGCGCCGATTCCGCGAACGCGTGCAGCGTCGCGCCGTCCGGCCCCTTCACCCCGGCCATCGCCAGCACGCGGGAATACTGCCCCAGATACAGCGCGTCCTGGATGACGTAGCCCTGGAACCGCGCGCGGCTGAGCGAGCCATCCGCCAACTCGGTGTTGAAGGGCAGGTCGTGGATCGCCTGGCGCAGCCGCGCGGTGCGCTGCCAGGCGGCGTCCGAGAAGCCGGTCATTGCGCGAGATCCTCCGTCCAGAGCGCATGGAAATGATGCACCGGTCCATGCCCGGAACCCACCGTCAGGCGACCGCTCGCGGCAATCGCGCCCGTCAGGTACGCCTTCGCCCGCCGCACGGCCTCGACCATGTCGTGCCGCGGCAGCAACGCCGCGATGGCCGCGGAGAGCGTGCAGCCGGTGCCATGCGTGTTGCGCGTGTCGATCCGCTTGCTCGCGAACTCGGTGATCGTCTCGCCATCGAACAGGAGGTCCGTGCTGTCTTCGCTCGTGAGATGCCCACCCTTCAGCAAAACCCATTGCGATCCGATCCGGTGCAGCGTGCGGACCGCCTGTCGCATTTCCGCCAGCGTCGCCGGCTCGGTCGTCGCCGGCGCGCCACCCGACATCAATACCGCCGCCTCGGGCAGATTTGGCGTGATCACCCGGGCGAGCGGGGCCAGCCGATCGCGCACTGCCGCGACCGCGTCTTCCCGCAGCAGGCGGTCGCCGCTCTTGGCCAACATCACCGGGTCCAGCACCACATTGCACGCGGCGTGATGACGCAACCGTTCCGCGATCACCGTCGCGACCGAAGCGGTCGCCACCATCCCGATCTTCACCGCATCGACCCGCACATCGTCGAAGATCGCGTCGATCTGCGCGGCGACGAAATCCGGTTCCATCACCTGGACGGCGCGCACCCCCCGCGTGTTCTGCGCCGTCAGCGCCGTGATCACCGACATGCCATACGCCCCGAGTGCCGAGAACGTCTTCAAATCCGCCTGGATCCCGGCGCCGCCGCTTGGGTCCGACCCGGCGATGGTGAGCACATTGGGGATCATTGCGAAACCTCCCTCGGCAACCTCACGGAACCCTCCAGCAGTCGCTCCGCTTGCATAAGGTCATCCGGCGTCTCCGAAATCCGGACTATACCACGCCATAAACCGCATGCGCGCGCAACTAACCGCACGTGCGCGCAACGACGTGTCGGGGCACAGCAAAATCGGCCGACCCGGCTTGTTGCCGTGTGATATCAGCCGCCGAGGCGACTGACGCACGCCGGCTGGCATAAAACCGCCGCGCTTGTGAATCCGCCGCACTTGTGAAACCACTGGGGCCACATCGACATGGAGAACTGTCGTGAGGAAGCTGATCCGCTGGCTCGCCGTGCTCCCGTTCGTCGGCATGCTGATCGGCCCGGTCGTTCATAACGACGTGCACCCGCTGATCCTCGGCATGCCCTTCCCGCTCGGCTGGGTCACGGTCTGGGTCGTGCTCACCTCGGTGATCATGGCGATCGTCTACGCCATCGACCCGGCAAACCGCGAGAAGGACCCGCCATGAGCCCCGCACTCCTGCTGATCGCACTCGCCGCGGTGGGGGCGCTGCTGCTCGGCATAGTGGCGCGCCGCGGCCACGACATGGGGCTCGAGCAATGGACGGTGGGCGGACGCGGTTTCGGCTGGGTGTTCGTCTTCCTGCTGCTGGCGGGCGAGATCTACACCACCTTCACCTTCCTCGGCGCGTCCGGCTTCGCCTACGGACTTGGCGCGCCGGCCTACTACATCATCGCGTACGGCACGCTCGCCTACGTGATCGCCTATTTCATGCTGCCGCCGATCTGGACCTACGCCAGACGCCATGGCCTGCATTCGCAACCCGACTTCTTCGTGCACAAGTACGCCAGCCGTACGCTGGGCGCGCTCGTTTCGATCGTCGATCTGATCGCGCTGATCCCTTACCTGGTGCTGCAGCTCACCGGCCTCGGCATCATCGTAGAGGCGGCGGGCTACGGCGCGATCCCGAAGGACGCGGCGATCTGGGTCGGCGCGGCAATCGTCACCGCCTACGTGATGGTCTCCGGCATTCGCGGCTCGGCCTGGACCGCGGTGGTGAAGGACGTGCTCATCCTGGTCGTGGTCGTGTTCCTCGGCCTTTATCTGCCGATCCACCTCTATGGCGGCATCGGCGAGATGTTCGACAAGATCGACGCCGCCAAGCCCGGCTTCCTGGTGTTCCCGGCAAGCGGCATGAGCGTGGCCTGGTTCGTCTCCACCGTGCTGCTCACCGCGCTTGGGTTCTTCATGTGGCCGCACTCGTTCTCCGCCTGCTACACGGCGCGTGACGCGCGCGTGTTCCGGCGCAACGCAATCATCCTGCCGATCTACCAGTTGATCCTGCTGTTCGTGTTCTTCGTCGGCTTCGCCGCGGTCCTCCAGGTGCCGGGACTGACGGGGTCGGCGACCAACCTTGTGTTGTTCAATCTCGCGAAGCAACAATTCTCCCCGGTGGTGGTGGGGATCATCGGTGCGGCCGGCGTGTTCACCGCGCTGGTGCCGGGATCGCTGATCGCAATGACGGCGTCCACCCTGCTCGCCAAGAACCTCATCGGACTGGCGCGCCCGGGGGCGAGCGACGACCAGACGGTGACACTGGCAAAATTTCTGGTGCCGGTGATCATGCTGGTCGCGGTCTATTTCACCCTCAACGAGAGCTCGACCATCGTGACAATGCTGCTGGTCGGCTACAGTTTTGTTACGCAGTTGTTCCCCACGGTGGTGGCAAGCCTGATGCGGCGCAACCCGGTCACGCCGGCCGGTGCGTTCGCCGGAATTCTGACCGGCGTGGTGGTGGCCTCCGTTCTGACGTTCACCCATGCAACGATCGGCAGCCTGATCCCCGGTCTGCCGGAGGTGATCCGCGACCTTAACGTGGGGATCATCGCCCTGGCCGCGAACGTGGCGGTGCTGGTGGTGGTGAGCGCTGTCACCCAGCGATTTGCGGCACCGGCGGAGGCGGCGTAGGACCGAAATCAACACGCGGCCGGAGAGTGTTTCCCGGCCGCAACCCTGCGTTCGAGATCGCGCCGATCCTTGCGAAGGGTGGGAGATATCAAAACGATACTATTTCGTAACGATGTGCCCCCAAAAATGCCCTTGCCGCAAAGTCCAATGATCCTTCCTCGATCATAAAAGCCGCCATGACCTTTAAGTCGATCCGCGCCTGTGCCCTGGCCATCTGCCTCGGAAGTTGCGCGACCGCGCTGCCGCCGTCAGCCTTCGAGGGTGGCACACCAGAGATGCGGCCGGAGATCTTCTTCGCCGGGACGACCAGCTCCAGCGGCGTGATAGAGACGCGGTCCGGCGCTCCGACGCGCCGTCTCCACGTCACCGGCGCCGGAGAGACACTGCCGGACGGCAGCTTCCGTTTGGTTCAGCGCGTCAGTTTTGATCACGACGCGCCGACGATGCGCATCTGGGTGGTGCGGCGTTTGGACGCCAACCATTACACCGCAAGCCTGACCGACGCCTCCGGACCGGTGGAGGGGGAGACATACGGGGACCTGTTTCACCTGCGTTATCCGATGAGGTCGCCCCTCGGCGGTGAAATGGAGCAGTGGCTGTATTTGCAGCCGGATGGTCGCACCGTGGTGAACGAAGCGTCCGTCAGCGTGTTCGGGATCACCGTCGCGCGCGTCTCCGAACGGATCACGCACGAGGACAATTCGACCAGCGGCTCAAGGTAGCCGCAAATCATCGTCGGTCGCCGCAACGCAAGATATGCCTCGGCGGGAGCCGACGCATCGTGCCAAACGCGATCGCCCTGGGGCGTCAGCCCGGTTGCGTGACCTCGTCCACCCGCCGATGCAAATTGACGGGGTCCGCATGAAAAGCATCAGGCGGCCGGCCGTGACCCCAGACGTTCCAGCACGGATCGCAACGCGGCCGTCGCCTTCTGGTCAAGCTCGAAGGCGACATCCAGCACGCCGCCGTCAACGTGACGGACGGTGAACGCCAAGGCGGCTCCCACGCCGTCAAGGCTCAACGTGCCGCGTGCGCCGTCAGCCAGCTTTGCCTCGCCTCGGATCCTCGCGCCACCGTCGGACAGATCGATCACGCGGGCCTTCAGCACGCCGTGGCCCGGCACGGTCAGCCGACCGGGCAGGTCCACTGCATACCGTTGACTCGCGCGACGATCGACCTCGGTGGTGGAGGTGCGGATCACCCGCATCACGGTGCGCCTCAGTTCGCTCACCAGTTCGGCCAACTCGGCCGCACCGGTCTGGACGTTGGCGGCGTGCTGCCCGGTCTCTTCCGCCTCGGACGAGACCTCGGCGATGCGGCCGGTGATCTCGTTGGCCGCCTCCGCGGTCTGCGTGACATTGCGGGCGATCTCGGCCGTCGCCGCCCCCTGCTCCTCGACCGACGCGGCAATCGAACCGGAGATCGCGTCGATCTCGGTGATGGTCCGCTCGATGTTGCTGACCGCGGCGACCGACTCCCCGGTCGCGTTGCGCACCTCGGCGATGTGACGGGCGATCTCCTCGGTGGACCGGGCCGTCTGGTTGGCAAGCTGCTTCACCTCGCTCGCCACCACGGCAAAGCCCTTGCCGGCCTCGCCTGCGCGCGCCGCCTCGATGGTGGCATTCAACGCCAGAAGGTTGGTCTTCGAGGCGATATCCCGGATCATGTCGGCCACCGCGCCGATGCGCTCCACCTTGCCGTTCAGTGCCTCGATCGTGGCGCGCGCCTCGCTGCCGGCGGCGACGGCCCGACCCACCACCGTTGTCGATTGGCTGACCTGGCCGCTGATCTCCCGGATCGAGGCAGAGAGTTGTTCGGCGGCACTTGCCACCGTCTGGGCATTGGCCACGGCCTGGTCCGCCGCTGCCGCAGCGCTGTGGGCGGCCTCCCCGGTACGGGAAGCCGACGCGTTCATGCCGGCCGCGGTCGCCGCCATCGCGGTGGTGCGCTGGCCGATCTGCTCCAGCGCGGTGCCAGTCTCGACCTCGATCTTTTCCGCCATGCCCAGCAAGGCCGCGCTCTTATCCAGGTCGGCTTGCCGCTGCTCCTGTTCGCGTTCGCCGGCAAGCCGGTTCTCGATCGCGTTATGCTTGAACACCTCCACCGCACGCGCCATGTCGCCGATCTCGTCGGCGCGATCCTGTCCCGGGACTTCGATCGCTCGGTCGCCTTCGGCCAGCCGCCGCATCACCACCGTCATGCCGTTCAGCCGCCGGCTGATCACGCGGGCGAAGATCACCTTGATCGCCAGTACGAGGACCAGTGTCCCCACCACCGAGGCACCCGCCATCTCCGCCAGCAATCGTCGCAGGTCGGCGAAGTCAGCCGCGGTGGACAGGCTGCTGGAGAACAGGGAGAGCACCTGACCTTTGGCCAGATTCATGGTCGCGCCATGGCAGGCATAGCACGACGGCTGGTCAGTCCCCGGCGTGACACCGAGGATGACAGGAAGGCTGTAGCGGTAGGCCCCATCGACGAACCGGCCGACCAGGTGGCCGGTGCGCAACGCCTCTTCATCGATCGCGTCCCGCGGTGGCTTGTTGGCGGGCGCCGCGGCCGACTTGTCCGTGGCCGCTGTGCCTTGCGTCGCTGCCGCCATGAACGCGGTCATCTGCGGGCTCCAGACGCTCCAGAGCTTCCCGGGATAGTCGGCATTGCGGTGATCAAACCAGCGGTTGAAAACCTTGATAGCCACATCCTTCGGGTCGTCCGCGCGCTGTTCCATCGCGCTCGACACCAACGCGTTCAGCGACTTGAGCTCGTTCTCCGAAGTATCGCGCAGGTTCTGCTCGACCTTGGAGACTTCGAACCAGCCGACGAACATGATGACGCACACGGCAACCCCCAGCAGCCCAATGCTGGTAATCAACATGAAGCGCGCCTGCAGGCCGAGCCTCTTCCACCAGTTGAACAACGCGACACCCTCCGTTTGCCGGGCTTGCCGGGATCCCGGTCCGTCCGGCGTGGGTAGGGGCAAAGAGTTTATTTTCCGGTAACGCCGCAACGCCAATCATGCGGTGGTGTGACCATCTCTGCGATCTGGTGGGGTTCGCGGTGCCCGCCGGCCTCGACGCCCACGGCCGGCCGGTCGGTGTGACGTTGCTCGGACCGGCCTGGTCGGAGGGCAGGCTGGCCGGCATCGCCGACGCACTGCACCGAAACGTGACGCACGCCACACCCCCGCCGCCGGCCGGTCACGATATGCTGATCGCCTGCGATGGACTGACATCCGATGAAACCGCCCTGTTCTGCATCGGCGCACACATGTCCGGCCTGCCCCTGAACCACCAGCTCACGGCGCTCGGTGGCCGCTTCCTGCGCGCCGCGCGCACCGCGCCGGCCTACCGGCTGTACGCGCTCGGCGACCGCCCCGGCCTGGTGCGCGTCAGCCAACGCGGCGCCAGCGGCGGCCCCACGGACGACGACCCGATCGGCGGCGCCGGAATCGATGCCCCCCGAATCGACGGCCCCGCGATCGGCGGCGCCGGAATCGACGGCCCCGCGATCGCGGGCGAGGTCTGGGCGCTGCCCACCGTAGTGATCGGCAAGCTGCTCGCCCAGGTCCCGCCGCCGCTCGGCTTCGGCGTCGTGACGCTGGCGGACGGACCCTGCCTGGGTTTCCTGGCCGAGGCCGCCGGGGTCGAGGGAGCGGAGGACATCACACGCTTCGGCGGCTGGCGCGGCTGGCTTGCCGCCAGAGACGCAGCATGACGGCGGCCGCGCTCGTTTTGGCCGAATGGAACATTACACGACCGTCATGGTCGTCTCCAGGCCCGGGAGCGGAATCAACCCGGCCATCCACGCTTCGTCATGGGCGCACGATCGTCGGCAAGCAAGGTTCACCACAGAGGCACAGAGAACGGAAGGATCGGCGCTTCGCGCGGAGCGCATTCATTGCTTCTCTGTGTCTCTGTGCCTCTGTGGTGAACCTTGCTTTCCTTGCGGACGTTCCGGCACCGCACACAACCGGCATGAGGCACGCAGCATGACCGACCCCGAGCTCGACGCCTGGATCGACGCCGGCACCGCGCTGCTCGGCATCCCGATCCAACCGGAGTGGCGCGCCGCCATCCGGCTGCACCTGACCATCACCTTCGGCCACGCCGGCACGGTGCAGGCGTTCAAGCTGCCGGACGAGACCGATCCCGCGCCGGTGTTCCGCGCATGACCAACACCAACTTCCTCATTGCGGCGGAGATCGCTCATAAGGTCACCGAGGGCACACTCGCGGCCACCGACGTGATCGAAACGACCCTCGGCCGCATCGCCCGACGCGACCCGGTGCTGAACAGCTTCACCGCGGTCACCGCGGACCGCGCCCGGGCGCGCGCCGGCGCGATCGACGCGGCGCGCCGGGCCGGCCAGGGCCTCGGCCCGCTCGCCGGCGTGCCGTTCGCGGTGAAGAACCTGATCGACATCGCCGGGCTGCCGACCGTCGCCGGCTCGCGCATCAACCGCGACCATCCGCCGGCGAAAGCCGACGCGACGCTGGTAACGCGGCTGGAGCGTGCCGGGGCGATCCTGGTCGGCGCGCTGAACATGGGCGAATACGCCTATGACTTCACCGGCGAAAACGCCCATGACGGCGCCGCGCACAACCCGCACGACCCGGAGCGGATGACCGGCGGCTCGTCCTCCGGCTCCGCCGGCGCGGTCGCCGGCGGCCTGGTGCCGATCGCGCTCGGCTCCGACACCAACGGTTCGATCCGCGTGCCGGCGTCGTTCTGCGGCATCTTCGGGCTGAAGCCGACCTACGGGCGGCTGTCGCGCGCCGGCAGTTTTCCCTTTGTTTCGTCTCTGGACCATCTGGGCCCGCTGGCACGGTGCACCGCCGACCTGGCACTGGCCTATGACGCCATGCAAGGGCCGGATCCCTATGACCCGGTCTGCGTCGACCAGCCAATCGAGCCGGCCGTGGAACGGTTGGACGCCGGCATCGCCGGACTGCGCATCGCCGCGGCGACCGGCTATTTCCGCGCCGGCGCCGGACCCGAGGCGCTCGCCGCGCTGGACCACGTCGCCGCGGCGCTCGACGCGCGCATCCAGATCGAACTGCCGGAGGCCGCCCGCGCCCGCGCCGCGGCCTATGTGATCAGCACGGCGGAGGGCGCCACGCTGCACCTGGAACGGCTGCGCACGCGCGCCGCCGACTTCGATCCCGATGTGCGCGACCGGCTGATCGCCGGTGCCCTCGTGCCGGCCCCGTTCGTGCAGCAGGCGCAGAAATTCCGCCGTTGGTTCCGCGACGAAGTGCTGAAGCTGTTCGACCAGGTGGATGCAATCCTGGCGCCCGCCACGCCCTGCACGGCGCCACTGATCGGACAGAAAACCCTCGTGCTGGACGGGACCGAGGTACCATTGCGCCCGAACATCGGTCTCTACACGCAGCCGATCTCGTTCATCGGCCTGCCGGTGGTCGCGGTGCCGGTGGTGCTGGGCGACGCATTGCCGATCGGCGTGCAGATCATCGCCGCGCCCTGGCGCGAGGACGTCGCGCTGCGCATCGCGCACGATCTGGAAACGCGCGGCATCGTCCATGCGCCCCGGCCGCCGGCGTAACCGATGGAGATCAACCGGCCGGAGGTCGTCGCCGAGGTCGAAGCCGCGTTCGCGCGCTACGAAACGGCGCTGACCACCAACGACGTGGCAACACTCGGCGCGCTGTTCTGGCGCAGTCCCCACACGGTCCGTTACGGGATTGGCGAGAACCTCTACGGAGCGGAGCAGATCGCCGCATTCCGCGCGGCGCGATCGCCGGTCGGACTGGCAAAGCGGCTGTCACGCACCGTGATCACCACCTTCGGCGGCGACTTCGCGACCGCATCCACGCTGTTCGAGCGCGACACGGTGTCGGGCAAGATCGGCCGACAGATGCAGACCTGCGCACGCACGCCGGACGGTTGGCGTGTGGTCGCCGCACATGTCAGCCTGATCGACGCGTAGCGAGGGCCGGGCAGGTCGCGCGTAGTGAGGGCCGGGCAGGTCGCGCGTAGTGAGGGACAGGCCGCGCCGAAGCGACGTCGGCCCTGACACGAGCCCTGATATCAGTGGCCCCCGCCGTTACCTCCGCGAAAGCCGCCTCCATAACCTCCCCCGCCGTTACCTCCGCGAAAGCCGCCTCCATAACCTCCCCCGTAGCCGCCTTGGTAGTAGCCGCCGCCTCCGCCGCCCACCACCACGGCGCCGCCGCCGTAGCCGTAGCCGCCGTAGGCCGGGTAGGCGCCATAGGCTGGGTAAGCGCCATAACCTGGATCGCCGTAACCGTAGGCTGGATAACCGCCATAGCCCGGGGACGGGCCATAAACGCAACCTTGCAGCATCGCCGCTCCGGCGATCAGCAGGATCGCCGCCAGGGCCCGTCGATTGAACGATCTGATCATAGTGTTGGTCTCGCTTTCAAACCTCGCCGACCGCCGATGGCGCGCAACCGAGGACTTTGCTCTTCTCCCACTGAATTACGCCCGGACTGTCGCTGAATTGCGCCCGGACTGTCGCCATTCTGTGGCAATCGCAGGGACGCGCTGGCGCCGCTGGTGTGCATGTTGGTCGCGTCAGTGAGATCGCCAAGGGCGGGCGGCCGCCTGCCAGCCATGCGACTAGTCGGGACCTCCGCGTCACGCCCCGCGAGTGCCGGACCTCCAGCGGCGTTCGACACCTGCTCGGCGATTAGCCGGCCCGGATATTCGCAAGGGGAGAGCGTGAGAAATGCGGTCGCCGGCGCCCGGACCGCCGCCTCAAGTCTCCGTGTCGCGCGTCGCCAGCGCACACTCATAGGCCGAGCGCGCCGCACGCACCGGTTCGTGCGCGGACACCTCGGGCACCGCGACATCCCACCAGTGCCCGCCGGCCTGGGTACTGGCGCGAGGGTCGGTCGCGATGACGATCACCGTTGTGCGCGGCGCGGCATGCGCGCGGCGCACCGCATCTTCCAGAGCGGCAAGGTCATCAACCTGTTCCGCGATGGCACCGAGGCTGGCGGCGTGGGCGCGGAAGTCGATGCCGGGCAATTCCGTGTGGCGTGCATCGACCAACAGGTTGTTGAATCCGGCACCGCCGGTGGCGCGCTGCAACCGGTCGATGCAGCCGAAGCCGCCATTGTCCAGCAGCACGATCGTCAGCTTCAGCCCCAGCATGACCGAGGTGGCGATCTCGGAATTCAGCATCAGATAGCTGCCGTCGCCGACCATAACGATCACCTCGCGCGACGGATCGGCGAGCTTTACACCGAGGCCACCGGCGATCTCGTAGCCCATGCAAGAATAGCCGTATTCCAGATGGTAGCTGCCGGGACCCTCGGCCTGCCACAGTTTGTGCAGCTCGCCCGGCAGGCCGCCCGCCGCACAGACCAGGACCGAGCCCGGCGCCGCGGAGCGTTGCACCGCACCGATCACCTGCGCGTCGCTCGGCGGCGTCGCATTGCCCGGGGCCGTGGCGGCGGCCGCATGCGCCTGCCAGTCGGTGCGCCACGCGCCGGCCGCATCGGTCCATGCGGCGGGCGAACGATACGCCCCCAGTGCGGCGCCCAGCGCGGCCAGCCCCTCGCGCGCATCCGCCACCAACGGCAACGCATCGTGCTTGCCGGCATCGAACGGCTGCACGTTCAGTCCGATGATCCGGCCTCGAAACAGCGTGCGCGAGCCCGTGGTGAAGTCCTGCAACCGTGTGCCGACCGCCAGCACCACATCCGCCGAGGCGGCCGCGCGGTTCGCCGCCGTCGTGCCGGTCACGCCGATCGCGCCGAGGTTCAGCGCACGGTCCTGCGCCCGCGCGCGCTTGACGTGGTCGTGCGCCAGCGCGCGCTTCGTATCGTCGTGCACCAGCGCGCGCTTCGCGTGGTCATGCGCCAGCGCGCCCTTGCCGGCCTGCGTCTCCGTCACCGGAATGCCGTGCGCCGTCGCGAACCGCGCCAGCTCATCGGTGGCCTCCGAGTACAGCACGCCGCCGCCCGCCACGATCAACGGCGCCCGCGCCGCGCGCAGTGCCGCCACCGCCGCGGCCAGCTCGTCGGCGTCGGGCCGCGGGCGGCGCGGCCGCCAGACGCGCGGGGCGAAGAATGTCTCCGGCCAGTCGAACGCCTCGGCCTGGGTGTCCTGACACAGCGCCAGCGTCACCGGCCCGCATTCCGCCGGATCGGTCAGGACCGCCATCGCGCGCGGCAGTGCGGTCAGCAACTGTTCCGGTCTCGATATGCGGTCGAAGTAGCGCGACACCGGACGGAAGCAATCGTTCACCGAAACGGTCGCGTCGCCCCAATCCTCCAGTTGCTGCAACACCGGATCCGGCCGGCGGGACGCGAACACGTCGCCCGGCAGGAACAGCACCGGCAGCCGATCGACATGCGCCAGCGCCGCCGCGGTCACCATGTTGCTTGCCCCGGGCCCGATCGAGCTGGTGCACGCCATCATCCGCCGCCGCCGGCTGGCCTTTGCGAAAGCAATCGCGGCATGGCCCATCGCCTGTTCATTGTGTGCACGGAATGTTGGCAGCGCCGCGCGCGCGGCGTACAGCGCCTCGCCCAGCGCGGCGACGTTGCCGTGGCCGAAGATCGCCCAGACGCCGGCGAACAGCCCCACCTCCGCAGTCTCCGCCCCGCCGTGCGGCGCGGCCGGTTCGCTGCGCTGCGCGGCAAGATAGCGCACCAGAGCCTGTGCGGCGGTCAGGCGGATCGTGGCCATGTGCATGTCTCCCTGATAGGATTGTGTCGCGAATAACGCGGGAGAGACAATGCTCGAGATCGCGGTCCTCGGCGCCGGCCGGATCGGGCGCATCCATGCCGGCAACATCGCCGCACATCCGGACGCGCGGCTGGCGGGCATCGCCGACACGGTGCCCAACGCCGCCGCGCGCCTGGCCGAGACGTTAGGCGCCCGCGCGCTGACCATCGACGACGCACTGAGCGCCGATGCGGTGCTGATCGCCTCCCCCACGCCGACCCACGCCGACTACATCGAGCGCGCGGCCGCGCGACGGCTTCCGGTGTTCTGCGAGAAGCCGATCGATCTGTCGGCGGATCGGGTGCGCGCCTGCCTGGCAAGCGTGCGCCAGGCCGGCATCAAGCTGATGGTCGGCTTCAACCGTCGTTTCGACCCGCACTTCGCGGCGTTGAAAGCGCGCCTCGGCGCCGGGGAGATTGGCGCGATCGAGATGCTGACTATCATCAGCCGCGATCCATCGCCGCCGCCGATCGCCTATGTCGAAACCTCCGGCGGATTGTTTCGCGACATGATGATCCACGACCTGGACATGGCGCGCTTCCTGCTGGACGAGGAACCGGTGGAAGTCACGGCCGCAGCGTCATGCCTGGTCGATCCCGCAATCGGCGCGGCGGGCGATGTCGATACGGCCGTGGTGACGCTGCGCACCGCGTCCGGCCGGTTGTGCCAAATCTCCAACTCCCGCCGCGCCAGCTATGGTTATGACCAGCGGATCGAAGCGCACGGCGCCAAGGGCTTGTTGCGAGCCGGGAACGTGCTGCCGACCACGGTGGAACTGGCCGATGCCGCGGGCTTCCGTACCGACCCGGTCCTGCCGTTCTTCCTGGAGCGCTACGCCGCCTCCTATCGCACCGAGCTGGGCGCCTTCATCGCCACGATCACCGGCGGCACATCGGCGCGCCCGGACGGCGAGGACGGGTTGCGCGCCCTGCTGCTGGCCGACGCCGCCCTGGAGTCCTCGCGCACCGGCCGCACGGTGCGGCCCTCGGAGGTGTGAGATGGAAATTCGCTCGATCCGCCAGGACTTTGCCGCCGAGATCGCCGGTCTCGATCTCAGCCGCGACATCGATGCTGAAACGGTTCAAGCCATTTGGTGCGCGATCGACCGCTATGCCGTGCTGGTGTTCCACGACCAGCGCCTCAGCGACCCGCAATTGCACGACTTCGCGGCGCGGTTCGGCGAGCTGGAGATCGGTCGCTCGGCCGCGCGTGGTGGCCCGCGCCGACTGGCGATTCCGCAGATTGGCGACATCTCCAACCTGGATCTATATGGCAACGTTCGCGCGCTGGACGACCGGCGGCGGCTGGATAGCCTCGGCAACCGGCTGTGGCACACCGATGCGTCCTACATGCCGGTGCCGGTCGTCCTGGGGATGCTGCACGCGGTGGCCGTGCCGCCGGCCTCGGCACTCGGCGGCGGCGAAACGGAATTCGCCGACATGCGCGCCGCCTACGACGCGCTGCCGGCGGCAACGCGAGCGGCGATCGATGGACTGATCATCGAGCATGATGTGTTCTGGTCGCGCGCGCAGATCGGCTTCACCGAGTTCCCGGCGGGCGAGCGCGAGCAGTATCCGCCATCGCCGCAGAAGCTGGTGCGGCTGCATCCGGGATCGAAACGCAAGACGCTCTATCTGTCGGCGCACGCCTCGCATGTCGTAGGCTGGCCGGTGGCGGATGGGCGCCTGCTGCTGCTCGACCTCACCACGCATGCGACGCAGCCGATGTTCGTCTACCGGCACGAGTGGCGCGTCGGCGATGTCGTGATCTGGGACAACCGCTGCACGATGCATCGCGGCCGGCCGCACAATGAGCACCAGCCGCGCGATTTGCGCCGGGCGACGACGCTCGACACCGGCTCGACCCTGCACGAGGCCGCGTGATGCGCGACGGCGCGCGATATCAAGCTCCCCTGTCATGCCGGCGAATGCCGGTATCCACGACTTGTCTTCATCCGAGCCGCGAAGTCGTGGATACCGGCCTTCGCCGGCACGACGGGGGCGTCGACCGTGCCCCACTTGACGCTTTTATTGCGTAACGAACCCTTTCCGCGGAGTCCCCCAGGATGCGCATCGGCCTCGTCACCGACGGACTGCCCGATCTGGCACTGCCGGACCTGTTGCGCACCGCCGCCGACCTCGGCATCGCCACACTGGAATTCGGCTGCGGCAACTGGTCCTCCGCACCGCATCTGAAACTCGACGCATTGCTGGCATCGACCGCCACGCGTAACGACTTCCTGACGCAGCTCGCCGCGCACGGGTTGTTGATCAGCGCGCTGAACTGCTCTGGCAATCCGCTGCATCCCGGCGAGCACGGCCGCGCGCACCGCGAGGTCACCAGCAAAACGATCCGCCTCGCCGGCCTGCTGGGCATCCCGCGCGTGGTGATGATGTCGGGCTGCCCGGGCGGAAGGGGCGATGCCAACGCGAACTGGATCACCACCGCCTGGCCGCCGGAAGCCGCGCGTGTGCTGGAGTGGCAATGGTCCGAGCAGGTGATCCCCTACTGGCGCGGCCTGGTGCAGGAAGCGCAAACCGCCGGCGTCGTGCGGCTATGCCTGGAGCTGCACGGCCAACAGAACGTTTTCAACGTGGCGACATTGTTCCGCCTGCGTGAGGCAGTCGGTCCAATGGTCGGCGCCAATCTCGATCCCAGCCATCTGTTCTGGATGGCCGCCGATCCGCTCGCGGCGGTACGCGCGCTTGGCGAGGCGATCCATCACGTGCACGCCAAGGACACGCGGATCAACGCGCCCGTCGCCGCGGTGAACGGGCAGATCGACGTTACGCCAATGGATCGGCTCGACGCGCGCGCATGGTCGTACGTGACGCTGGGCGATGGCCACGACGCCGGATGGTGGCGCCGGTTCTGCGCCGCGCTGCGCGACGCGGGTTACGACGACGTGCTGTCGATCGAGCACGAGGACATGGCACTGCCGCCGATCGACGGTGTGCGCCGCTCCGTCGCGCTGCTGCGGGAGGTTATTGCGACGTAACTGGCGGAAGGGAATGGGAGTCGAACCCACCAGAAGCCGTCGAACAGCCCCTCCCGGATTTGAAGTCCGGACGCCCCACCGGGGACGTTTCCCTTCCGTATCACTCGAACAGCCCCGCGCGCCGCCGGTTGAGGAACCGTTCATCGCCGCGCCGCACCGTCACGCCGTGCCGGTCCAGGAACTCCAGCACCTGGATCGCCACCTTGCGCCCGGCGTTGTTTCTGCCCTCGCCCAGATGATCGCGGAACGATGCGGCATTGAACAGGGTGCCCGCCGGTTCCGACAGCAGTGCCGCGATCGCCACCATCTCGGCCACCGTCCGGCGCAGGAAGAAATGATCCGGCGCCACCTCGTCCACCTCGCCGCGGCGGGCGACGGATTTCAGCACGCGGCGCACCCGGCGTTCGTCGACTCGCAACGACTGGGCGAAGTCGCGCACGCGCGGCGGGCGGAATCGTTCCGTATCCGACAGATGCGGCAGGATGGCGCGCCAGATCGCCTCGTCCTCCGCCAGCAGGCGCGCGACGTGGCCCTGGCGGCGCACCCAGGCACCTTCCACCACCAGATCGCCCGCCGCCTGCAACCCGGCCAGCGCGGCGCGGAACGGGATCCGCGCCAGCCGAGGCTGTACCGCGAGGCGCAGACGCGGCGCCGAAATCCCTTGCAGATCCGGATTGTCGGTGTGGAACGCGTTCAGCACCGTAACGACGGATCGGCGCAGCCCGGCCCACACGGTTTCGGCCGTGCCCCACCGCGTGTCCTCGCCCGCCAGCACGACCAGGTTCGCTTCCTGCAGCAGCGCATCGGCGGCCTCGACCGCCAGTCCCGCACGCCCGCCCATCCCATGATCGCGCAAGAACAGATCCAGATCGACCAGCCAGGGTGCGCGGCCCGTCAGCGCAGTCAGCATCGCGGGACCTACCGGCGCGTCCAGCGCGTCCAGCACCGCAAGCCGCTCCGGCGTACGCCGCCGGCGGTCCGGCGCGCGCAGGTCCAACAGCACCCCACCGCCCAGCGTGCGGCTGGCACTGGTGTCGCGCAACACGACGCGATCGCCCGCCAGCGCGGCGACAGGGGCATCGAGCACCAGTTGCACAAGGCCGGCCTCGCCCGGCGCGATGCAGTCCGCATCCAGCGGCACCAGCCTCCCCGCGACATCAGCGGCGGCGTGGTGCAGGCGGATGGGCATCCAGCTCGTCAGCCGGCACTTCTCCTCGCCCAGCACCGCGATGCGCGCGTCGATCCGGCGGCTCGGCGCGTGCAGCACCGGGTCCAGCACCATGTCGCCGCGCTGGATCGCGGTGCGGGTGATCGCCGAGCCAGCCAGATTGAGCGCGCAACGATCGCCCGCGACCGCTGCGCCCGCCGCCTGATTCTGCCGGTGCAACGAACGTACCCGCGCCTCCAGCCCGGACGGCGAGACCAGCACCCGCTCGCCGACCGCCACCCCACCGGACAGCACGGTGCCGGTCACGATCGTGCCAGCGCCGGACAGCGAGAAGCAGCGATCGACCGCGAGGCGGAACCGCAGGTCGCCGGCCCGGTCCCGCGCGGGTTCGGCACGCAGCCGGTCGGCCAGCGCGTCCATTCCCTCACCACTTATTACTGAGACCGGTATTATATCGCACCCGGCAAATGGCGTCGGCGCCAGCAGCGCCGCGACCGCCGCTGCCACCGCCTCGCGCCGCGCCGCGTCGACCAGATCGACCTTGGTCAGTGCCACCACGGCGCGCGTCAGCCCGAGCAGCCGCATGATCGCCAGATGCTCGCGCGTCTGCGGCATCACCCCGTCATCCGCCGCGACCACCAGCAGCACCAGGTCGATGCCGTGTGCGCCGGCCAGCATGGTGTGGACGAAACGTTCGTGGCCCGGAACGTCGATGAAGCCGATCACCCGTCCGTCGGCCTGCTTCCAGTAGGCGAAGCCGAGGTCGATGGTGATGCCGCGCTCCTTCTCCTCCTTCAGCCGGTCGGGATCGGTGCCGGTCAGCGCGCGCACCAGGGAGGACTTGCCGTGATCGACGTGGCCGGCCGTGCCGATGATCAAGACGCACGTTCCCCAAGAGAAGCTGACAACGCGGCCAGCAGCGGCGCCGGGTCTTCCAAACACCGCAGATCCAACCGCAGTGCGGCATCCTTCACCGCGCCGATCACCGGCGGCGACAGCGCGCGCAGCCGCCCCGCCAGCCCAGCCAGCGCACGGCCGGACCCGCCGCCGATCGGATGCAGCGCCAGGCCGGCGCTTTCCAGCGTCTCCACCGGCAGCGCACCGGAGCCGATCTGGCTGCGGCAGGCGACAACTTCCACGCGCCAGTCCGGGCCCGCCCAGGCGGACATCGGCGCGACAAGACCTTCCGCCATCGCACGGATCTGCGCCGCCGGGCGCGTCAGCAGACGCAGCGTCGGTAACCGTTCCGCCAAACGATCGGGGTCGCGATACAGCCGCAACGTCGCCTCCAGCGCCGCCAGCCGCAGCTTGTCCAGTCGCAGCGCTCGCTTCAGCGGATGCTGCGCGCAGCGCGCCACCAGCTCCGCGCGCCCGACGATGAAGCCCGCTTGCGGCCCACCCAGCAGCTTGTCGCCGGAGAACGTCACCAGGTCGGCGCCGTCGCGCACCGCCTCGGCCACCGTGCGCTCCTTCGGCAGGCCCCAGCGATCGAGCGGCAGCAGCGTGCCGGAACCGAGATCGTCCATCATCGGCAACGAGTGTGCGTGCGCGATGACAGCCAGATCGCGCGGAGACACATCGGCGGTAAATCCCTCGATGCGATAGTTCGAGGTGTGCACCTTCAACAACAGCGCGGTGTCCGCGCCGATCGCCTGCTCGTAGTCGCGCTTGTGCGTGCGGTTGGTGGTGCCGACCTCGACCAGCCGCGTGCCGGCACTGGCCATGATCGCGGGCATGCGGAACGCGCCGCCGATCTCGATCAGTTCTCCGCGCGAAACGATCGTCTGCTTCCCCGCCGCCAGCACGACCAGGGCCAGCAGCACCGCGGCGGCGTTGTTGTTGACCACCAGCGCGTCCTCGGCACCTGTCAGCTCGCGCAGCAGGCCGCGCACATGGTCGTCGCGCTCGCCGCGCGCGCCGCTGTTCAGGTCGTATTCCAGCGCGGCCGGGGCGGCCATGACGGCGACGGCGGCCTTGATCGCCGGCGCGGCCAGCAGGGCGCGGCCGAGATTGGTGTGCAGCACCGTCCCCGTCAGGTTGAGCACCGGGCGTAACGATAGGGCATCGGACCGTTCCAGCTTCGAAAATGCTGCGTCGGCCAGGGCGGCCCGGCCCGGCGCCGCTTCGCCCTCGCGCAGTGCCGGGCGGGCGGCGGCAATCGCGGCACGCACGGCGTCGGTGGCGAGCGCGCGGCCAAAGCGCGCCACCGCCAGCACGCCGGCAGGCGCACGCAGCACGGCATCGACCGAGGGCGGGCGCTGCATCAATACCCCGTCAAGAACGGGTTCACCGCGCCGCGCCGCCAGCCGGCATCCTGCAACAGCAGGTCAAGGCCGAGGCTGGCGACGTCGTCGGCCATCGGGTCGAGCTCCGGATGCTCGGCCTGCGACAGCAGCTTCACGTAGCCCTGGCAGGCGTTGCAGGTCTCGGCGGCGACGCCGTCGTCGCTTCCCTCGATGTGGTGGTAGGCGATGCCTTCGGTAGCGCCGCACAGCACGCAGGTAACGCGTACCGCGTTCCATTGCGTGGCGCAGGTGGCACAGACGCAGTAGCGGGCGTTGTGCGCGCCGGGGCGATCGACCAGGACGCAGGCGACGGGCGCGCCGCCGCAGGCCGGGCAGACGCCGGTGCCAACCGGTTGCAGCAGGTCGGCTTGGAGAAGCGCTGCCAGGCGCGCGGCGTGCAGTTGCAGCGCGGCGGCGATGAAGACGTGCTCGGCGATAGCGTCGGCGGCGACGGCGTCTTCCAGCGCGTCGGCCAGGCGCTGGCGTTGTGCGGCCGGGTCGGCGCGCAGGCGAGCCAGCGCGGCGGCGGCCGGGTCCGGCATCGGGATGGCAACGACTATTTGCAGGAAGCGGGAGATCGTTTCGGTGAGGGCCGGGTCGTCCGCCAGGCGCACGCGGTCGATCGGCGGCATGCCGTGCTCGGCAGCGCGGGCGGCGTGCTCGGCGGCGCGGGCGGCCTGCTCGGCGGTGACGGCGGTGACGGGCGCGAGCGGCGGCAGGGTGGGCAGCAGCGCTGCCTGCGCCTGGGCGATGCCGGCCATGAATCGGAGATAGGGCGCGAGTTCATGCCCCTCGGCGCGCGCGGCGAAGCGGTCGGCGCGGCGGGCGAACAGCGTCACAGGATCGGGCAGCACCGCGAATTGCGTGTGCAGATCCCCGCGCGGCGCGGGACGTGGGCGGGGCGTTTCCTCGGTCATGTCGCTCCAGGGCGGCAACGCTTGAGCGCCGCCGGCGGAGTATAGCCAGGAAATCGACAAGATTGGATGGTCGGTTGCGCGCGCCCGGAGCGGCCCGCGTAGCTGTCCGCGGGCGCAACGATGCGGCGCGTCGCCGCTCTCGCCCACCGTTCCGACGCACCAGCGACGCCGGCCAAGCGCCATGCCCCCAGGCAGCAGTTCTCACTTTGGCCGGGATGGGTACCCTCATCGTCATGGCCGTCCCCGGGCTTGACCCGGGGATCAGACCCGGCCATCCGTCGCAGCACGGTGCTGGCGGGATGGCCGGGTCAAGCCCGGCCATGACGATGAGGCAACGTCGTCGCGCCATAATGAGAATTGCTGGCCCCCAGGCACGAAGCCCCACATCGCGATCGTGACAGCGCCCAGCAATTCTCATTTTGGCCCATCNNAACAAGTCCGGCCATGACGTTGAAAGGCCGTACCACCCGACCAAAACGCGAATTGCTGGACAGCGCCGGATCCGCTGGGCCTATGGACGGCCGTTCAGGCTATTCTTCCGGGTGAACCTGCACGCCCTGCGCCAGCATCTTCTGCGCATCGGTTCGATGGGCGATGCCGCTCAGCTCGACGATCGCGTAGGGCACCAGCAGGGCGGGATCGACCCCGAGCGCCGCGAGACCCGCCTTGGCCGGCAGAAACGCGCAGTTGGCCTCGTCGACGACGCTGAACACCACAAGCGTGTAGTCCGGCTTGAAGTCGACGCGGACGATCGGCCCGCCCGCGGAGACGTTTCGGCCGGGATCATAGGACTCGCGTGGATCGGCGGTTTCGCTCTTGCAGCCGGTGACCTCGGTCGGATCGGCCCCAAAGACCTGTTCGTCGAATTTCCAGGCGCCGCCCTGCTTGACGAAGCCGAGGGTCATGCCGTTGCGCACGACGGTTCCCGGGGGCGGACCGTTGGGATCTTTCTGGGTCTTGGGCACGGTCTTGCTGGCCACGGTGACGAGGCGGGCCTGGGTTCCCGGAGGGTTGATGAAACTGTGCACCACCGTGATGCTGTCCGGCACCATCATCCGAGCCATCGCGAGCGCCTTGCGCCGGTCGTCGGCGGTCTTGAGATGGGATTTGGCGTGGTCGCGCAACTGGGTGGACATCAGCGCCATCGCCGCATCGAGCTTTCCGGCATCAATTGCCTTATCGTAGGCGTCGAAGATGCCGAGAAGTTGCTGCTGCGTCGGCGCGTCGAGCGGCACAGCCGTCGCGGGCAGCGCCGGGAGCATCAGCGCGACAATCATCAGACTGCGTGCGCACAGGGCGTGCCTGTCCATGCTGATTGCTACCGTCCGTGCAATTGCTCTTGCATGGTGTCACCGCGTAACGTGCGGTGCGAGGGGATTCCACCTCACATTACCTCGATGAGCATGCGCATCGACCTCGTCGGCCAACGAGGTCCCATCGGTGGGACTGGCCGGCAGCTTCGCGAGGCGCTTATCCCGCGTCCGGCCGCCCCTTCGCCACCTCTTCGCGCAGCCACTTGCGATGATGCCGCCACGCCCAGCCGCCGGTCACCGAGCCCCGTGTCATCGCCCGCACCGTGCCGCGCACCCAGATCGCCGCATAGACATGCGCGATCCAGATCAGGATCGCGCACACCGCCGCCGCGGCATGCACCAGCACCACCAGCCGCTTCGTCTCGATCGAGGTATACGCAACGAAATATGTGTCCCAGATCGTTAGTCCACTGGCGAACAGCACGACGATCAGCAACGTCATGCCCCAGAACACCAGCTTCTGCCCGGCGTTGTAGCGGCCGATCTCCGGCAGCCGCTCGTCGTCCCCGCGCAGCACCGCGCCGGGGTTGCCCACCCATACGCTGTCCTCCCGCACCCACAGATTGGCGGGCCAGAAGCGGATGAACAGCCCGGCGAAGGAGAGCGCCAGCACCACGCCGATCCAGGGGTGGATGATCCGCGTCCACTGGCCGCCGCCGAACAGCCCGGTCAGGAAGAACAGCGCCGGATGGAACAGGGACATCCCGGACAGCGCCAGCAGGATCAGCGAAATTGCGGTCACCCAATGGTTGGCGCGCGCGAGGCCGGTATAGCGGTCGACCACCACTTGCCCGCCCGACGCACCCTTGTGCAGCGATGAGGCAGCCATCAGTCGGCCTCCTCCGCCAAGTGCGTCGCCTGCGCTTCATCTTCCTTGGAAACCCGACTCGCGCCGGCCAGCAGATGATGCGCGAACGCACCGACCACCGCGGCACCGATCGCCGCCATGCCGAAAACCTTCGCCGCGCCCTTCCACACGCCGACCAGGCGCGAGATGTGCGGATTGGCCGGCAGTCCCGAATAGATCTCCGGCTTGTCGGCGTGATGCAGCACATACATCACATGCGTGCCGCCGACACCGGCCGGATCGTACAGCCCGGCCTGCTCGAAGCCGCGCGACTTCAGATCGGTGATCCGTTCCGACGCCAGTGTCTTCATTTCGGCCTTGGTGCCGAAACTGATGGCGTGCGTCGGGCACGCCTTCGCGCAGGCCGGCCCGCCGCCGACCGCGACACGGTCGGAGCACAGCGAGCATTTGTGCACCACCTGCTCGACCGGGCTGAGGCGCGGGATGTTGAACGGGCAGCCCTTGATGCAATAACCGCAACCGATGCAGTGCTCGGACACGAAGTCGACGATGCCATTGGCGTATTGCACGATCGCGCCGGGCGACGGGCACGCCTTCAGGCAGCCGGGATCGGCGCAATGCATGCAGCCGTCCTTGCGGATCAGCCACTCCAGATTGCCCGTCTCCGGGTTGTCCCACTCGGAGAAACGCATCAGCGTCCAGCTTTCCGCCGTCAGGTCGTGCGGATTCTCATAGCTGCCGGTGTTGAAGCCGACCTCCTCGTGGCGTTCGTTCCACTCCAGGCACGCCGCCTGGCACGCCTTGCAGCCGATGCACTTGGAGACATCGATCAGCTTGGCCACGCCGTCGTCGCCCGGCAGCACCGCGGGCGGCGGCTCGTCGGAGGCCGATTTGCGCAGCAGGGTCAGACCCGGATTGGCTGCCATTACCGTTGCCCCCTATGCGATCGGCGGATTCTCGGGACGGATGTCCACGAGAAACGCCTTGAACTCGGGGGTTTCGACATTGGCGTCGCCGACGAACGGTGTCAGCACGTTGGCGCCGAACCCGGCGCGCGCGGCGCCCATGAAGCCCCAGTGGATCGGCACGCCGACGACATGAACGGTCTTGCCGTCGCACACCAGCGGGGTGATTCGTTTCGTTACCACCGCCTTGGCGCGGACGAAACCGCGCTTGCTGTCCACCCGCACCCAGCCGCCGTTCTCGATACCCTTCTCCTTCGCCAAAGCCGGGCTGATCTCCACGAAAAACTCCGGCTGCAGTACGGCGTTCACCCAGACATGCTTGGTCCAGTAGTGGAAATGCTCGGTCAGCCGATAGGTCACCGCGGCATAGGGATAGGTCTTGGCGTCGCCGAACCTCGCCAGGTCGTCGGCGAACACGCGCGACACCGGGTTGCCCTGGATCTTCGGGGCCATCACGTTGACCACCGGGCTCTCGAACGGTTCGTAATGCGTCGGGAACGGTCCGTCGCGCATCATCCGGCGCACCCACAGCCGGCCGACGCCCTCCTGGTTCATGATGAACGGCCCGACCA
>PLXO01000080.1 GCA_003151425.1 Acetobacteraceae bacterium
GTTTTGCCGCGCTATTCCAACGCATCGACCAGCGTGCTATCGTGGTTGAAGGCGGTCTCGGTGTTGGCCGGGGCAACATGCTTCTTCATCGGATCTCTCCTATCGTTGGGTTTTGGACAACCAACAGGATAATCAGTGCCGCGGCCGCCCACTCCCATAGCATCTTGTTCCGGCCATCCCCACCCGCGCCTGCCCATCCTCCGACCCACCGCGCCCACCCGACGCCACCGCGTCGTCCGGACCAGCTTCCATCGCCACGTCCGGACCTCGTTCCCTCGTCATGGCCCATAGAGCCTGCCCCCGGTAGGCCTTGCCCCAGGGCGCTTGACCCGGGGGGCTTGTCCCGGGGGTTGTCCCGGCCATCCCCGCAGCCACGGGCCCATCCGTCAACCCACCCTCACCACCACCCCCTCCCCCACGTCCTCCCGTCGCGAACCCGGAGCACCCCACCCAGCGGCGACCGCCGCCACATCGATCCCATCCGCCAGCACGGTGCCGAAGAACGGCACCGGCTTCTGCTGGTGCCGCGCCAGCAGGCGCTCCAGCACCGCGGACGAGTTCGTCAGGGCGGACCCGGTCCGCCGCAGCCGGCAGATCTGCTCCACCGTCAGCCCCGGCGTGTTCACCCGGGCGAAGGTCTCGTCCGTCGCCTCCCGCACGATGACGAGCGCCGCCGCGATCCGCGCCTGCGGTGCGTCGGCAGGCATCAGCCCGGCGACCTCCTGCACCAGCCGCGCGGCGCGTTCCTGGCGCCAGGCCATCGTGGCGTCAGGCGGCGGTGGGGGGATCGAGGCGAACATGGCCGCCAGCAGGTCCGCGCTGAGCTGATAGGGCGGCATCATCTCGCGGATGACTTCGGGGGTGATGCCGTTGGTGGGGAGGCTCATGCTGCGCGACTCCTGGTTAAAATGCTTGTCTGTGGTCGTCATATATACTAACATATGGGTGGACGCCAGATGAGTTTCACCGGCGTGCCGGTGAGGCATGGCTACCGTCGACCGGGTGGTACGTCAGTTTGGTGTGCACCACGCGCCGCTGCCATTCTATATGGTAGCGGGGCGAGTTTCCGGGGGTGATTCCGGCCTGGATTGACTGTTCGTTACGGAACGATAGACTTCATGGCGTGTTACCATCGCGTGCAATGTCGAATGCACGCCATGTTTCCGGGTGAGGCTCCATATTGCACGCCACAAACCAGCCCCTTATCCGAGGGGTCAAAATGGCGTGTAATACGCCCACCGTCGCGTTGAAACAGCTGCGCCGCTCGTCCTGCTCGCTGGCAGCAGCTCGGGGCGACAAGGCGTCCAATGCGCTACCGTATAAAATCGCAGCAGCGCGAGATGTACACCCTAATGGGGCCTGCCGTGGCGACGCGGCGGGCCTTTTCGTTATGGGTGAGGCGACCCGGCATCTGCCGCCTGAGGTGAAGGATGCCAATCCGGACATCCCCTGCGTCTACATGGCTGCGGTTCGTAACCGGATTGCACACGGCTATTTCGGATTGGACGACCTGCTATTGTACGAAACGATCGCGGTGCGGTTGAAGCCACTATTGCCGCGCCTGGAAGCTCTGGACCGCGAGCACAAAGTGGGCGAATGAAACCGGGCGCCCAACCGCCGGCGATCCACACGTGGCGACTGGCGCGGCGGGCACATGCGAAAATGGGCACGCGGGCAGGTGGCCGCGTTCGACCATGACGGGGCGATGATGCCGCCGACCACAGGGCAATCGGGTGAACGTACNNACGGTGCGCAACCGCCAGGGGATTGCTTCGCTACGCTCGCAATGACAGCAACGTCCGGGACAGCAACATCCGGGCGGGCCCATAGCTTCACCCGATTGCCCTGCCGCCGACCACGTCCGCAATGGACAGGCCCTGCGATCGCTGCCAATAAAACCCGCATGAGTGCACAGCGCATCGTTCCGGTGATCCTCTCCGGCGGGTCCGGCACACGCCTCTGGCCGGTGTCGCGCGAAAGCTTCCCCAAGCAGCTCTGGCCGCTGCTGTCCGACCGCTCCCTGATCCAGGACACCGCGCTGCGTGCGCGCGGCCCCGGCTTCGCGCCGCCGATCGTGGTGTGCAACGAGGAGCACCGCTTCCTGATCGCCGAACAGATGCGCGCGGCCGGGATCACCTGCACCGGCCCGGGCGGCGGGCGCATCGTGCTGGAGCCGGTGGGCCGCAACTCCGCCCCGGCGATCGCCGCTGCCGCCTGCCTGGTGGCGGAGGACGATCCGGATGCGGTGCTGTGGATGATGGCGGCCGACGCCGCGATCGCCGACGCCCCGGCGCTGCACGCGGCGCTGAAGCTCGCGGTCGGCGCGGCGCGCACCGGGCAGGTGGTGACCTTCGGCATGACGCCGACCGCGCCGGAGACCGGCTACGGCTACATCGAGCGCGGCGCGCCCCTGGCCGACGCGCCCGGCGCCTACCGCGTCGCCCGCTTCATCGAGAAGCCGGACGCTGCCGCCGCCGCCGCAATGCTCGCCACCGGGCGGCATCTGTGGAACTCCGGCATGTTCGTCTTCACCGCCCGCACGCTGCTGGATGAGCTGGCGGCGCACGAGCCGGCGGTGCTGGAAGCGGTGCGCCGGGCGGTGGCGGCACGCAGTATCGATCTCGACTTCGTCCGCCTGGACGCCGACGCGTTTGCCGCCAGCCCCTCGATCAGCCTCGACTATGCGGTGGCCGAGCGCACCGCGCGCGCCGCGGTGGTGCCGGCCGATATCGGCTGGTCCGATGTCGGCTCCTGGGGTGCGCTGTGGCAGCTGGGCGTCAAGGACGCAGCGGGCAACGTGGCGGTCGGCGACGTGCAACTTGAGGGTGCCACGAACTGCTACGTCCGCAGCGACGGCATGCTGACCGCGGTGATCGGGCTGAAAGACGCCGTCGTGGTGGTGACCGAGGATGCCGTGCTGGCGATGCACCGCGACGCGGCGCAGGACGTGAAGAAGCTGGTGGACCGGCTGAAGGCGGCCGGGCGGCACGAGGCGGTGGCGCACAACCGCGCCTACCGCCCGTGGGGTTTCTACGAGAGCCTGATCCAGGGTGACCGGTTCCAGGTCAAGCGCATTGTCGTCACCCCGGGCCAGAAATTGTCGTTGCAGAAACATTTCCACCGCGCCGAGCACTGGGTGGTGGTCAGCGGCACCGCGCTGGTCACCCGCGACGGCACGATGACGTTGCTGCACGAGAACGAAAGCATCTATGTGCCGCTGGGCGCAGTGCACCGGCTGGAGAACCCCGGCAAGATCGCGCTGACGCTGATCGAGGTACAGTCGGGCGCCTATCTGGACGAGGACGACATCGTGCGGATCGAGGACACCTACGGTCGTGCCTGACCGCCGGTCGTAGCACGCACTGTCGTATCACCCCCATCGTATCGTCCCTGTCGTGTCACTAGCAGAACGACAGCCGGAATGCCATGGCGCGGATCTGCTGTTCGACATCCAGGTGCAGCCCATGCAGCAGCAGCGCCACCGCGACCATGGCGGCGAACAGCCAGCGCAGCCGCAGCGTCGGCGGCCGACCGGCCAGCAAGGCGAAGCCGAGCACACCCAGCACGCCCAGCGCGGCGCCCAGCGCCACCTCCGCCGCCGTGTGCAGCCCGAGTGCCACGCGCGTGACGCCGATCAGCAGGGCGGCAAGCAACGCGACTGCCACAGCGTACCCCCTGCCCCACCCCACCGCGACCACGATCCCGCCGGCGATCACGGCCGCCGCCGCCGTATGCCCGCTGGGGCTGCGCAACCCCACGAGGCCGAGCGCCGGGCCGCAGGTTGCGAACACCAGCTTGAGCACCAGGATCGACGCGAAGCTGCCGCCGACCGAGACCAGCCAGGCCAGTGCGCCCCGCCGCCAGCCGAGCACGCCAAGCATCAGCCCGATCGTGGCGATCAGCGGCAGCACCACTGCCTCGTCGGCGAAGTCAGTCAGGATGCGCATCGGGCCCCAGGGCAGCATGGCAGGCAGCATGGCCAGGGATGTGCGGCGGAAAAGGTTTACCGCCGGTGCATGCGCGACTCTCGGGAGAGCCGGATAAATATTTGCGTCCGGTAACGCCTGCGCTGTATCGGCGGCGCGCGGCGTATGCCGAGCGTGCCGGCCTTCGCGCCGGCGGTGACGCGAGGCGCAGTCGCAAGGCGCACGATTCATTAAAGAAACATAAACAGTACTCAGGTCGTCAAATAAACATCAATTGAACTCAGGACCATCGACCAACCCCCTGAACCCCGAGGCTTACATCCCACTTCAATGCCGGAGGCAAACGCAAATGGCAACATTGACGGTCGGTTCCGGTTCGGGTTTCGAATACAGCACCTTGTCGAGCGCCATCGCCGCGTCGCAGGACGGCGACGTGATACAGGTGCAGGCGGGCACCTACACCAACGATTTCGCCACCATCTCCACCAGCATCACCATCGAGGTTTCGGCGGCATGGTGAACCTCGTTGCCACCGAGCCGCCGCCAAACCTGAAAGGCATCCTGACCATCGGCACCGGTAGTACCAGTCCCGACGTCACGCTCGACAACATCTCGTTCTCCGGCGCCGCGATCTCGGCCGCGGACGGCGGTAACGGGGCCGGCGTCCGCTATCAGGCCGGCAACCTTACCCTGAACAACTGCTCCTTCGCCAACAACCAGGACGGGCTGCTGGCCGATGCCGACCCGACCGGAACCATCACGATCAACAACACGGAATTCGCCGACAACGGCGACTCCAACGGCTTGACGCACAACCTGTACGTCGGTGCCATCCAGCAACTGACGGTCAACAACAGCTATTTCTCCGACCCCATTGTCGGCAACAACATCCAGAGCAGGGCCGCAAACACGACCGTCGAGAATTCCCGAATCGTCGACCCGAACGGAACCGGCAGCTACGAGATCAACGTGCCGAACGGCGGCAACGTCGTGATCCAGAACAACGTCCTCGAGAAGGCAGCCGGTGCCGGGAATGCGGTCTTCATCGGGTTCGGGGAGTCAGGAAGCGTCTACCCGAGCTCCTCACTGACGGTTACCGGCAACACGGTCCTCAACGACTACGGCGCCGGCGCGAGCTTCGTGTGGAATGACTCCGCTTTGACGGCCAGCGTCACCAACAACACGACCTATGGACTGACGGCCGCCCAGCTTGGCGGCGGACCGCTCACCGAATCGGGCAACACGTTGGCACCCCAGTCCAGCGAACCCGCGCTCGATTCCTCGCCTCCCTACCTGCCGGTGCTGTCCTTCTCGTTCGCCTGCTTCGCCGCGGGCACGCGCATTCAGACCGGCACCGGCGAGGTGCCAGTCGAAGCGCTCCACGTCGGCCAGGAGGTGATGGTCGTCCACGCCGGCGAGACGCTCTGGCGCCCGGTCAAATGGATCGGCTGGCGCAGCCTGAATCTTGCCGCGCATGCGACGCCCGAGCTGGTCTGCCCGGTGCGCATCCGGCGCGACGCCTTCGCCGACGGCGTGCCGCGGCGCGACCTATTCCTGTCGCCCGATCATGCCGTCTGCGTGGACGGCGTGCTGATCCCGGCGCGCCTGCTGGTGAACGGGGTCACCATCGCGCAGGACATGAGCCAGCGGCGTATCCGCTATTACCATGTCGAACTGCACGCGCACGGCGTGATCCTCGCCGAAGGCCTGCCGACCGAGAGTTACCTGGATACCGGCAATCGCGGCGCGTTCGAAAACGCCGATGCGCCGCTGATCCTGCATCCGGACTTCGATGACGGACAGGCGCGGCGCGTTGCCAAATCGTGCCAACCCTTCGTGGACGATGCGGCGAGCGTGCAGCCGGTCTGGCGTCGCCTCGCGGCACGTATCGCGCTGCTGGGCCTCGGTCTGCCGGCGGCGATCGCCACCACCGACGATCCCGGACTGCAGATCGTCATCGGCGCGCGGGCAATCAACCCGATCAGCGCCGCCGCCGGCCGCTACACCTTCGTGCTGCCCAAGGTCGACGGTCCGGTGCGGCTGGTGTCACGCGCGGCCAAGCCGTGCGAGCTGCGCCCGTGGGTCGAGGACCGCCGCCATCTGGGCGTCATGGTGTCGCGGCTGACGTTGCGGCGCGGCGCCGAGCTCGAGGCGATCCCGTTGGATCATCCGCAATTGTCGGACGGCTGGTGGGGCGTTGAGCGTGACGGCGTCTCGCTCTGGCGCTGGACCGACGGGAATGCGGTGCTGGCGCTGTCCGCCGAGGCTCCGGCGGTGCTTGAGATCGTGTTGGCGGGCAGCCAGGACTATTCGCTCGGCCAGGACCTCGAAGCCGATACGACGCATGCAACCGGCCTTGCCCCGACGCATTTGGCCGCCGCCTGACCGTACGGACGTAGGCCGGGCCGGCGAGCAGAGGTTCGCAAAGCGGGACCGCGCGTCATACAGGCGGCCATTGAGCCAGTCAGCGTAGGTCAATGGCCCCAAGTGCGAGTCTTGGTTTGGCGCACAGCCGCACGTCGTTCGTTCGAAATGACCCGCACCTCCCAACACTACGGCGTGTCGGCACGCGGGGGCAGCAGGCCAGCCTCGACCAGCCGATCATGGATGTCGTTCAGTGGCACCTTGGTAAGGTCCTTCACCAGGGTCTCGCGCACCCGCGCGCGTGTCGGTTCGTCCAGCGCGTCGCGCAGCGGGCCGGTCAGGCCAGGGGCAACAATCAGGATCAGCTCATCGAACTGCCGGGCGCGGTTGTCCTCGATCAGCATGAGAGCGAGCTGGCTGACGAAGCGCTCCCGCGCCTGCTCATGCGCGTCCTGCCGCGGCGCGATGGCGTGGCGGGTGGGCGACGCGCTCTCGTGGCTGCGGCCGGGCCGGTCGGAGACCAGGTCGTGCGTCCGACGATGGGCATCCACCGAGGTCATCTCACGCAGCAGCGTCAGCCCGCGTCGATCGCCGGTGACCCCAAGCACCCGCGCCTGACCGCCATCGGCCACGACGACCCAGATCCGGTCCAACGATCTCCGGCGGGCGCGTGCGACCCGAGGTTCCTGCGACATCAACCGCGCTCCTATCGCGCCGCCGGCTTCATTCGCGCCGTCGGGCGCCGACACTGGATCATGCGGCACGGGTTCGCGCCTTGACCTGGGTCAAGCGCTCTCCCGGCGCCGACGACCCCGGGTCAACGACCCCGGGCCCCTGAGGCGAGCTGAGGCCGCACCCCTCTCCCTTGAAGGCTTGGCCCGCGATGCGGACGAAAACGGCGGGCGAGCGCGGACCGCTTGTATTCCGCCGGCCCGGACCAGCGCCAGCTAGAGCCTGTTCACGCAGGCTGGAATCGCCAGCCCCGCCTGTCTTAGCCCACCTGTCTTGGCCCCACCTGTCTTGGCCCCACCTGTCTTTGCGAGAAGCGCAGCGACGAAGCAACCTCCTGCCCCGGGCGCGGGAGCTTGCTTCGTCGCTTCGCTTCTCGCAATGACAGGTGGCGTTTCCGGTCAGCGTGAAAATGCTCTAACGCGTCATTCGTGCAATCGTCGCGATCAATGCCTCGACCTTGTGACGCTGCTCGACCACGTCACCCCAGGCGAAAGCGCCCGCCACACAACGCGACACGTGGTCGCGCAGCACCTGTTCCTCGATCTTACGTAGTGCGGCGCGGACGGCGTCGATCTGCGTCAGGACATCGCCAGAAAAATCCCATGTCTCACATCATGCCGCCGTTCATTACGCCACGCATCACATTCTTCTGCTTCCGGTCATTGATGCGCGCGGCGATGTGCCGAGACGAGTGCGAGCGCCGGCACGACCATCCACTGCGCCAGCGGCGCCAACCCTGTGCCGAGCCATGGCAGTGTCGGCATCCAAGATGTGTAGCTCCAACTATGCCGCACGATGGTGTTCACATATTCGCTGTAAACGGTATAAAGTGCGGCAAAGATGACGGTCGCGGCGAGGACGTGTCCGAAGCGCTGATCGGGCCAGGCCGGTGAGCCGACAGCGATCAAAGCCGCAACGACTGCGACAGTCTCGATCACGATGTCGCCAAAAGTGCAGTGCACGATTGCCTGCACGACGTCGCGTGCCGTTCCCGTATGCCATATCGTGTAGAGCGGCGCTTGTGCCGTCTCCCAAACGATATTGCCCCCCGTCGCTGCAATCAGGTAGCGCCGGATCGCGGTCAGCCAGTCGAGCGAGCCAGGTGGGCCGTCTCGGTTCATCGTGCGCGGGGTGCTGATCGGTCGGTTGGCGGCGATCCCAGGTGGGGAAACCAGCCCGGCGTGGACGCGGCATAGCGATCATACGCGTCCCCAAACGTTCGCCGCCCCTGCGTCTCCTCGGTGTGCGCGAGGTGGACATACATCGTGACGAGGAGCGGGAACATCAGCAGCGTCAAGATGGTCGGCCATTGCAGCAGGAAGCCAAGCATGATGGCGACGAAGCCGATATATTGCGGATGCCGGACGTGGCTGTAGGTGCCGGTGGTCGCGAGCCGTCCCTCGGTCTGTGCGGCGTAGAGCACCCGCCACGACGCGCCAAGCAGGATGAACCCACCGGCGATGACGACGTTGCTCAGAATGTGCAGCACACTGAGATGCGGGTTGCCCTGCAGGCCGAAGATCGTCGACCACAGATGCCCGGCGTCATGCGACATGAGATCGAGGCCGGGATAGCGCCGTTGGAGCCAACCGGAGAGCAGAAAGATTGTCAGCGGGAAACCGTACATCTCGGCGAACAGGGCGACGACGAAGGCGCTGAACGCACTGAAGGAGCGCCAGTCCCGAGGCGTCCGCGGCTTGCTGAAACTGAAGGCGAAGATGATGAAGACAAGCGAGTTCAGGATCACCAGCGTCCACAGCCCGTAAGCGGGGACATCGTCGTGGGTCATGGTGTGTTCCGCGGCGCACGGTCCAATCCAGGCGGGGACGCCGGCGCGCCGGCGCTGTGCCCGCCATGTCCGCCATGGCCGTGGTGGTGGAACAGGTGCATGAGCGGACAGGCGAGGACGAGAAGAAAGGGCAGTACCCCGAAGAGGTGCGCCGTGTGCTCGATGAAGAGGTAGAAGCCCCCGACCAGGAGGAAACCGCAGAGCACCAGGCCGCTCCGCGTCTTCCACCAGGGCGGCTACGACGGACCGGACGGCGCGTCGTGGTCGGTGTGGCATGACACCGTCACATCCACCCCATCCGAGACATCATCAGCTCGTCGGCAACCGTCTTCTGGTCGCACGTGCCATGGTCCCGGATCGTATCCGGTTCAGTGTTGCGCATAGACCTTGTCCCCGGTTGGCGTGCCGAACAGCACGACGGTGTATGGCTCCCCCGGCTGGTCCATGCCGGGTGCCGACTTCGGCATCCCTGGCACGGCCAAGCCGCTGGCCGAAGGCCGTTCGGCGAGCAGCCGTTTGATGTCGGAGGCGGGAACATGCCCTTCCACGACGTAGCCGCTAACCACCGCGGTATGGCAGGACTGCAGCGTGTCGGGCACGTTCCACGCCTGTTTGACCTCGGCCATGTTCGTGGTGTCGCCAACGGAGACGCTGAAACCCGCGTCCCGCATGTGGTCAATCCAGACGCGGCAGCAGCCGCAGCTTGGGTCCTTCCAGGCGACGACCTGCGGCAGTGAGTCGGCACGTGCCCGGCCGGGCGCAATGCCCGAAAGTGGCAAAGCCGCGCCGGCGAGCGCCAGGCGGAGCGCGCTCCGCCTGGTCGTCATCTGTTTGATCATCAGCGCTCTCCCATGCCCCATGTCCGCATGCCCATCGGATGCTCGGCCATAAGTTCGTCGGCGGTCTTCTTCTGATCGTCCGAGAGCACCGCATAGAGCGGCTTTGCAGCCGCCAGCGTTGCCTTCATGGCGTCGAGGCGGGCCGACATCATTTGCACCATGGCGTCCATGCGGGCCGGGGCGGTGGCCGGCATGCCCGCCTGCATCATCGACGTCATCGCGCTCCGCATGCCCTTGGTACTGCCGCGCAGCGCATCGGCGAAGGCGTTCCACTGCGGCAATTGTGCATCGGTGATGGCGAGCTCCGCCTTATAGAACGCGATGCGTCCTTCGACGTGATCGAACCCCATCATGGCCATGCCGTCGCCAGCTTGCATCATCGCGCCGTGCATCATCGACGTCACCCGTCCCATGTCGCCGCCCATCATCTTGCCCATATCCCGCATTGGCATCGCGCCGTTTGCTCCGCCCGGTGACGGCGTCGGCGCGGCCGGCGCAATCTCCGGCACTGTCGTGTCGGGATGGTGGGCGTTTTGGTCCTGTGCCGTCTGTGCGCCGGCGAGGGCGACGCTGCCGACCAGGGCGACAGTTGCAAGCGTCAAACGTGTGATCTGGGACATGTCAGGTTCTTTCATTTCGGGTTGGAGCAGACAGGGCCGTTGGTGACTTCGGTCATCATTCCGCTCGCCACGTGCAGCAGGTTGTGGCAACGGCGAGAGTCGACCCCAAGAAGCGGCGTCGATACCGATCGATAGGCATGGCTTGGCTCAATTCATCTGTGTGGGTCGTCTGTGCGGGAAGGTTACGCGGCGTCCCTTGCGGGACTGGCGCGGCTCACCCGTGGCTCGAAGCGCGGACGGCGGGCGTCAAAGGCGCCCACATGAACCGTTGCGACTCCGGCTGATCAGACGCTGCGTCGGGGTGGCGGCAGTGTCGGCGCGAACTGGACACCGTCAGGACGTACCGGCGAGGAGTCCAGATAGACGAGCGTTGTCGGCATGATCGCAGGCAACACCGTCGCCGGGACAGCGAGCCACGCGGACATCATCGAGCATCCGCTGATGCAGCAACACGCCAGCCGGTGTGCCCCGTGGCCGTTGCAGGGCGACCCGGTGTGGTGGTGGGCTGACAGCGGCGCGATCGCGTCCGCCGTACCGTCATGCTGGATGGCCGCCGAGGTATTGATGGCGTGATGCATGATGGGCGAAACCGCCGCATATGTCTGGACAATGGACATGACGAGGACGCTGAGGAACAGCAACCCTGAAATCATCTTCCTGAACCGTCGGCCCATGCCCCGCGACATCGTCGTTACCTCGTCATCCGTCCGATTGTCGCGATCAATTCCTCGACTTTGTGCCGTTGCTCGATCACGTCACCCGTCGCGAATGCATCCGCGACACAATGGGATACGTGATCGCGCAGAATCTGCTCCTCGACCTTATACAAGGCGGCCCGGACGGCATTGATCTGCGTCAAGACGTCCACGCAATAGCGATCCTCACCCACCATCCGCAGCAGGCCGCCGACCTGCCCTTCGATCCGCTTGAGCCGCGTGACGACGGCGCCTCGCGTCGCGTCGTGCATTATCTGCCCGCCCTTGATACCATACCCATGAAGGGTATATAGGGCAAGTCGTATTCCCCGTCAACTGGCCCGCGCTCCGGCGTGACGGTCATTCAGGAGTGGCGCCGTGGCGAACACCGAACCCCACCATGCATGCGATCATCACGGCCATGCACATGGCGGGCACGCTCCGGCTGGGTGCGCGGACGAGCACGCAGCACCAGCCGCCGCCACGCCAGGCGTGACCGACCCGGTTTGCGGCATGACGGTCGATCCCGCGATCTCCAAGCACCGGTTCGAGCACGCGGGACGCACGTTCCATTTCTGCTCGGCACGCTGCCGCGAGAAGTTCATCGCCGCTCCCGCCAGCTTTCTGACTCCGCCGACCAAACCGGCAGCCCCGGTGCGGCAAGGCACGACCTACACCTGTCCGATGCATCCGCAGATCCGGCAGGACGGACCCGGCAACTGCCCGATCTGCGGCATGACGCTGGAACCGCTCGAGGTGACCGCAGAAGCCGGCCCGAACGCCGAGCTCATCGACATGTCGCGCCGGTTCTGGATCGCCCTCGTGCTCGCCTTGCCGGTCGTGGTGCTGGAGATGGGCGGCCATATCCCGGCACTTGCGCTGCATGAGCTGGTGCCGCCACGCGTGACTGCCTTGATACAGTTCCTGCTCGCGACGCCGGTTGTGCTGTGGGCGGGGTGGCCGTTCTTCCAGCGTGCCTGGGCCTCCGTGCTGCATCGCAGCCTGAACATGTTCAGCCTGATCGCGCTCGGCACCGGCGCCGCCTATCTCTACAGCCTGGTCGCCGCCTTCCTGCCCGGCATCTTCCCGGCCGGGTTCCATGGCATGGACGGCACCGTGGCTGTCTATTTCGAGGCAGCTTCCGTCATCACCGTTCTGGTCCTGCTCGGCCAGGTGCTGGAACTGCGGGCGCGCGAGCAGACCGGCGGCGCCATCCGTGCGCTGCTCAATCTCGCGCCCAAGATGGCCCGACGCCTCACGCCGACCGGCGGCGACGAGGAAATCCCGGTGGAGCAGGTGCAGCTTGGCGACAAGCTGCGGGTGCGCCCCGGTGATGGCGTGCCGGTGGACGGCGAGGTGCTGGACGGCAAGAGCGCGATCGACGAGTCGATGATCACCGGCGAGTCGATGCCGGTCACAAAGCTGCCCGGGGACAGGCTGATCGGTGGCACAATCAACGGCACCGGTGCGTTTGTCATGCGCGCGGACAAGATCGGCGCGGACACCATGCTGGCGCGGATCGTGGCGATGGTGGCGCAGGCACAGCGCAGCCGCGCGCCGATCCAGCGCATGGCCGACACCGTGTCGGGTTATTTCGTGCCCGCGGTGATCCTCGTGGCCGTGCTGGCCTTCATCGGCTGGGCTGCCTTTGGCCCCGCCCCTGCCCTGGCCTACGCGCTGATCGCCGCCGTGTCCGTGCTGATCATCGCCTGTCCCTGCGCCCTGGGCCTGGCCACCCCGATGTCGATCATGGTCGGCGTCGGCAAGGGCGCGACCGCCGGCGTGCTGATCAAGTCGGCCGAGGCGCTGGAGCGGCTGGAGCAGGTCGACACGCTCGTGGTGGACAAGACCGGCACGCTGACCGAGGGCAAGCCGCGCGTCGTCGCGGTGCAGCCGACGCCAGGCCGCACCGAAGCGGAGATCCTGGCGCTGGCGGCGAGCCTGGAACAGTCGAGCGAGCATCCGCTCGCCGCGGCGATCGCCACCGCCGCCCGCGAAAGGTCGTTAAAGTTACGTAACACACTCGACTTCGCCTCGGTGACCGGGAAAGGCGTGCACGGCACGATCGACGGACACGCGGGGGCGCTGGGCAACGCCGCCCTGATGCAGGAACTTGGGGTCACGCTGGGCGAGCTGGCGGCGACGGCCGACGCGCTGCGCCGCGATGGTGCAACGGCGCTGTTCCTGGCGCTGGACGGCGCGCCGGCCGGCGTGATCGCCATCGCCGATCCGATCAAGCCGACCAGCGCCGCGGCGCTGCAACGCCTGCGCAACGACAACATCCGCATCGTCATGCTGACCGGCGACAACCGCACCACCGCCGCCATCGTCGCCGGCCAGCTCGGCATCACCGAAATCGAGGCGGACATCCTGCCGCAAGACAAGCACCGCATCGTCCAGCGCCTGCGCGCCGAGGGCCGTGTGGTCGCCGTGGCCGGCGACGGCATCAACGACGCGCCCGCACTGCGCGCCGCCGACGTGGGCATTTCCGTGGACACCGCCGTGGACATCGCCAAGGAATCCGCCGACATGATCCTGCTGGAAAAGGATCTGATGGTGCTGGAAGAAGGTGTGCTCGAAGGCCGCAAGGTGTTCGTGAACATTTTGAAATACATCCGCATGGGCGCCAGTTCAAACTTCGGCAACATGTTCAGCGT
>PLXO01000197.1 GCA_003151425.1 Acetobacteraceae bacterium
CGTGGGGGATTGCTTCGTCGCTGCGCTTCTCGCAATGACAGGTGGTGTTTCCGGTCAGGGTGAAAATGCTCTAGGCGTCGAATGGATTGACCCTCCGGGGTGCCGCCCGTCCCACCCGTCATGGCCGGACTTGATCCGGCCATCCCCACGCGCTCGGTCGCAGCCTGGGACTGCCTCTTTCGCAATGCCGGTGCTTGCGGGGATGGCCGGGTCAACCCCCGGGACAAACGCCCGGGGCAAGGCCTACCGGCCATGACGTGTTGGGTCACCGGCGGACGTATGTCAATCTTTCCGCCGTCTGGTATTACGGCTCCCGGCGCAACCCCTTCGCCTTCAGCGCGTCTAGATACGCACCCCAGCGTTGCTCCCGCTCCCGCCCGATCTCGTGCAGATACTCCCAGGAGTAGATTCCGGTATCGTGCAGATCGTCGAACAGCAGCCGCACCGCGTAGTTGCCAACCGGCTCGATGCCCATGATTCCGACATGCCGACGCCCCGCAATGATCGTCTTCTGCCCCGGCCCGTGCCCCTGCACCTCGGCACTCGGGCTTTCCACCCGCAGATATTCCGCCGGCAGACTGAACCTGGCGCCGTCGTCGAACGTCACCTCCAGCACCTGCGTCGCCTTGTCCAGGCGGATTTCGGTCGGGATCGGCATCAGTCCTCGAGCTTCCGGGCCTCATCGACCAGCATGATCGGAATCCCGTCGCGCACCGGATAGGCCAGACCCGCCTGCCGGCTGATCAATTCGCCGGCGGCACGGTCGTACTCCAACGGCCCCTTGGTCAGCGGGCAGACCAGGATCTCCAGCAGCCGCGGATCGATCGGCGACGGATCGGGGCTCTGCGCCATCCGGTCAGGGTCCTCGCTCAACTGCCGCATCCTTGCTCAACTCACTGCCCGCCCGCCGGAGGAGGTGTCCGGCCCGACCGCGCCCATGCGCAACAGGGTCAGCAGCATCTCGGCCTGTTCGACCGCCGTGCCGGCCTCGAGCAGCGCCTGCTTCTCCACCGGCTCGAATGGGCAGACCATGGCCAGCGTGGTCACCAGGATGTCGTCGCCCAGCCGCTTGATGGCGTCCCAGTTCGCCTCCACCCCGCGATGGGTGAAATAGCCGCGTAGCGCGGTCAGCAAGGTGTCGCGTGCGACCTCGATCTGTTTCGGAGACAGATCGAGGTCGGCCAGGAACGGCGTCACATCGCCGCGCATCCGCCGATACCCGCGCCGCCCCTGCAGCTCCGCCACGACAGCGAAACGGATGACGCCGGTCAGCGTGATCTGATACCGCCCCTCATCGGTCTCGCTGAACGCCGACATTCGCCCCAGGCAGCCGATCCGAAACAAGGCGGGGCCGGCTGGCCCATCGGGATGCGTCGGATCGGGCTGGATCATGCCGAACATGCGCCGCTGCCCGAGCGCATCCTCGCACAGCGCCTTGTAGCGCGGCTCGAAGATGCTCAGCGGCAGTTTTCCACGCGGCAGCAGCAGCGCGCCGGCGAGCGGAAACACCGGGAATTCGCTCGGCAGATCCTCCGCGCGCGGGTGGAATGGCGCCATCAGGCGAACAGCAGGGCCGACAGTTTGCGGCGCGCGGCGACCGTCGCCGGATCGTCGAATCCCCAGGCCTCGAAGAACTTCAGCAGTTGCAGCCGTGCCGCGCCATCGTTCCAGGTACGGTTGCGGCGGAAGATCTCCAGCAAAGCATCGGCGGCCTGTTCACGCTGGTCCATCGCGTTCAGCGCGGTGGCCAGATCGTAGCGCGCCTGGTGGTCGGCCGGATCGGCGGCCAGCCGCGCCTCCAGCGACGCGAGCTGGCCCTTGGCGGCGCGGCCTTCCTCGGCCAGCGCCAACGCGGCGCGGGCACCGGCGATCTCGGCGTGCTCGGCCAGCTTCTCCGGCACCTGCGTCAGCGCTTCCTTCGCCGCGTCCTCCTGGCCGAGCGCCATCAGCGCGCGGATCAACCCGCCCCAGGCGTCGCCGTTCTCCGGCTCCGCGGCCAGCAGCTCGCTGAATATTTCGCTGGCGCCCTGCGCGTCGCCCTGCTCCAGCGCCGCCTTGGCCTCGGCCAGCAGGTCGGCCGTCGGCATCTGCCCGCCGGCCGCCTTCAGCAGCCCCTCGACGAAGCGCTTCACCTCCGATTCGGGCACCGCGCCCTGGAACAGGTCGGCGATCTGGCCCTGCCAGAAGGCGGCGACCGTCGGCACCGATTGCAGCGGCAGGCCGAGCTGGGCGAGCTGCTGGACGAGGCCGCGGTTGGCGTCGATGTCGATTTTTACCAGTTTCACCCGCCCGCCGGCAGCGCGCACCACCTTCTCCAGCGTCGGCGTGAGCTGCTTGCACGGGCCGCACCAGGTGGCCCAGAAATCGACCACGACGGGGACCGTGCGCGAGGCCTCGATGACGTCGCGCATGAAGGTCTTCTGGTCGCCGTCGACGATCATTTCCGCTGGGGTGCCCGCTGGCATACCCGCTGGAGTGCCCGCCGGCATGCCCGCTGGGGTGCCCGCCGGCAGGCTGGCGGTGTCGGCCGCGGCGGCGCCGGGCGCGGCCGGGTTTTGGCCGATGATCACGTTCATGGGGTCAAGCTTCCTGGCAATGGCGTTGCAGGCATAGATGTAACATCCGCGGCGCTTGGCAAGGACCGGGGGCGCTGCGCCGGACCATGCCGCCCCGCGCGCGCGGCGTCCAGATGGGTCGGCCCGGGGGTGTGGGTCGGTTTGGATACCGGCTCCCGACCCGAAGCAGCGGTAGTCGGGTCGGGTCGTTGCTCAATGAAACATGCGGCCGGAGTCGATGACGACCGTCTGGCCGGTCATGGTCTCGGTGCGGCACATGGTGACCACCATGTCGGCGCAGTCGTCCTTGTCGGCGGCCTTCTTCAGGAGCGAGGCGGCCGCGGAGAGTTCGATCATCTCGGGCCGGAGATTGGCTGTCGCGCGCGTGCCCTCCAGCAGGCCCGGCGCCACGCAGTTGACGAGCGTCTCGGGCGCCAGTGCCACCGCCATGCAGCGCGTGAGATGGATGAGGCCCGCCTTCGACACCGCATAGGCGATGGACGAACCCTGCGGCCCGAGCCCCGCCACCGACGCGATGTTGACGATGCGGCCTCGCCCCTGGGCCTTCATGATGGGCGCCACCGCCTTGATGAGGCGCATCGGCCCCGTCAGGTTGACCGCCATGATCTTGTCCCACACCTCCTGCGTGAGATTGTCGAGGTCGGTGAAGGGGATCGCCTTGTTGTAGGCGGCGTCGTTGACGAGAATGTCGAGGCGGCCGAAACGCTTGGTCACGTCGCCGACCAGCGTATCCACGGCCACGCCATCGGTGATGTCGCAGGCGAAGGCGGCGGCGTTGATCTGATATCGCGATGTCAGCTCGCGGGCGACGCCGTCGGCCTGGTCGCGGCTTTGGGCATACATGACGGCGATATGCGCGCCCTGTTGCGCCAGCGCGTGACAGATGCGCTGCCCGAGGCCGCCGTTGCCGCCCGTCACCAGCGCGACCGCGCCCTTAAGGTCCATGAATTTTCTCCCGTCTGCGGGTGCGGGGCTGCGTCGCGGCGCGTCCCGGTGTGTGCGGGCAGTTTGTTACCTGGGGCGGGGAGCAGGCAAGCCAGTGACCTGGGGGGTAGTTAGAGTTTCCGAAGGACGCAGCGCTCTTGCGAGAGCACGACTGTCCGCCTACTTTGCGCAGGCTTGCGCAAAGGAGGTGCCTGTGGGTGTTGACCATGCCGCGCCGAGACGCCCGGTGAACCTGAACCTGAACGCCGATCTGGTCGAGCGCTGCAAGTCCGAGGTCGGCAACCTCTCGGCTCACGTCGAGGCACTGCTCGCGGCCGACCTGGACAAGCGCGCCGCCGCGGCAGAAGCCGAAAAGCGGCGGACCGAGCGAGCCATCGACGCTTTTTCCGCTCTCTATGCGGCGCACGGCAGCCTGTCCGAGGAAATGCAAAGCCTGTGATTGCGGCGGCGCAGTTCAGCGTGCACCGGACTCCCTCGCGGAGTGCGGTGCGCCCCTTCGTCATCGTGCTGCAGTTGGACGATTTCGCGCGGATGCCGACCCGGACTGTTGCGCCCCTTGTGCGGCCGGATGCCATGCCTCGGCTCGGCACCGAGCATGCACGCGTGGCGCCAAGGTTTGTGGTGCAGGGGCAGAGCTACCTTCTCAATCCATTCGACCTTGCCACGCTGGGGGTCCATCGGCTGGGCGAGCTTGTCGCATCTTTCGCCGACGACGATGAGGCGAAGCGCAGGATCCAGGACGCACTGGACATTGTCCTGAAGGCCTTCTGAGCACGACTTCTACCATGCGGATACGGGAGGGAAAATTGAAAGTCGGCATTCTGCAGTTCTTCGGCTGGCGCGATCGGTCCGTGCCGCTCAATTCGGTTTATGAAACGGCGCTCGAGCGCTTTTCCATCATGGACCAGACGGGTTACGATGCGGTGTGGCTCGCCGAGCACCATTTTTCGAGTTTCTCCGTCTGCCCGTCGGTGCACATGATGGGGACCATGGCCGCCGCCCGCACCAAGTGGCTGCGGATCGGCACGGCGGTTTCGCTGGCCCCCTTCTATAATCCCCTGCGGCTCGCCGAGGAGGTGGCGCTGCTGGACGTCCTGTCCGGCGGACGGGTCAACTGGGGGGTGGGGCGGGGCTTCGAGCGCAGCGAGTTCGCCGCCTTCGGCATCCCGGGCGAGGAGAGTGCACCGCGGTTCCACGAGACGGTCGACATTGTCCTGAAGGCGTGGACCAGCGAGCGGCTTAGTTACCGGGGCCGGTTTTACCAGTACGACGGCGTCGAGGTGCTGCCCAAGCCGCTCCAGGTGCCGCACCCCCCGGTTTGGATGGCGGCGACATCGACGACTGCTATCGAGTGGGCGGCGGGTCAGGGCCACTCGATCCTGATGGATCCGCATTCGTCGCGCGCCGATCTTGTCAGGAAGCGTCAGCACTACGCGGCGAAGCTGATGGAGGCTGGGTACAGCGACGCCGGACGCACCATCCCGATGGCACGCCTGGTCGCCGTCGATGAGACGGAAGAGAAGGCGCGCGAGGTGGCGAAGCGCGTGGCCGAATGGACGATCGCCGCCTACATCGGCCCGAAGCACGCCGGCAATGTGCGCATGGAGGTGCGGGATTTCGGCGGCAAGGATCCGGTCGATTTCTATTTGGATGACGTCATGATCCACGGCACCGCGGAGAGCGTGGCCGAGCAGATCCAGTCGTTCGCGGCGGAGATCGGCATGACCTATCTGATGGCGGCGCCGATGAGTGGGCGGTCGTTCCGATTGTTGACCGACAAGGTTTTGCCGCGCATCGCCGGGTGAGCCGGACCTCGTGGGCTAATCGCTGAGGCTGACGGCTCGGCGCGCCGCGTGATATGCTCGTTGGGTTCAGAGGGAGATCGAACATGACCGAGGCCAAGCTCGCCCCCAACCTTCCGGGGTGGATGCAGGACCATGCGAACCGTTACATCACCAGCGGCGGCGCTGATGGGCACATGTACAAGATGACCCAGCCCGGCCGGCCGGAGATGACGGTCCCATCGTTGCTGTTGACGACAGTTGGCCGGAAGTCCGGAGAAAAATACCTGTTCCCCCTGTTTTATGGAAAAGCCGATGACAGCTATTTTGTGGTCGCTTCGAAAGGTGGAGCGCCTCAGCATCCGAGCTGGTATCGTAACATCCTCGCCAACCCGGACGTCGAAATTCAGGTCGGGAGCGCAAAGATGAAGGCGCGGGCCAGGACCGCGGCCGGTGAGGAGCGCGCGCGGTTGTGGGAGAGAGCGCTGGAATTCTGGCCGCCCTACGCTGACTACCAACGCAAGACGGAGCGCGAGATCCCCGTGGTCGTGTTGGACCCGGTCGGTTAGATGGCCGAAGGGATGCGGCGCATCAGCCCCGCCAGGTTGACTTCCATGATCCTGTCCCACAGCTCGAGAGTGAGACTGTCGAGGTCGGTGAACGGAACCGACTTGTCGTTGACGGCGTGGTCAACGAGACTGTGGAGACGGTCGAAGCGTCGGGTCGCATCGCCGGTCAACCCCTCGACGGCCGAGCGATCGATGATGGGGAACCATGCGTTTTTCCGTCCACCATGAAACGCGCTACCGCTACTCCATGCCGGTCAGGCTCGCGTCGCAACTGCTGCGGCTCAATCCGCGTGCCGACGGCGCCCGCATTCTGACCTGCAGCGTCACCGTGGACCCCGCGCCGGCCCAGCGTCATGAGCAGACGGACCGCTTCGGCAATCGGATCACGCAGGTGAGTTTCGAAGGCCTCTCGGACCACCTGCGAATCGAGAGTCGTTTCGATGTCGATACCCGCACGGCCGCGCCGTTGCGCGATCCCGGGCTGCCTCGGCTGCCCTGGTCATCGAGCCCGCACGACGTGCTGGCGGACTACCGCCCTGACGGCGAGCAGGACATTGTCGTTCAGGCCTTCGCGGCCGCGCTCGCATCGGAAAGCTTGTGGGCGGCCCTGCCGTTCCTCGACCGCCTGAGTCAGACGCTGTTCACCCGCCTGGAACGCGGCATCCGGGTCGAGGGCGCCGCCCAGGCGCCGGCCCACACGCTTGCCATCGGCCGCGGTGCCTGCCGCGACGTTACCGTGCTGTTCATGGCGGCCTGCCGCAGCCTCGGGATCGCCGCGCGGTTCGTGAGCGGCTACCACGCCAAGGCCGACACGCCCGACGGGCAGCGTCATATGCACGCCTGGCCCGAGGTGTTCCTGCCGGGCTTGGGCTGGCGCGGCTTCGATCCCACCCACGGCATTGCAGTGACCGACGGCCACGTGGCCTTGTGCGCGGTCCCGGACCAGGCCGCCACCATGCCGGTGGAAGGCGGCTTCTATGGCAACGGCGCGACCGCCACACTCGACTATCGCGTGCAGATCGCGACCAGGTGACGGGCAGGCCGCCGAGCGAGCGTTGCGCACGCCAGTCACGTTGGGGGCACGTAAAGCTATCACGCGAGGGCGAAGGCGCGTGTAACCATCGGACGGGGCGGGCAAGCCACGGTCCAGGATGCCTCGTTTGTCCGTGCCGCGCATGCGAGCTTGGCGCTAGGATGCCACCCCGGAGGGCACGATGTCGGAGGCAAAGCGGCAAACGACCTGGACCTGGGAAGCCTACCTGGAGTGGGAGGCGCGTCAGCCAATTCGTTACGAGCTCGTGGACGGCCAGGTCTACGCCATGGGCGGAGGGACGGCAGAACACGATACGATCGGCAACAATTTACGCGCCGCGCTTCATACGCAGTTGCGAGGCAAGTCCTGCCGGGCGCACGGTCCGGACCTTAAAGTGAGGGCGGGAACGGGTGGCCGCTATCCGGACGCGCTCATTGACTGCGGTCCGCGCATGCCGGGTGCGCTGCAGGCTCAGGAGCCGGTGGCAGTCTTCGAGGTCTTGTCCAGGAGCACGGGATGGATCGACCAAAGCCTGAAGCTGCGCGACTACGACGCGACACCGAGTATTCGGACCTAGAGCACGTTCACGCTGACTGGAATCGCCGATCCCACCTGTCATAGTCCCCACCTGTCATTGCGAGGAGCGCAGCGACGAAGCAATCCCCCACGGCAGGGGATTGCTTCGTCGCTGCGCTCCTCGCAATGACAGGGTACGTTTCCGGTCAGGGTGAAAATGCTCTAATGTGCTGATTAGCCAGGACGAGAAGCGCGCCATGGTCTACACGCGTGACGAGGACGGACGGCTTGGAATCCGGAGCGCTGTTCTTCTCGAGGGCGTGAACGCGTCTATCGTGATCCCCGAGTTCGGCCTGGCGTTGCCATTTTCCGCCCTCTACGAGGGCCTCGACCTCGATTCCGATCGGGTGCCTACCCCCTGATTGGCGAGGAACCATCGCAGTCCTGCACTGTCGGTCGGCGTTCCGCGAATTAGGCAAACGCTATGGAGGAAACTGAAAGGATGGTCAAAGATGGACGTTGGGAGAAGATGTTTGCCCCGCACTACGGGAAATACGTGCATGAGTTTGCGGACCAGATAACGCATGAGATGGTGATCGGGGCTTACGAACGCCGCGCGCGGGATCGTAGGATAACTGGGGAGTTCATCGTTTACGAACCGCAACCGGACGGATCGAACTACTATCTGACGTTGGGATCACACGGCGAGTATGACGCGATACGCGCCAGAGTGGACACATACAAGGAATTCGACATGGGCGGGGATGCGTAGACGAAAGCGAATCGGCGTTCTGCGCCCGCCCGATAGTGGAGGGGAAAGGTGGCATGGACCTCACGGCGTCCGCCGCGAAACCGGTGATCTCAGCTAGCCGGGTATGACCACGAATTCGTAAATTTCCGACAGTGGGATGTCGAGGCCGGCGCTATGCAGGCTCAATATGGCATCCAGCCCGTCCACGGCGTCGAAGGACCACTGTCCACCTTCCTCCCGCCGATAGATGTGGATCGCCGCCTCGTCCTGATAGATCTCGACGATTTCCTGGGCGCCCTCTACATCCTGCAAATGGCGCCGCCTTTGGTTTCGGTTCCTCGGCAGAATCTGTAGGTGGTTGCCGGCGAGGGCAGATTCCCAAGTGTATGATATCAGGCGATTTCTGCGACGTGGAAGGTCCGAAACCCGTAGCATTTTCTCATGGTCAGTTTCGCCTTGTTGTTCAGGCCACGGTGCGCGCGGCGGCTACAAGGCTG
>PLXO01000096.1 GCA_003151425.1 Acetobacteraceae bacterium
GGTTCAGCGAGAAGTTCGCCCCGGCGTTGATCCCGCCGTTGTCGAGCTCCAGCGTGGTGCCGGGGCCCACCGTCAGCACCGCCGCGCCGACCAGGCCCACGTTGAGGTTGCCGCCGATGAAGACGGTGCCGGCGGCGTTCTCGAGGTCGATGTTGCCGGAGCCGCCGGCGCTGTCGATGTTAAGGTCGCCGCCGATGCTGACATTGGCGGCGCCCAGCACGGACAGCTCGCCCGAGCCGGCGTCGCCCACCGAGAGCGAGCCGGTGGTAACCAGGCTGGAATTGTCGCCGCTGATCGAAACGATGCCGGCGCCGGCGGACTGCGCGCCGAGGTCCAGCGTGGTGGCGGCGACGGTGGCGCCGGCGGCGATGTTCAGCGCGGCTTCGGCGACGTTGCCGACTTGCAGCGCTCCGGAGATTTGCCAGTCGGAGCCGGCGCCGGTCACGTTGACCGAGGAGCCGGAGGCGCTGGCCGTGTTGGCGATAACCGCCCCGGCCAGTCCGGCGACGGTGCCAGGCGTGGTGATCACGGTGCCGCCAGACGCGATCGACAGGCTGCCCAGACCGCCGTCACCGACGATGAATTCCCCGGTGTTGTCGAGCAGCGAGTGGCTGCCGTTCACCGTCACCGCGCCCGTGGCGCCGGCCTGGGTGCCGACATCGAAGCCAACCACGAGTGAGTTGGCGCCGGTGATCGCGGTCGCCTGGTTCTCGATCAGCAGGCTGCCGGTTCCTGCCCGGCCGACGTTCATCTGGCCGAGTGCGGTTAGGTGGGAGAGGGCGCCGGTCACCGTAAGCGCGCCGTTGCCGAGGTTGCCGGCCGTGAAGCCGCCGGCGGACAGCGTGCCGCCGCTCTCCACCGTCAGCGCGCCGCTGCTGCCCGATGAGTTGCCGAGCGAGATGGCACTGCTGCCGGCATTGAGGAGTCCGCCTTCGACCGTGACGGCACCGTTGCCACTGCTGTTCAAGCCGACCACGAAGGCACTGCCGTCGGTCTGATTGACGACGCCGCCACTTTGAACGACCAGCTCACCGGCACCCGCGCTGCCGACGGTGAAGAAGCCGCTGGTGGACAGTGTGCCGCTTTGCACCGTCAGAGCGCCGGTGCTGCCAAGGAAACTGCCGACGGTGACGCCGCCGGTCCCGGCGTTCGCCACGCCGTTGCCCGCCACGACCAGCGAGCCCTGGCCGCCGACGCCGATCGCGAACCCGCCCGTCCCGGCCAGCGTGCCGCTGGTGACGATGATCGTGCCGACGCTGGTGGTGGGGGCCTGGCCGATGTCGACCTGGCCGGACGTGGTGACATCGCCGCCCACGCCGATCGACAGCAAGCCCGAGCCGCCGACCCCGACGCTCACATTCGCCGAGGCGCCCTGCGCGGTGACCAGCGCCCCCGCGCCGGAGACCTGAACCGTGCCGGAGGTGCCCGAGGTGCCCCCGATATCAAGGAAGCCGGTGGTAATCGAAACGGTCCCGCCGCCGGCAACGTCCAGCGTGCCACTGCCGAAATTTCCGACCGTCAGATTCGGGCCGGTCAACAGACCGTTGGCGATGGTCGCGAATCCGTTGGCGCCGGCCGACTGGCCGAGGGTCACGTTGTTGCCTGCGGACACCGTGCCATGGTTCACCAGCATGGTGCCGTCGCCGCCGCCGCCGATCGTCATGAAGCTCGAAGTACCGAGCGAGCCGCCGGTAACGACGACAGTGCCGTTGCCGCCGCTGTTGCTGCCGATCTGGATGCTGTTGCCCAGCGCGATGGTGCCGGCGCTCAGATCGAGCGTGCCCATGCCGGCGTTGCCGACGGTTAGGCCGCCGGCGCCAGTCAGCGTCCCCCCGGTGATATCGACAAGGCCCTTCCCGCCGGCGTCGTTGCCGACCGAAGCCTGGTTGCCCAGCGTGACCGACCCAGCACTGAGATCGAGAGTCCCAGTGCCGAAGTTGCCGATGGTCAGGTTGCTGGCGGACACCGTCCCGCCACTGACGACGATGGTGCCGGTGCCGGACGCATTGCCTCCGGCGGTAACAAAACCCGCACTGGAGGCGGTGCCGCCCGGGCCAACGGTCAGCAGGCCGTTGCCCGAGCCGCCGACGTTGATACCGAAGGTATTTCCGCCCGTGGCGATCTGACCGCCGCCGGTGACCGCGACTGTCCCGCTATCGCCCGCGGTGGTCGCGATGTTCAGGCCGCCGGCATTGATGATCACGCTGCCGTTGTTCTGGACGGTCAGGAAGCCGGAACCGCCCTGCCCGACACCCATGCCGCTGCTGTTGGTGCCGAGATTGATCAACGCGCCGACGCCGTCGACCAACACGGTCCCCGAGGCACCGAGGGACGCGCCGACACCGATACCGTGCGTGCTGAAATTGACTACGCCGCCGCTGAGAACCTCGAGGGTGCCGCTCCCGAGATTGCCGACATTCATGCCGTTGGTGGTGGAGGTCAGAAACCCGCCCGACGCAATCTCGAGCAGGCCGGACGCACCGGCGGAGTTGCCCACCGAGACGCCGCCATCGGCCAGGGAGACGGTCCCGTGGTTGAGGAGATCGAGCGTGCCGACACCGGCATTGCCGACATTCAGGCCGTTGGTGGTGTCCTCGACCAGGCCGCCGTTGATCTCGGCGAACCCGAAGGCGCCGGCCGTGTTGCCGACGTTGATGCCGCCGCCGGACACCTCCACCGTGCCGCCGGGGTTGACGAAGAGTGTGCCGGTGCCGACTTTGCCGACGCTCATGCCGCCGCTCAGGCCGTCGCCGTTGATGATGAGCGTGGCGTTCTGCGTCAATGTGCCCCCGGGGCCGAAGCCGCCGACGACGATCGTGCCATCCCCACCCAGGGTGGAGCCGGTGCTGATCCCGCCATCGGTGAGCGTGACGGTGCCGCCGTCGTAGATATCGAGCTCGCCCTGCCCGGCCTGCCCGACCCCGAAGCCTGAGCCGGCGATGGTGGGGGAGATGGTGATATTCAGCTCGCCGCCGCCGGACACGACGACGGTGCCATCGCTGCCGGCGTTGTGGGCGATCCCCACACCCTGGCCGGTGGTGTTGAGGGTGCCGTTCGACGTGAACGTGCCGGTGCCGGCGAGGACGTTCACCGTGCCGCCGTTGATGTCCAGCGTGCCGCTGCCGCTGTAGCCGACGTTCAGGAACCCGCCCGCCGAGCTGGTGCCGATGTTCCAGACGCCGCCCGAGGTGATCGTCGCACTGCCCGCGCTGTCCAGCGAGTCACCGATCCTCGCGTAAAGTGCCTCGTTCAGCGTGGCGTTGTTCTCGACTACAAGCTGCGCGGTGCCCGACGGCGATGGCGACGGTTTGTTGCCGGACTGGTTGTCGTTGCCGACCAGCACGTAGCCGCGGGTGTTGAGCGTGTCGGTCGGATCGCCGGCGTCGTCCCAGGTGGTGCCGGCGCCGGTGAGCGTCAGCGAGCCGAACGAGGTGGGGTCGGAGGACAGGGCCGCGTAGGTGTCGATGACGGTGCCGCCGACACTGCCGTTGTTCTCCACCGTCATGACGGCCGGCAGGCCACCACCGTCCAGACCGATTTCGATACGGCCGCCCGTCGACACCACGCTGGTGCCGTTCAGCACCGGCCCGCCGTCGATCATGCCGCCATCGACCGTCGCGGTGCCGGTGACGAACAGCCCGACCGTGTTGCCGTTGGCGAAGGTGGTGCCGTTGACGGTGGTGGTCGTGCTGAGCGTACCGTTGTTGGCGAAGCCGAGATTGTCGAGGCCGGTGATGTCGAGCACCGCGCCGGCATCGACCTGCAAGGTGGCACCGGGCGAGTCCTGTTTCAGGTCCGTCACGGTCAGCGTATTGCCGCCGGTGACCTCGATCTCGCCGGCGATCTGCTGGAGGGCGTACTGGTTGGTGCCGGTGCCGACCGTGGTGGCGCTGGTGATCTGCAGCGTCGCGTTGCTGTTGACCTCGCTCAGCGAGTTGACAGTGACCGCGGTGGTGCCGGTGGTGATGACGAACGGGCTGGTCGTCCCATCGGCGCCGCCCGTGGCGTTGATCCCGATGACCGCCGTCGCGGTCGACCCGGGCACCACGCCGGTCGACCAGGCGGATGCGGTCTGCCAGGTGGTCGAGCTGTTGTTCCAGACCGAGCTGACCACGTCGGTGGTCAGCAGCGCGTTGCCGTCGCTGCCGGTGGTCAGGGTGAAGCCGTCCGCCACCAGCGTGCCGGCGGCCACCGACGTGACCGCGAACGTCCCGGTGTTGTAGGCGCCGGATGACAGCACCAGCGAGGCGAGGACGGTGCCGCCGGGGTTTTCCAGCAGCACCCGCCCGTCGGACTTGACCACGATCGAGCCGACGTTGAGCGCTTCGCCGAGGTCGATCGTGTCGCCCTGCTGGAAGCCGAGGATGCGGCCGCCGAACTGGCCGACCTGATCGAGCTTCAGCGTGTCGCCGGGGTCGCCGTCGTAGAAGGCGAAGACGGGGTTGCTGCCGCCGGTCCCGGACGGGAAGCCGGCATCGAGCGTGAGCGTGCCGCCGTCGCCGATCAGGGCGATGCCGCCGAGCATCGGCGCGTAGCCGCCGGCGATCCCGGCGGAGCTCGCCTCGATCAGGATCGAGCCGCCGTTGGCGTAGATCAGATTGGCGTTGAACAGCTCCGACGTGCCGGCGACCGCGATGGTCATCGAGTTGCCGGTGTCGGCCTCGAGGTCGCCGTAGTTGAGGAAATAGCCGGGGGCGGCGGTGTTCTGCGTGACGTTGATCGTCATGCTGCTGCCGGGGCCCCCGTTGCTGATGAGGGTGCCTTCGTTGACGTTGTAGCCGGCGAAGTTCAGCGTCGTGTCGGCGGGCAGGCCAGGCGGATCGTTGGTGATCAACGACGCCTGATCCAGCGTCGGGTTCTGGTAGCTGAACCCGTTCTGGCTATTGGTGGTGCCGTTGCTGACGATCGTATAGCCGGTCTGGTCCCCAACGAAACTCATCTCGCTGGTGCCGGTCAGGAAGATGGTGTTGCCGCTGATGTTCTTGTCAAGCCCGAATGCAATCGTGGCGTCGTTGAAGATCACCGTATCGCCCGAGTTCGGACTGCCGTTGACGGTGCCGGCGGTGATGATCGTGTCGGACTGATTGCCCGGGCCGTTGATCAGCTCAAAGTTTAACGGGTCGTTCAGATTGCTGGGATCCGCCCCGGTCCATTGCCAGGTGGATGGCGGCAGTTGCTCCAGCAGCGTGTCGCCGTTGCCTGCGGTGACGATCTCGAACGGGCCGGCGGCGTCAACGTGGCCGGGCGACTGCAGCGTGCCGGCGACGAAGGTGCCGCTGGTCTTGCCCACCAGGTTGCCATTGGAACCGCTGAACGGTTCGGACCATAGCGTCCCGCCGTTGGTGCCGATGATCGTGAGGATCGGCGTGCCCGATCCGCCGAAATTCGAGCTGCCGGATTGCGAGCTGCCGAATTGCTGGTGCTCGTAGACGATCGTGCCAATCGCCTCCGGCCCGATGTCGAGCGTGTCGCCGCTGGCGAAGCCGTTGATGTTGAACGCGTTCATCCCGCTGTCGAGCGCGGTCGACGAGCTCAGCGTCAGCAGGTCGGCGGTGCCGGAGAAGTTGACCGACACGCCATTGCTAACGCTGTCCAGCCCGAGCGTGCTGTTGTTGTCGAGGTCGAAGTTGCTGCCCGAATCGGTGGCCGTGATGAGGGCGGAGCCGCCCTTGAGGACGACTTCGCCGCCCTGGAAGGTATCCCCGGCGCCGCCGGTGACATCCAGCGTGGCGCCGTTCCGCACCTTGATCAGGCCGTCATTCACCAGGGTCCCGAATATCGTGGTGCCAGCGTTGATGTCTGCGTTGATGGCGATGGTGACCGGGTTGTCGAACGCCCCGATGGTGCCTTCGTTCAGAAAGCCGCCGAAAATGTCGAACGCGGCCGGGCCGCTCGTGCCGGCGTAGAGCGTCGTCGTAGAGCCTAACATCGAGTTGGCGACGGCGCCGGTATCGTTGGACATCTGAAACGTGCCGGCGTTGAGTAGCAGCGTATTTGGCAGCGTATTCGAATTGATCTGGGCGTCAGTGACCTGCAGGGTACCCGAATTCTCGATGCCGGTGTCGCCGGGTCCCGGTGGGCCGCCGCTTGGCGTCCAGTTCGCCGCGAGCGTGCCAGCGTTCGAGACATCGCCCGTCCAAGTGTAGGTATTTCCGGCCACGGCGTCGTCTCCCACGCTGATACGCTTTGTGCTTTTTAACCGATTTTGTCGGTCCTGCGCAACGTCTGAGAAATCCCCGAATCAGGCCAAATGTCGGCCGGCCAGCCGCTCGAGCACACGCAATGGTGTGAGTTGCGGCGCGGCCATTGCCGAGACCGGCACATGAAACGTCTGTTCCAGAGCGCAATGGCCGGCCAGCGCGGCGTGCAGCACCTGATCGGTGAAGCACAGCCAAGTCGTGCCGGTTTGGAATGTCACATCCGCGTGTGGCGCGGTCGCCTGGTAGGCGGCATCCAGCTTGCCGCGATCGTGCAGTCCCAACATGAGATGATCGTAGGCGCTGCGCCTGCCCTTGGTGATGCCAAGCTGCTCCAGCAGCCAGGCGCTGCCCGGCAGCGGACGGCCGACGCGCGGCAGGAACCGCTGGGCAAACGGCTCGAACTTCTCCCCCACACGCCAGGCGCGCACTGCGCCGTCCGGGGCCACATTGCTGAACAGCCGCAGGATGCGCCGTCCCGCCAGCGGCCGGCTGGGAAACGCGTCGACATGCAAGCGTGTGTCGTCGTGCCGCGGCGACGTGCTGCGTCCGGCGATCTCGTTCGGCCGGAAGCTGGTGCGGGCCTGCTCCATCGCCGGCGCATACCCAGGCAGCAGGTCGGCCAGCAGCCGCGCCGAGTGGTCGGCAAAGCGCTGCACCATCGCGGTCAGCCGTCCCGCCTGCTGCGGCGGCAGCGCGGTGTTGCCGAGCCGGCCGGTCCGCGGATCGAGGCTGACGTTCTTCCGCTCCGCGCCGGCGACGTCGGGGCGGAGCAGGTCCGCCTCGTCCGGCGCGATGGGGAACGGCAGGTCCGGCAGCACCAGGACCTTGCCGTGCTCCAGTGCCGTCAGCGCCTGGTGCCGCAGCGCCGGATCGAACGGCCCGTGCCAGGCGGTGATCGGCAGGGTTTCCAGAACATCGGCGGCGTCCATGTCTAGTCGCCTCTACTCGTGGGCGAGCACCCAGTCGTTGATGAAGCTGGCAAGGCCGTTGGCATGGAAGTTCCGACGCAGCGCGGCTTCATCGTAATCCTCCCGCACCCAGTCCAGGAAGGGCTTTCGCCCCTCGCCCTCGCGCTGGTAGTGCAGGAAGAACGCGTCGAGGATGCCAGTCTTGGCCTGGCGGATATGGCCGAAACGCCAGGAGAGCTGGCGTAGCGCGTCGCGTGCGGTGCCGCCCTCGAACAGCACGAACAACCCGGCCGCCAGACCCGCGCGATCCGCGCCGGATTTGCAGTGCAGCAGCGCCGGCGCACGCAGGTCGCGGTAGATGGCATGCAGGCGCAGGATGCGATCGCGCTGCGGCGCCCCGCGGCTTTCCAAGGACATGTCCACGAAGTCCAGTCCGAGCCGGGTGGCCGCGGAGCGCGACAACGCGTCCGCCCCGCTCGTGGTCTTCCCGCGGAGGTTGATCAGCGTGCGCAGGCCGTAGCGCCGCATCAGCCGCGCGAGACGCCGGGGCGTGGGATGATTGCAGCGATACAGCCGGCCTGGCGCGACCACGGCGAAGTTGGTCCACACCAGGCGGAATATCGCGTGGTCGATGAACAGCGCGTCGATCCACGCGAGCGCGCGGCCCCTGGCGGAGGTGAGATCGCCGCGAAAGATGCTATCCATGGGAGACGAGAACAACTCCAGAACGACCGCGGGAGACTATGCCCGCGCGTGCCGCCGCTGTCACTTCTCCCGCTCCCCTTGAGGGAGGGGGAGAAGCAATTTCCGCGCGCCGGTGTGATAGACGTCCGTCAATGCGCATCCTCGTCATCTCCTCCAACCGGATCGGTGATGCCGTCATCACCTGCGGCGTGCTCGACCATCTCATCCGCACGTATCCCGCGTGTCGCATCACCATTGCCTGCGGTCCGGTCGCCGAGGGCGTGTTTGCCCGGATGCCCAACCGGGAGCGGACCATCCTGGTGGAGAAACGTCCGTTCGACCTGCATTGGTTGAAGCTGTGGAGCCAGGTGGTGCTGACGGCCTGGGACCTCGTGGTCGATTTTCGCGGCTCGGCGATGGCGTATCTGGTGCCGGCACGGCGGCGGGCGGTGCGGCGGCGGATGCCAGGCCGCATGTTCGAGCAGCACGCCGCCCTGCTGAATATCAGCCCGGCACCGCTGCCGGTGGTCTGGACCGATGCGACCGACCGTGCCCGGGCGGCCGCGCTGGTGCCGGGCGGACGGCCGGTGCTCGGCCTCGGACCCACGGCGAACTGGCCGCCGAAAGCCTGGCCGGCAGAGCGGTTCGCGCGGCTGGTTGCCGCATTGCAGGCGGGACCGCTGCATGGCGCCGCGGTGGTGGTGTTCGCCGGGCCAGGGGCACGGGAGCGCGCCATGGCCGAACCCCTGCTGGCGGCGCTGCCCGAGGCGATCGATCTCTGCGGCCGGCTGAGCGTGCCGGAAGCGGCGGCGTGTCTGCAGCGGTGCACGCTGTTCGTCGGCAACGATTCGGGGCTGATGCATCTGGCGGCGGCGGCGGGGACGCCCACCATCGGGTTGTGCGGCGTGACCATCGATCGCGCCGAGGAAATGCCGCCGGCCGGACGTTTTGCGGCGTGGGCGCTGGCAGAGGGGCCATCGATGCAGGACCTGTCGGTCGAGGCCGCCTATGATGTCTGCGTACGGCTGCTCGCACAGGCGACGGCGGCGCGCGAACACACCGAGGTCATACCGGCCTGATCGCGTGATCGACCGTTGCGGCGTCTCCGCGTTGCGCCGCGCCAGCAATTCTCATTTTGGCCGCGCCGTACGGCCTTTCAACGTCATGGCCGGACTTGTTNNGTCCGGCCATGACGTTGTGGCAACCAGATGGGCCAAAATGAGAATTGCTGGCGCCGCGCACGTCCCCTTGACGTGCCCCTTGCGGGTCCGTCAGGCTTAGCCGCAAGAGGCCGGTTTGGCCATAAGCACGGGAGAGGTTCGGTGATGGGACGTGGGATGTTGAGCGCCGTCACGGCGCTGGCGGGATTGGCGTTTGCCGCGTCCGGCGCGGCGGCGGCGGCGTTCAAGTGCCCGCATGTCGGTGGCGATTTCGTGTTCGGTCAGGAAGCCAATATCAACAGCCTGGACCAGATGACGTCGTCCACCATCTCGACGCGCAACGTGGCGATGAACATGTTCGAATCGTTGATGACGCGAGACGAGAACTTCAGTCCGATCCTGGAGCTGGCTGACTCGATGGAAGAGTCGGCCGACCACATGACCTACACATTCAAGCTGCGCCAGGGGGTGCATTTCCATAACGGCAAGGAGATGACATCGGCCGACGTGGTGGCGTCCTTCAACCGCTACAACAAGATCGGCCTGGCGCGCAACGCACTCGATAACGTGGATCACTGGGACGCGCCCGATAAAGCTACCTTCGCGATCCATATGAAGCAGGCGCAGCCGACATTTATTCTCGGGCTGTCTTCGTTCAGCGTGCCGATCGTGATCATTCCCGCCGAGGACGAGAACGACCCGCCGCAGCAGCTCAAGACGATTGGCACCGGCCCTTACGAGCTGGTGCAGTCCGTGCCGGGCAGCTTCGTGAAGTTGAAGCGTTTCGATGGCTACACGCCGAACCCGCATTTCGAGCAGCGCACCGGGTTCGGCGGCTACAAGCAGGCCTGCTTCGATACAGTCACGTTCCGCATTGTCACCGAAGGCCAGGCGCGCGTCGCCGGGCTGCAGACGGGCGAGTTGCAGGGCGTGGAGGACGTGCCCGCCAAGTCGCTGCCGGAGGTCAAGAAAAATCCGAAGATCACCATCCTGCCGCTGAACAACTGGTGGATCCAGATCGCGCTGCCCAATACATCCTTTCCGCCAACCGACAATTTGATGTTCCGCAAGGCGGTGCAGGCGGCGTTGGACATGGACGAGATCATGGACGCCGCGTCGGATGGCAATTACAAGCTGAATGTCGGGTTCCAGTATCCCAATCAGGCGGATTACAGCGACGCCGGCAAGGATACCTACAATCTGCACAACGCAGATCTCGCCAAGAAATACCTCGCGCAATCCGGCTACAAGAATGAGCCGGTGATCCTGCTGACCGACAAGGATTATGCGCCGATGTACAACTCGGCCCTGGTGATGCAGCAGCAACTTCAGGCGGTCGGCATCAAGGCCGAGATGAAGGTGGTCGACTGGCCGACCTCGGTGCAGCTCGATCTGAACACCGACACAGGGTGGAATTTCTTCTATACCGGCTGGGGAACACAGCCGGCATTGGGTGCGTTGGACACCATGCAGTTCCTGGCAAGTCCGAAAGCGGCCTACAAACCGCCGGGAGACAAGGATGATCCGGATATGCTGGCGGCATGGAAAGACATGAATGGTCTGCCAACCGCCGAGGCGCGTCAGGCGGCGTTTGCGCGCATGCAGAAATTGACGTTGGACAAGGTCTACGCGGTGCCGTTTGGGTCCTTGACCAAGGTGCAGGCGACCAGGTCGGATGTGAAGGGCTTCGTGCCGTTCCGTATCCCGCGCATGGCGGACGTGTGGTTCGAGAAGTAGCGCCGAGGCGCGGTTGAGACGCACGTGATGTTGCGGCACCAGTGGTGTTGAGGCGGAAGTGATGCAGAGGCGGAAGTGATGTTGAGACCCTGGGCATGACCGGCATCATCGTCAGCCGGCTGCTCAGCGCGGTGCCCATCCTGCTGATCGTCAGCCTGATCACGTTCGCAATGATCCACCTGATTCCCGGCGATCCCGCGGCGGCGATCGCCGGGCTGAGTGCGACGCCGGAACAGATCGCCAATATCCGGCACGACCTGGGACTGGATGAGCCGCTGATGACGCAGTTGGTGCGGTGGTACGCCAATCTGCTGCACGGCGATCTGGGGCGGTCGCTGCTGCTGGGTCAGCCGGTGGTGGAGGCGACGATGTTCCGCCTGCCGGTCACCGTTGCATTGTCGCTGTATGCCCTGGTCATCACCTTGGCGATCGGCCTGGTGACAGGCGTGCTGGCGGCGCTGCGGCAGAATACCTGGGTGGATCAGGCGGCGATGATGTTCGCGATGATCGGCATCTCGTTGCCGAATTTCTATCTTGGCCTGCTGATGATCATCCTGTTCGGCGTGGATTTGGGCTGGCTGCCGACCGGCGGCTATATCGCGCTGTCGGACAATCCGCTGGGCTGGCTGGCGACCTCCACGATGCCCGCGGTGTCGCTCGCGCTGCTGCTGGCGGGGCTGCTGGCGCGAATCACGCGCTCCACGATGCTGGAGGTGCTGCGGCAGGATTACATCCGCACCGCGCGCGCCAAGGGGCTGCCGCGCCGGCTGGTGGTGGTGAAGCACGCGTTGTCCAATGCGCTGATCCCGATCGTCACGGTGGTTGGCATTATTGTTTCGCTGCTGATTTCGGGCGCGGTGGTGACGGAGACACTGTTCTCGATCCCCGGCATCGGCCAGTTGCTGACGCAGGCGGTGCTGAACCGCGACTATCCGATGGTGCAGGGTGGGCTGCTGATCGTCACCGCGCTGCTGGTGCTGGTGAATATCGGCGTTGACGTCATCTACGCCTTTCTCGATCCGCGGGTGCGCTATGACGGCGCATGACGTGGGGTTTGACCGGGGGCTTGACCCGTCGATCGGCCCGCCGCTTGGGCCGGCGCTGGACCTGGAGCCTGGCCTGGGGCCTCTCCTTGGACCTGACGCGGAGGACGTGCCGCAGCGTCGCCTGTCGCCGGCGCGGCTGACGCTGCGGCGCCTGCTGCACCACAGGCTGTTCATGACCGGCTTCGTGGTGTTCGTGTTCGTGCTGGTGGTCGCGGTGCTGGCGCCGTGGATCACCTCGGCCGATCCCGACCGGCTGGCGATGCGCTACCGGTTCCTGTCGCCTTCGCCGGAGCACCTGTTCGGCACTGACAATTTCGGGCGCAGCCTGTATTCGCGGGTGATCTGGGGCGCGCGGCTGTCGATGATCATCGGCGTGTCTGTCGTGGCGATCAATGCGGTGCTGGGCACCGCGATCGGTGCGGCAGCAGGATATTTCCGCCGCATCGACAACGTGGTGATGCGGATTAACGACGCGCTGATGGCATTCCCCGCGGTGCTGCTGGCGATCGCCGTCACCGCCGTATTGGGGCCGTCGCTGAACGACGTGATCATCGCGCTGGGCGTCGTCTACACGCCGCGCACCGCGCGCATCGTGCGGTCCTCGGTGATCGTGCTGCGCGAGATGGAGTATGTGCAGGCCGCGGTGGCTGCCGGCGCCGGGCATTGGCGCATCCTGCGACGCCACATCCTGCCGAATGCGATGGCGCCGCTGATCGTGCAGTTGAGCTTCCTGTTCGCCTACGCCGTGCTGACCGAGGCGACGTTGAGTTTTCTGGGGGTTGGCGCGGTGCCGCCGACGCCGACCTGGGGCAACATCATGGCCGAGGGGCGGCAATACATGGTCGATGCACCGTGGATCATTACGATCCCGGGTCTGGCGCTGATGGTAACGGTACTGGGGCTGAACCTGCTGGGCGACGGGTTGCGCGACGTGCTGGACCCAAGGCTGAGGATCCAGCAGTGACGCCTCACCCCGCGGGCCGGCCATGACGGGGGGACGGCGACCCGACGCGCGCCTTGTCTTGACCCCGCGCCTGGCACGGCGCATATCATTGACCAACGTTGGTCAAGGGACCGGCCGCAAGGGACGCGCCATGGACACCGTCAATCTTTACGAAGCCAAGACCAACCTGTCGCAACTGGTGGAACGCGCGGCCCGCGGGGAAGAGATCGTCATTGCCAAAGCCGGGCGTCCCCTCGCCCGGCTGGTAGCGCTTGCCAAGCGGACTTCTCCACGTCCACTCGGCCTGCTGGCGGGCGAGGTCGAGATGGGCGCTGATTTCGACGATCCCCTGCCACAGGGCTTCAGGCAGCCATTCGAGGAACAATCAACCTGAACCTGCTGCTCGACACGCATATCTTCATCTGGTCGGTATCGGAACCATCCCGGTTTGATCAGCAGACGCGCGCAGCACTGGCGTCGCCGGAAAACCGGGTTGTCATCAGTGCTGTCACGGCATGGGAAATTGCGATCAAGCGCGCGCTCGGGCGGCTGAAATTTCCCCTCGATCGATTTGATGACATCATGCAACGTATGGGTTTCGATGTGCTGCCGATCCTACCGGCCCATGCCATCATGGCAGGCGGTCTGCCAAGCCACCACGATGACCCGTTCGACCGAATGCTGATTGCCCAGGCGCTGATCGAGAACCTCACCCTCGTATCATCGGACCAGGCTGTCATGCGCTACGATGTTCCGGTTCTTGCGGGCTCCCCGTGATGCAGTGTGAGAAATCCGGGCTGGTGCGCCCCCGTCATCGCCGTGGACTCGCCGCATGAGCCTGCTCGAGGTCCGCGACCTGACCACCGCGTTCGAAACCGCACACGGTGAAATCACCGCGGTCGAGGAGGTCACCTTCAGCCTCGACGCGGGGGAAATCCTCGGCATCGTCGGCGAGTCCGGCTCCGGCAAGAGCGTCACCGCGTTGACCATCATGGGCCTGCTGCCCATCCCACCCGCGCGCGTCGCCGCCGGCGAGGTGCGCTTCGCCGGCCAGGTGCTGACCGCGATGTCCGATGCGAGGATGCAACGGATTCGCGGGCCGGGCATCGCGATGGTGTTCCAGGAGCCGATGACCTCGCTGAACCCGGTGTTCACCATCGGCGAGCAGATCATGGAAACGATCCGCGCGCATGAACGCCTGCCGCAGCGCGCGGTGTATGCGCGGGCGGTGCAGATGCTGGAGAAGGTCGGCATTCCTTCCGCCGCGCGGCGCATGACGGATTATCCGCACCAGCTCTCCGGCGGGCAGCGCCAGCGGGTGATGATCGCCATCGCGCTGGCCTGCAATCCCAAGCTGCTGATCGCCGACGAACCGACGACCGCGCTGGATGTTACGATCCAGGCACAGATCCTCGATCTGCTGCTGGACCTGCGCGACGAGCTTGGCATGGCGATCATGATCATCACCCACAACATGGGCGTCATCGCCGAGACCGCCGACCGCGTGCTGGTGATGTATGCCGGGCGGGTGGTCGAAGAAGCGCCGGTGGCGCGGCTGTTCGACAAGCCGCTGCATCCCTACACGCAGGGCCTGCTGGAATGCATCCCGTCGCTGACCGATGAGACCGATCGGCTGGTGGCAATCCCCGGCACCTTGCCCGATCCGGCGCGCCGCCCACATGGCTGTCGTTTCGCCGTGCGATGCCGCTACGCGCTGCCGGAATGTCGCGCGGCGCTGCCGGCACTGCGCAGCTACGACGCCGCGCACACCGCCGCCTGCATCCGTGCCTCGGAGTTCGCCGCGTCGTGACGGTGCTGGTCGAGGCCATCGGGGTTACCAAGCATTTTCCGGTCAAGGCCGGGTCTCTGTTTCGCCGCACCACGCTCGCGCTGCGCGCGGTGGATGATGTCGCGCTGCGCATCGAGGCCGGCGAGACGCTTGGCCTGGTCGGCGAGTCGGGGTGCGGCAAGTCAACGCTCGGGCGGCTGCTGATCCGGCTACTCGAACCCAGCAGCGGCAACATCTTTTTCGATGGCAAGGACATCAGCGATCTGGCGGGGAAGGCGCTGCGGAACCAGCGCCGCGCCATGCAGATCATCTTCCAGGATCCGTTCGGCGCGCTGAATCCGCGCATGACGGTGGAGGACATCATTGCCGAACCGCGGCTAATCCACGGCGCGCGCGCGGACGCGGCGACACGGCAGGCGGTGACGCAGATGCTGGAGCTGGTTGGGCTGCCGGAACGGGCGCGCGATCGCTATCCGCACGAATTCTCCGGCGGACAGCGCCAGCGCATCGGCATTGCCCGCGCGCTGGTGCTGCGGCCGCGCTTCGTGGTGTGTGACGAGCCGGTGTCGGCGCTGGATGTTTCGGTGCAGGCACAGATCGTCAACCTGCTGCAGGATTTGCAGGCCGAGCTGGGGCTGACCTATCTGTTCATCGCGCACGACCTGGGCGTGGTGAAGCACATCTCCACCCGCGTGGCGGTGATGTATCTCGGCAAGGTCGTCGAGCTGGCGGAGAAGCGCGCGCTGTACACCGCGCCGCGGCATCCCTACACGCAGGGGCTGATCGCCGCGGTGCCGGTGTCGCATCCGCTGGCGCGGCAACGGCGCGAGCGGATCACCGGGGACATTCCGAGCGCGCTTCACCCGCCGTCAGGGTGTCGGTTCCATACGCGGTGCCCGTATGCGATGCCGATCTGTCGCGAGCAGGAGCCGAAGACGACGCAGCCGGTGCCCGGGCATCAGGTGGCGTGTCATCTGGTTGGCGATGGGTAGGGCGGAAAAGCGTAGCGCATTCCGCCATCGTCTTGACGCGCCTCGGCGACAGAGACGGTGTAAGCAAGGTGGCGGAATGCGCGACGCTTTTCCGCCCTACGGGGCATCACACCTCCAGATAGATCCGTCCGTCGAACAGCCGGCGTGTGGTGCGGAAGAACGAGCCGCGCTGCGCGATCCACTCGCCAGGTCCGGTCTGCTCGACCGCGGCGCCGACCGCCAGGATGCCGGAGGGCATGCCGATGCGGATCGCCTCGCGCTCCGCCGCTCCGGGCGCCAGCGCATCGGCCACCAGCGTGCCGGTGATGCGCGCGGCAACGGCGGTGCAGAGCGAGGCCGTCAGCGGCAGCGCGCGATGTGGTTGCCCATTCGACAGGAACCGCGCGGTCAGATCGACATCGCCCTTGGCGATCGCCTCGCCGGTCAGGGTCGGCGCGTCGGCCGGCGGGGCAACGAAGCCGATCATCGGCACGCCGGCGATGGTGGCGGCTTCGCTCGTGTCGCGCGCGATGCCCATGGCGACCGCGGCGCACTGCCGGATTGCCTGCAGCCGAGCCAGAAGCTCCGTGTTGGCATCAAGCTGTTCTGGCAGTTCGGTGCCGGTCAGGCCGAGATCGGCGGCGCGCAGGAACACGCCCGCATTGGCCGCGTCGACCATCGAGGCGGCGATCTTGCCGACGCCAGGCACATCCAGCATGTCCACCGGGTGGCCGGTCGGCAGCAGCTTGCCGGTGGTGGCGCCGCCGGGCGCGATGAAGTCCAGCCGCACCGGTGCGCCGGCGCCGGCAACCCCGGGGATCACCAGATCGCCATCGTAACGCGGCATGTTGTCTCGCAGCGGGAACGTGGCGTGGATCAGCTTATGCGTGTTGGTGTTGTAGATCCGCACCGTCGCCATGTCGCCGTCGGCGCGCACCAGCCCCTCGTCCAGCGAGAACGGGCCGACGGCGGAGCTCATGTTGCCGCAATTGGCGCGGTAATCGACGCGCGGCTCGCGAATCTGCACCTGGGCGAAGGTGTAGTCCACGTCGGCATCGTTGCGTGAAGAGGGCGCGATGACGCAGACCTTCGACAGCGACGAGATGCCGCCGCCCATGCCGTTGAGCTGACGGCCATAGGGATCCGGGCTGCCCATCGCGGCGAGGAACAGTCGGTCCCAGGCGGCGCGCGCGGTCGGCAGGTCGCGCTGGTGGAATATCACCGCCTTGGACGTGCCGCCGCGCATGAAGACGGCCGGCAATGTGATCGTGGTCATCGGACGAGCTCCTATCGGCGTCGGGTTGGGGGCAGTGCGGCAAGGTTTCTCCTCCGCCTCCCTTTGAGGGAGGGGTTTGGCGGAGGGCTTGGTGCCAACGTCGCTCCGACGTTGCGCGTGCCGACCCCTCCCCCCGGCCCCCTCCCTCAAGGGGAGGGGGAGAATTCTCCCATGACATGACGCGTGAACAGACTGGTCGAGCGCTCCACCGCTTCCCGCGTCAGGCTGCCGAAGGCGAAGCGGCAGAGCAGATAGTTGATGCCGCCGTCGGCGATGTCGCGCGCCAGGAAATCGCGCACCTTCGCGGGGCCGCCGGCAATGGCGCGGCCGGTGGCTTCGGCCTCGTCGAACTCCTCCGGGAACACGGCGGCTTGGTTGGCCGGCCGCATGTTGTGGCGGTCCCACAGCTTCAGGAAGCTGGCGCGCCATTGGCGATAGGCGGGGCGCGCGGTCGCCAGTGCCTCCTGGTCGGTGTCGGCCATGACGATGTGGCGGTTGACGGCCATGAACGGGATGGTCTCCGGGGCGTGGCCCAGCGCGGCCCACTCCGCGCGATAGCGATCGGTGATCGCGCGGGTGCCCGGAGCGTCGAGGTTCGCCACGACGTTCACGTTGTGCTGCGCCGTCCAGACCGTACCGTCGGGGCGGCCGATGCCGTACCACAGCGGCGGGTACGGACGCTGCAGCGGTGTCAGCTCCATCGGCACATCGCGAAAATTGTAGTATTTGCCTTCAAACGTCAGTTCAGCGGTGGTCAGGCCGCGCAGCAGTACCTCCAGCGCTTCGGCGTACATCGGTGCGGTATCCGTCGGATCGATGCCGAAATAACGATTCTCGATCGGCGAGATGCCGCGACCGATGCCCAGCAGCAGGCGTCCGCCGCTCATCTGGTCCAGCATGCAGACCTCGTCGATCAGCCGCAGCGGGTGATACAGCGGCAGCGTGTAGACCAGCGGACCAAACCGCAGACGCGTCGTGCGCTGCGCGACGGCGGACAACCAGACACTGGGCGAGGACGCCAGGCCGAGCGGCGTCGCGTGATGCTCGGCCACGTGATAGCCGTAGAAGCCCGCCTTGTCGTAGGCCTCGACCAGCGCCAGGCGATCGGCATAGAAACGATCGAGCGGACCGGACGCGCGATCCATATGGTCGAACACGCCGAATTTCACGAGGCGGCTCCTTGGATGATCAGGCGGCGCATGATCAGGCAGCGGCGTGGTGCGCCGGCAGCATCGCCGCAGTCAGGTGGATGATGCGCGGCAAGTCATCAATCCGCCACAGCAGTGTCAGCAGGTGCCGCGCGGTGTCCGGCGACAATGCGCGGGTGGCGCAGCTCATGAACTTGGCTTCCAGCAGGTCCTGCGGCAGTGGATGGTCGGCGTCACGGCCGATCGGCTGATTGACCCGGCGCGACACCACGCTGCCGTCCTTCAGCGTGATGCGCACCTCGCCACCGAAATGGTCGGTGCTGGCCATCGACATGTCCGGGTGCGGCGCGGCGTGGACGCGGGCCAGCATGGCGCGCACCGCCGGATCGCGGTGGGCGTCGCCCTCGAAATGTGCCAGCGTCACCGCGCGATCGATCGCGGCGCGGGCCAGGCAGTATTGCACGCTGAACTTCGCATCCAGCGCGCTGTTCGGATCGGGCCGGTTGGTGTGCGCCAGGCGGCGCGGATGCGTCCATGCATCGACGCGCTCGATCGAGGCCGGCGCGATATCGTGCTCGCGCACCAGGGCCAGCATCGCGTCCACCGCCGGATGCGTGCTGCCGCAGCACGGGTATTGCTTGATCGCCACGCCGGGCCGCGAGATGTCCAGCGGGTTGCCCCAGTCGCGCAGGATCGCGTCGGCATCGTAATTGCCGGCGCCGTTGAACACCTCCAGGAAACCTTGCCGGTGCTCGAACGCACCCGGGTTGGCGGTGAAGCCCTCCGCGGCCAGCAACACGGCCAGCAGCCCGTTGCGCGCGCAGTGGCCGACATGCAGCGGTTTCGTCATCGTGCCGAAATTCGCCTTGAGGCCGGAGGCAAACGACGCGGCCAGTCCCAGCGCCACGGCGATGCGCTCGGGAGGCAGGCCGAGCAGATGCGCGCAGGCGGCGGTGGCGCCGAACGTGCCGATGGTCGCCGTCGGGTGCCACCCCTTCTCGTAGTGATGGAAGTTGATGCCGCGCGAGATGCGCGCCTCCGTCTCGAAGCCCGCAATGTAGGCGGCGAGGAAGTCGCGGCCGTCCACCTCCAGCGTTTCGGCGAGTGCGAACAGCGCGGGCAGGATGGGCGCCGACGGGTGGCCGCCGAGCGTGTTGGAGCAATCGTCGAAATCCAGCGCGTGCGCCGCGGTGCCGTTGATCATCGCGGCGTCGAGCGGGGATGCGCGGCGATCGGTGCCGAAGATCAGGCTCGGTCCGATCGGTGCGCCACCGGTCAGGACGCGCGCGGCGATGCGGGCGCAGGGTTCGCCGGCGCCGGCGAGGGTGACGCCGACCGTGTCGAGGATCGCGACGCGCGCCCAGTGCAGCGCATCCTCGGGCAGCGTGTCGTAGCGCACGGTGTGGATGCGCTCGGCCAAACCGTCGGCGATTGTCATGTGTGTTGCCTCCTGCGCCTGCACTTTTCGCGCGGGAGTATAGGCGGGATGGTGGGGGATAGAAGGTCGCGTGCGCGGCGTTGGGGGGACCCTACCTGAACGACGACCCGGGGACCCCTCCCCCCACCCTTGGTCCGCTTCGCGGCCCAAGCCCCCAAAAGGGGAGGGGGAGTAATGGGACCGTTAGCGCGCCAGGCCGCGCATCGATGCGGGCTGGCCGGGCAGCTTCAGCACCACACCGGTGTCGACCAGCTTGCCGCCGACGATATGGAACACCTGCAGGTTCCGGTCGATGTAGTTGCCGATGTAGACGTAGTCGCTGTTCGGGCTGAACGCGATGCCCTCCGGCAGCCCGCCCAGCGGTGCACGGCTCAGCACGCTCAGTTTGCCGCCTGCGCCGACCGACATCAGCACCGCCTGGGCCTGTTTGGTGTAGAACCACGCGCTGTGCTTCGCCCCAGTGCCCAGCAGCAGCGGCGTCACCGCCCACTTGCCGTTCGGCGCGATGGCGAAACCCTCCGGCCCGTTGCCGGGGGACATCAGGTCGACCACGTGCGGGTGCGGGCCGGTCGCCTCGATGATCACCTCGGCGTCGGCGTTGGGCGCCATCGCGCCGGTGTTCGACGCGATCGCGTATTTTCCGTCCGGCGTCATGTCGATGTTGTAAGGGTTCAGCGCGGCCGGGATGTCCATCGCCTTGTCGTAAGTCACCTTCTGACCGTCGATCGCCAGCACGCCGACCTTGTTCACCAGGTTCATGCAGGCGAACGCGCGCTTGCCGTCCGGCGCGATCACGACAGCCGCGACCTCCTGGTCCATCGGCACGTCGCCGACGAGCTTGACGGAGGTCCCCTGGATCGACAGCACGGACACGCTCTTGCCGGCGCGATTGGCGATCAGCATCAGGTCACCCTGCTTCGAAATCGACAGGCCGGAGGGCTGCTTGCCGACCGTCACCGTGTCGATCAGCTTGGGCGGATTGGCGGTCAGGTCGATCACGAACAGCTTGTCGTCGGGCGCCACCTTCCAGGCCGTCCCGTCCTGGTTCATGACGACCGAGTTCGCCACCAGTCCCAGCTTGCCGTCGGCGGTAATCTGCAGGTTAGTGGGCGGGCCGAGCAGCGAGTTCATCAGCGGCAGGCTGCCGCGGATCTTCGGATGCGCCGGATTGGACACGTCCATCACCAGGACGGCGTCCTTGCCCGGCGGCATATTCGCCTGGCCGTTGGCGTCGTAAACGATTTTTTCATCCAGCCCGATGAGGATGTCGTTGGTGCCGGCGCTGAGCGGTCCCGCCAACAGCAGGCAGGCCGAGGTCAGGCCGAGCGTCATCGCGGCGCGGCGTGGTGTCATCGGTATCCTCCCGTGATACGGCCCGTTCGCCGGGCTGTTGCCGGAGCGTAACCGGCTGTCGCCTGATCCTCAAGGTGCGGCAGGATGGGGTGCAACCGGATTCGGTGGTGCGGTGTAGCCGGATCAACGGACGGGGCCGGGGCGTGCTCTTCTCCCCCTCCCNNTCCCTCAAGGGGAGGGGGAGAATGGACTTGCAGACATGCAGATATGTTTATATATCCCTACCCGACCTGACAGGAGCGCCCCCATGCCGACGACCCACGACTACAAGGTGAAAGACATCTCCCTCGCCGAGTGGGGCCGCAAGGAGATCGCCATGGCCGAGGACGAGATGCCCGGCCTGATGGCGACCCGCGCGGAATACGGCACGTCCAAACCGCTAGCCGGCGCGCGCATCGTCGGCTGTCTGCACATGACGATCCAGACCGCAGTGCTGATCGAGACGCTGCAAGCGCTCGGCGCCACCGTGCGTTGGTCGTCGTGCAACATCTTCTCCACTCAGGATCACGCCGCTGCCGGTGTTGCGGCGGCCGGCGTGCCGGTATTCGCCTGGAAGGGCATGAGCGAGGAGGAATTCTGGTGGTGCATCGAGCAGACGGTGCGCGGACCTGCCCAAGGGACTGGTGAAGCCTGGACTCCCAACATGATCCTGGATGACGGCGGCGACCTGACGCTGCTGATGCACCAGAAATATCCGGCGATGCTGGCCGATGTGCGCGGCGTGTCCGAAGAGACCACCACCGGCGTGCACCGGCTGCGCGATATGGCGCGCGACGGAAATTTGCTGACCCCGGCGATCAACGTCAACGACAGCGTCACCAAGTCGAAGTTCGACAACCTGTATGGCTGCCGCGAATCGCTGGTCGACGGCATCCGCCGCGGCACCGACGTGATGATGGCCGGCAAGATCGCCGTGGTGAACGGCTTCGGCGATGTCGGCAAAGGCTCCGCCGCGTCGCTGCGCAACGCCGGCTGCCGGGTCATGGTAACCGAGATCGACCCGATCTGCGCGTTGCAGGCGGCGATGGAGGGCTACCAGGTCGTCACCATGGACGACGCCGCGCCGATCGGCGACATCTTCGTGACCGCCACCGGCAACCTCGATGTGATCACAATCGATCACATGCGCGCGATGAAGCACCGCGCCATCGTCTGCAACATCGGCCACTTCGATTCCGAGATCCAGATCGACGCCCTGCGCAACTACAAGTGGGAGAACGTCAAGCCGCAGGTGGACGAGGTGCTGTTCCCCAACGGCAAGCGGCTGATCGTGCTGTCCGAGGGGCGCCTGGTGAACCTCGGCAACGCCACCGGGCATCCGAGTTTCGTGATGAGCGCCAGCTTCACCAACCAGGTGCTGGCGCAGATCGAGCTGTTCACCGCGCCCGCCGGCAAGTACGAACGTCAGGTCTATACCCTGCCGAAGCTGCTCGATGAAAAGGTCGCGGCCCTGCACCTCGCCAAGGTCGGCGCCAACCTCACCCGACTTAGCGACAAGCAGGCGAGCTATATTGGCGTCGATGCCGCCGGACCGTTCAAGCACGATCTGTACCGCTATTGAGCGTGCGTCGCCCGCGTCGCTGTCAACGGGTTTGCTCATGTGACCATTGCGTTGCGCCAGGTCGAATTCATGCTCCCTTCACGTCCAGGGCACGGCGAAGCGGTTAACGTCCCTTAAGCTCACAGAGGTCGCGACGAGGGGGACTTGCGAGTGTCAACCGCTACAGGACAATGGTACCGGCCCCGGACCGAGGCGGTCCGGCGGGCGTTGCGCGCCACGCCGGACGAAACCGCCGCACGGGATCTGCTGTTCCTCGAGACGTGGGAGATCCATGCCCCTGGCGACATCGCCAGCACGCTGCGCGCCGGGCAGATTCGCCGTGCCAATCCGCTGCTGGCCGAGGAGATCCGGGCCGAGCTGCGATCCAGCCTGATGCCCCCAGTCTGTTCTCGGCCACAATGATCAGCTCTCGGCCACAATGAGCAGCACGCCACCGACCACCAGCACCAGCCCGGCGACCTCGGCCGGCCGCAGCGTCTCCTTCAGGTAGAAGCGGCTGAACAGCAGCGTGAACACGATCTCGACCTGACCGACCGAGCGCACCAGGGCGACCTCGGTCAGTGCGAAGGCGGTGAACCAGCAGGCCGAGCCGCAGGCGGACAGCGTGCCGACCAGCGACGAGCTGCGCCAGGTGGTGAAGGCTTTGCGGAGCTCCTCCGGCTCGCGCCAGGCTAGCCAGGCGCCTTGCATCAGTGTCTGCACCGTGTTCGTCAGCACCAGCACGAACAGCGCGCGCACGAACACGCTCGGCGCGGCGACCGATTGGTTGCCCAGTTTGATGAAGACGGTGGTGAACGCGAACAGGAAGCCGGCCCCCAGCCCGCACAGCGCCGCCGGCTGAACCGTGGCCGCCAGCACATCGCGCGGCTTCAGTCCGCGCCCGCCCAGCGACAACGTCATCACCCCGCACAGCCCGACGCAGATGCCGGCGATGGCGGCGGGCCGGATGGTCTCGTGCAGCAACACCCAGGCGACGACCGCGCTCTGCGCCGCCTCGGTCTTGGAGTAGGCAGTGCCGACCGCGAAGTTGCGGAAGCCGAACGCCATGATCAGCAGGTTGGTCGCCAGGATCTGCGTCAGTCCGCCGTCCGTCGCCCACAGCAGCGTCCAGCCGCTCGGCGCGGGCAGCTTCGCGCCGGTGATCCAAAGGGCGGCAGCCAGCAGAACGAGGGCGGTCGGCGCGCCATACAGGTAGCGAACAAACCCGGCTCCGTTCACCGACAGGATGTGCCGCAGCTTCTGCTGCATCGCGGTGCGCCAGCACTGGAACAGCGCCGCCGCCAGCGTCACGGGAATCCAGATCGGCACGCGCCTCCCCCACGCCCCGGCGATGGCGGCGCACCCTGCCTCCGGCCCATCCCGGCGGCAAGCCCACGGCAATCGGACGCAGGAAGCAAGGCCAGGGCTCCGCCCTGAAACCCGCCNNCCCCACCAAAGGCGGAGCCTTTGGAATCCATCCATTTTGTTTGGGTCGCGGGGGGGGGACCGAGGCGCGCTCGGCCGGCACCTCCACTCCGGCGGTCGCCGGAGTGGAGGTGCCGGCCAAGCGCGCCTCGGTCTCCCCTCCCGCGACCCAAACAACGGGCGGGTTCCAAGGGCCGCTGCCCTTGGCGGGGATCCAAGGGGCAGCGCCCCTTGGTGGGGTCCAGGGGCGAAGCCCCTGGCCTTGCTTCCTGCGTCCGATTGCCGTGGGCTTGCCGCCGGGATGGGCCGGAGGCAGGGTGCGCCGCCACTGCACGCATGGAGCGCTACGCGATGCCACGAAGCTCGGTTCGTCACACGGTTCTCCTCGGGGGTGTGTCGCTGGTCGCCGGCTTGCTGCTGGCGGCCGCCTCGGCGCACGCCGAGACTATGCTGCGCCTCATCGAAACGGCCGTGGTGGTGGCGCATCCTGATGAACTGGATGCCACGCTGCGCGTTGAGACAGTGGCCGCCAGCCCGGCGGAGGCGCAGCGGCGAGTGAATACGACGATGGCCGAAGCGCTGGCGATGGCCAACGCGGCTGCCAAGCTCACCTGGATCACCATCAGCACCGGCGGGTATTTCGTCGGACGCGTCGGCCCGACGCCGCAGGACCGCTGGCAGGCCAATCAGTCGCTCGAGCTGGCGAGCCATGACAGCGCCGCGTTGCAGAAGCTGGTCGGCGAGCTGCAGCAGAAGGGGCTGGTGGTGGGTCAGCTCGACTGGCGTCTGTCGGACAACGCGACGCGCGCCGCGCGAATGGAGGCGACAAAAAAGGCGATCGCGGCGCTACGCGGCCGCGCCGAGGAGGCGGCGGCACTGCTCGATTTGCGCTTCGGCGGGTTCAAGGAAGTTCGGCTCGACAGCCCGCGACCGGCGCCGCCGTTCACACCGAGAGTCATGATGATGTCGGGCGGTGCCGCCGCCTTGCCGGCGGCACCGCCCAGCGCCGAGGCGGCGGATGTCAGTATCAGCGCCACCGCCGATGCCGACGTGCAGCTGCTACCGAAATGACCAGACAGCAGTGAGTGCAGCGCTGGACCTGCCGCCGGACGAGCTGCGCCAGGCGGCCCGCCGCGCCTACAGCTCCGGCGTGCTCGATGAGGCATTGGCGCGGCAGCAAGCATTGATAGCAGCCGAGGTCGCGCTGGTTCCGGGGGATTTCGTGTTTCTCGGACTGCTGCAGCATGCCTGCGGCCGGATCGAGGACAGCATCGCCGCGCTGCGTGACGGCGAGCGGCGGTTCCCGGACGCGGCCGAGCTGCACGAGAACCTGGGCGTGGTGCTGCTGCTCAGCCAGCAGCCTGCCGCGGCGATCGAGGCGGCGGAGCGGGCACTGGCGCTCGGCAGCCAGAGCCCGAACGTCTTCGACTGCCTGTGCGATGCCGCCAATCGGATCGGCCGCACGGACCTTGCGGTGCAGTATGGCCGCCAGGCGCTCGAGGCGAAGGATGCGATGTTCGGTGGGCGTGCCAAGGTGGCGACGATCCCCGACGCGCCGCCGCCGGCGTTCGATCCGACCCACCCGGGGGACAATGTCATTGCGTATTGTCTGTGGGGTGAGGACCCGGCCTACCAGATCCCCCTGCTGGAGAGTGCCCGCATCGTTGCGCACCTGTTTCCGGGCTGGACGATGCGGGTCTATCACGACGCCTCGGTGCCGCCGGGGTTCCGCAGCGAGCTGTCGCGCGCGGGCGTGCAGCTTCGGCTGAAGGCGTTGCCGGCGGGCGTGCCGCAGCATCGCCGCCTGTTGTGGCGCTTCGACGTGTTGGCCGACCCGATGGTGCGCCGCTTCCTGATCCGCGACGCCGACGCGCTGCTGTCGGTCAAGGAGCGGGTCGCGGTCGATGCCTGGCTGGCGTCTTCGTACTGGTTCCATGCCATGCGCGACTGGTACACCCACACCGACCTACTGCTGGCCGGCATGTGGGGCGGCGTGGGCAACGTGCTGCCGGGGCCTGACGGGTTGCTGCGCGCCTATACCGGCTGGCGGATGGAGAACGACCACCTGGACCAGGACGTGCTGTCGGAGACGGTGTGGCCGACGATCAGGTCGACCTGCCTGATCCACGACAGCATCTTCACCGGCTGCCTGGGCAGCGTGGCGTTTCCGCCGTTCGGCACGCTGATGCCGGGGCATCATGTCGGGCAGAACGCGATGGTGCACTTCAAGCGCGGGTGAGGGGTTTGGGCGGATGGAGCGGCGTTCACCTCTCCCGCTCTTCGCGGGAGAGGTCGAGACGCGCAGCGTCGAGGGTGAGGGTCGTGCCGCTCCAGACTGCAAAGACCTCTACCCAGATTCTACAAAAAACGTCTTGGCGCCCCATCGCCTCGAACGATTGCGACGGGTCCCTTCTGACCGGTCCCATCGGTGGACTCTGTATGAAGTTGCCGAGCGGTGGCGTGCCGAGCTATAATATCGACATCGCCACGACATACACACTCAGTAAACAACGGGAGGAAGGCTATGCCCACCATGCCCACCCCCAAGGAAGACAACCCCCTTTGGCTTCTGCGCACCTTCTACTTCGTGCCATGCGACCTTATGCATCAGAACGTGAACCTGTTGAAGGGCCGTGCTTTCGCAGATGAGAATCCGGAAAACGCCGACAGCCAGGAAGTGTTTATTAGTTTTCTTCTGTATTGGCTTGGCGGCCTGTTCGTGGTGATCGAAGGCTGGAAAAGCTTGAAGATCACAGAGCCGACGATCGACAAAATGATCGATGAACACTGGGACAGTCTGCGCCAGTTCCGAAATGCAGTGTTCCACTTTCAGCCGGATGACAGAAAGCACGTACAGTTTTTCGATCTGGCCAAATTCAATTGGGCAGAAGAATTGCACGCGGCATTGCGTGCCTTCTTCGAGGCTCAGGAGTCCCGATGATTGGGCTTCATTCCTCGATCGGACGCGCCGTCATAGTCGTTGCGGCAGCGATCACGATCATAGGATTCACTGTAGCAGGTTACAGCGTCGCGCGAGCAAACGAGTTCATGACATATGGCACCTTCAGCCTCTCTGGCGGTGTGCTTACACGCCTTGAGGTTCTCTTCTCGGTGCTGGGTTGCGTGGTCGGGTTCATCGTCGCTGGTGCTGTGTTCGGCGCGATAGCCACCCTATACGAGATACGTGACAGCCTGCGGATATTGACGGGCAGAGAGACCACCAACCGGACGGGAGATGGGGACAGGCCACCGGCTGCGCGGATGCGTCGTGAGCCTCACATCGGATGACACCGGCACGATCGGCACAAGGGAAACCGCATGTTCGGATTTAGGAGTGTGCGACACGCGAAAATCCCCAAAGCACATTGGGACATCTTCGAACGTTACGGAGAGTCCGTGATGCAACTGATGATCGCCTCTAGCCACACGCCACGGGCAGGCGAGCTTTCGAAGATGTATGCCAATGAAGCAATGATCGAAGACGCGGCGCGCTGGCTAACCGAACAAGCTGACAGGAAGGCCAATCACGAACGGCGTATGACGTTTGTTGCGTGGCTCATTCTCGTGTTCGCCGTTGTAGGCGTCATCCTCGTCGCGATTGGCGAATGGCCCTTGTTGAAGGGTCTGTTCTTGTGCTTGTCGTCGTGGGTGTCATCCCTGGTGCAGTTTCGGTGACACGGGGAAGTGGTCACTGCGCCAGCACTCGACATGCCGGCGCCGGGGAAAAACACCTCCCCAGACGGCGCGCTTATCCGTTCCGGGATTTTTGGATCATCGTGGGTGCGCCGTGACGAATGCTTCTCCGGCAGTCATGATGAGATCGAGCGGGTGGCCCCGGCAATAATTATCGATCCAAGCCAAAACGGCTTGCGCGTCCACCCCATGCAAGGGGTTGACCGGCAGTCCGGGACTTTGGGGTGCTGCACCGATGCCAGACAGGAATCCCAAAATCCACTGCTCCTCAGCGATAGCTTGTCGGTCGCGCCGGTCAGAAGTCCAGTTTCCGCAAGACATCGCCCCGGTGCCAATCGACGCGAACTCTGCCGCCTCTCCGTGATCGGTGGTCTCGACAACGCCCAGAACCGCCAACACGGCGACCCCAGCACCAACGAACGCCCTCACTGCATGTCGCATCGCAGGTCCTCCGTTCGCAAATGCTAACGCGTGCGTCTTGACGCTCAAAGCTGGCACCCGGTTGCGTCCGGGCTGGTGCGTCCCCAAATCGAGGGAGGGCGTGTCGGAAGGTCGGGCTATGTGCTCATGCGACTTGTGTCGGAGATTCGCAGTAGCAGTGGCTGCGGCGCTCGCTTGCGTGGCGCCATCGTTGGATGACCACGGGCCGGCGCTTCCGCCGTCGCGGCCTTCCTTCGTCCAAACCCTATGGCATCAAGACGATGAACCCTCGGAATTTCGTCCGTCATCGTGGCCAGTGGCGTCCACGCCTATCGCAAGTGGCAACGCCGTCTCACAGCCTTCGTTGGACTGGATGAGCGCCCTGTCCGAACCGCAGCACCCCCGATGGCCATTGGATGCCATCGTCGGACGAGACGGAGTGACTGCGTTCACACCGTTGGCAAACATGGTGGCGTAGCGGACCCGAATCTCTCCCCCACGCTCTCCCCCATACCAACGCAAGAAACCCAATAAAACCGGCCATTTCTTGCATTCCCGCCCTTCGCGAGAGAGGTCGAGACGCGCAGCGTCGAGGGTGAGGGTTGTGCCGCGCACACGGCCCTCACCCGGATCGCTTCGCGACCCGACCCCTCCCGCGAAGAGCGGGAGAGGTGTACATCGCGTTACATTTGTTTCAGATGCAGCTTCGCCTCGGTGCGTGCTTGCAACGCTTCGAGGGTCATTCCGGGGGCCATGTCGATCACCTCGAAGCCGTGGGGCGTGACGTCGATCACCGCGAGGTTGGTGTAGACCCGCTTCACCGCGCCGACCGCCGTCAACGGATAGCTGCACGAGCGCACCAGTTTCGGCGTGCCGTCCTTCGTGGTGTGTTCCATCATCACCCAGAGCCGTTTCGCCCCCGCGGCCAGGTCCATCGCCCCGCCGACCGCCGGCGCCGTATCGTTCTCGCTGGTGGCCCAGTTGGCGATGTCACCGTTGTCCGCGACCTGGAATGCGCCGAGCACGCAAAGATCCAGATGCCCGCCCCTGATCATCGAGAAGCTGTCGGCGTGATGGCAATAGCTGCCGCCGGCGCGCAGGGTGACATATTGCTTTCCGGCATTGATCAGCCAGCGATCGATCTCGGCTTCCGGCGGCGCCGGGCCGATGCCAAGCACGCCGTTCTCGGAGTGGAAGATCACCTCGCGTTCCAGCGGCACATGGTCGGCGACCGCGGTCGGGATGCCGATGCCGAGATTGACGTACCAGCCCTCCGGGATGTCACGCGCGACGCGTGCGGCCATCTGCGGGCGGGTCAGTGGCTTGGGCTCGGCGATGGCGGTGTCGGGCATCTTGGCGCCTCCTGTTCAGAAGCCGGTCGGATCACCGTAGGGCACGTGCAGCACACGGTCTACGAAGATCCCCGGCGTGACGACATGGTCGGGATCGATCTCGCCCAGTTCGCGAATGTGCTGCGCCTGCACGATGGTCAGCTTGGCGGCCATGGCGCAGATCGGGTTGAAGTTGCGCCCGGATTTTCTGAACGTCAGGTTGCCCCAGCGGTCGGCCTCCCACGCTTCGACCAGCGCCACGTCGCCGGGCAATGATTTTTCCAGGACGTAGCTGCGGCCGTCGATTTCCCGAACCTCCTTGCCCATCGCCATCTTGGTGCCGACGCCGGTGGCGGTGAAGAAGGCGGGAACGCCGGCACCGGCGGCGCGCATGCGTTCGGCGAGCGTGCCCTGCGGGACGATCTCCAGCTCGATCTTGCCGGCGCGATACAGGGTCTCGAACACCACGGGGTCGGACGAGCGCGGGAAAGAGCAGATGATCCTGGCGACGCGGCCAAGCTCCATCAGGCGGGCCAGGCCGACATGGCCGACGCCGGCGTTGTTGCAGGCAACGGTGAGGCCGGCTGCGCCCTGCTCGATCAGCCCGTCGATCAGCGCGTTCGGCTGGCCGACGGCACCGAAGCCGCCGATCAGCACGGTCGATCCGTCCGCGATGCCTGCCATGGCTTCGGCCATGGATTGGACGATCTTGTTGATCATGCTTGGCGCTTCCTCCGGACACGCGGCGTCGTTCGAGGGTGATGTTGCGTCATAGCCGGACGCAAGCCAAGGGTGGTTGTCCGGCAGGGCAATCGGGTGAACGAAGGAGAGGCGGACGATCAGCCGGTTCACTGTCATTGCGAGGAGCGCAGCGACGCGGCAATCCCCACGAGGGTGTGCAACTGGCGGGGGATTGCTTCGCTACGCTCGCAATGACAGCGACATCCGGGACAGCAGCATCCGGCCGGGCCCATTGCTTCGCCCGATTGCCCTGGGTTGTCCGGTGGATGGCTGGCCGGTGCGCTTTGGCTTGCGCGGCACAAGCTGGACATGCAACCTGGACTCCAGGGAAGAAACGTCGAGGGGCCACCATGGCGGAAGCGGCGTTGTCGGCGGCCGAGGCCGCGCTCGAGAACCAGCGGATCGGCGGCTTGCAGCTCCGCGTTGCGGCATTGTGCCTGCTCGTGCAGACCTGCGACGGCTATGACCTTAACTCGGTCGCGTGGGCGGTGCCGTCGCTGATCCATGAATGGCATCTTCCGCCGACGATGTTCACGACAGCGTTCCTGTGGTCGAGCATCGGTATCATGGCGGGTGCGCTCTCCGCGGGGCCGATCGGAGATCGTTTCGGCCGCCGTCCGCTGTTGCTGATCAGCCTGACGATCTTTGGGGTCGCCTCGCTGCTGAGCGCGACGGCCGACTCGCTGGGCATGCTGACACTTTGGCGCTTCTTCACCGGGCTCGGCATCGGCGGCGGATTTTCAGGGGCAGCCGCACTGAGCGGCGACTATGCGCCGCGCCGTCTGCGCGCGACCATGATCATGGCCACGTTCACCGGCGCGCCCCTGGGCGGCTTCCTGGGCGGCCAGATCGTGGCATTGCTGCTGCCGCAGTTCGGCTGGCCGATGATTTTTATCCTCGGCGGGGCATTCCCGCTGCTTCTGGTGGTGGCATTGGCGCTGTGGCTGCCGGAATCGCCGCGCTTCCTGGCCGCCCGGCAGACCGTTTCACCGCGCCACGCCGCCTTGCTGCAACGTCTCGATATCGCACCGACGGGGGGCGCCGCAGTCGACATCGCGCCGGTCAATCCGATCAGGATGCTGTTCGGTCAAGGCTATGCCTTGCAGACCGTGTTGTTATGGATCGTTTTCTTCTGCAGCCTGTTGAACCTGTTCCTGTTCGCCTATTGGATGCCGACCGTCTTGACCCTGATCGGCATGAGTCCGGCGCAGGCCGTGTTCGCCTCCAGCCTGCGGGACTTCGGGGCGATGTTTGCGGTCCTGTATCTTGGCTTCGCGGTTGACCGGATGGGCCCCGAACGCGCACTGGCGCTGCATTACGCCGCCGGCGCGATATTCATTGCGGCGATTGCGCTCGCGGCGCTGCCCTACGCACTGCTGTTGGCGATGACGTTCCTGGCCGGGATGACGATCACCGGAAGCCAGACCGGCGCCAACGGGGCCTGCGGAAAGCTGTATCCGGCGCGCATGCGCACGAGCGGCCTTGGCTGGGCGCTCGGGATAGGGCGGCTCGGCGGCATCGTCGCGCCGGTGTTGGGCGGGTATCTATTGTCGCTCGGCCTGGCGCCGACCCGCATCTTCCTGAGCGCCTGCCTGTTCGCATTGATCGCGGCTCTCGCCACGGCGCTGCTGGCGTCTCGCGGGGGTCAGGTCCGGGTTCTTGGCGTCGAGGAGGTCGGGCCATAAGGGTGGGTCGCGACGCATATCGGAGGCGTAACGTCAGACGAATTGAAGTACCGTGCGATGCTGCGATGCAGCGGGCCGGCGGCTAGGGCCTGTCGTCAATTAGGTCGCTGGTGCTGGCGGCGGATCAGCCAGCACCGCGTGCTCTGCTGGGCGGGTGAGTCTTGATTGCAACACTCGGCCGGTAATCGTCTCGCGATGATAAGTAGCGGATTCCGGCGCGGTGATTTCTACGATTCATAGACGGTCAGCTTGTAGGAGGCTGAC
>PLXO01000254.1 GCA_003151425.1 Acetobacteraceae bacterium
GCCCGAGGGCAGGCTCCGAGATCGCAGAGAAGGTTTGATGGGGCCTGCGGCCCGGAGATAAACCGGCCGGCGTGGGCGCCATACCAAGACGCGTTACCGCCGCAACAACCGCGCGAAGCGCTTGGAAATCCTTCTCTGCGATCTCGGAGCCTGCCCTCGGGCGCTTGACCCGGGGGCTCTCTGCGGCCTCTGCGTTAACTTCGAACTTCACCAGCCCGAACACACGACAGACCAAGCGGGTTAAGCCTTCGGCAACCAACCGCGCCCATACCCCACCCAGCATGACCCTCCCCGAGCCCGGCCCCGTCCTGACCGACCGGATCATCCGACTCGGCATCAAGGTGCACAGATAACTCGGCCCAGGCCTGTTGGAATCGGTCTACCACCACTGCCTGCGCTGGGAACTGCAACACGACAACCTTGACATTCCGATGCGCACTGGCTGGGTTCCTTGGTGTGGGTGCGAGGCGGTGAGCGCACAGACAGGGCGCGGCATTCCAGCGCCGGGGCAGGGTTTGTCAGAGTCCGACTCGAATCGCCCCCGGAACGCCGACGATCATTGATTTCGTCGGATATCGGGCGGGCCTGGCCGATCGGTCCGAGGCCAGGCGCCACGGCATTCATCCGCCGTCACCCCGGGGCGCCGGGGACACCCTTCTGACGGGACCCGGGCACTCGATCCATGGCAAGCAAGCAAGGTTGTAACACGGAGGACACGGAAAAGGCACGGAGGCCACGGAAAGCAATAATTTTGACGCTCCGCGCGGGCGTATGATCAAACACCGTGCGAAGCGCATCATCTTCCTACTTTCCGTGGCCTCCGTGCCTTTTCCGTGTCCTCCGTGTTAAAACCTTGCTTGCTTGATTGCAGACGATGCGAGCCCCGAGACGGTTGGCGTCGAGAGCCGCGTCCCTGGTCCGACCAATCGTTCGACAATCACCCGCCAGAATGCGCGCGTCCCATAGCGGCCTGGCCCGCGAAAACAGGCGGAACTGTGCCATACCGGCAGAGTTTTGCCATACCGACAGAGTTTCGCGACGGTCTCTGAGACCGGGCATCTGGGGCCTCACACGGTCGGCAGGAAGAGCCCAGGTCTGGCGCGAAGAACGCCGGGCGCGGCATGCACCGCACGCCACGCTTCGCGCGCCTCGCCCGCACCGGGGGTTTGGATCGCGCATCGGACCAAGGCGGTGCGCGAGGCGCGACGGGTGAGGGTGCCGCCCACCTGCAAGTGGCGTCGCCGGATCAGCGGCACATGCGCGGGTAGACGCAAGGTGTTTCAGGCAGCTATTGCATTCTGCTAAGGTGAAAGATGATAAATGTGCCGGAAGTGCTCCGGGGAGTGGGTGACCGATGCGCCGCCTGCACGCCTTGCTGTGGATGCTCGGGCTATGCGCGCTGTCCGCCTGCGGGTCCGGCGGCGGGGCGCGGGTCGGCGACTATGTCGGCGGCACCGCGGCGGTGGAGTGCGCGCCGTTCGCCCGCGCCCTCACCGGGGTGCGTTTGAGCGGCGGCGCCGATGACTGGTGGCGTCAGGCGGCGGGCCGCTACCAGCGTGCGTCGCGCCCGGCGGTGGGCAGCATCCTGGCGCTGCGCAGCTCCGGCCGGCTGCCCGATGGGCATGTCGCCGTGGTGACGCGGGTGATGTCCGGGCGCCAGGTGCTGGTGACGCAGGCCAACTGGGTGCATCACCGTGTCACCGAGGACCAGCCGGTGATCGACGTCTCCCCCGGCAACGACTGGAGCGTGGTGCGGCTGTGGTGGCCTCCGTCGGGGCAGATGGGGATCACCGAGTATCCAGCGCTTGGGTTCATCCTGCCGGATCGTCCGACCTCACATGACCAGTTGATCGCCGCGACCCCGCGCGCGGTGCGGGTGGCAGAGAACGAGTAGCGAGCGGTTACCGTAGCCGCTCGCGTTGGATAGCAGAACGATCCGGCATTGTGGCGCGGCTGACGCATCTGCCCTGCCTTGCGGGCCGTTGCGTGCGCCGCAAGCGCGCGTCGTGGGACCGGGCCCCACCTCGCACCCAGCCGGTGCCCCCAACCGGCGTCTTGTCGAAACGACGCAAACATGGCCAAACTCAGGCGACGACGCCGAACCGACTGGGACATGCCCATTGGGACGTGCCGGTAACGGCCCGTCGGTTCTGACCGACGGCAGGCCACCTCTGGGAGAAAATCAATGAGCGACAACGATCGCGCGCGCAAGGTAGTCATCGCCAGCTTCCTCGGCTGGATGCTGGACGCCTTCGATTTCTTCCTCATGGTCTTCGTGTTCAGCGACGTGGCCAAGGAATTCGGGGTGACCATCACCACGGTCACCGTCGCAATCACCCTCACGCTGGCGATGCGTGCCCTTGGCGCCTACATCTTCGGCCGGCTGGCCGACCGCTTCGGGCGCCGCCCGATGCTGATGATCAGCGTCCTATGCTACTCCGTCCTCGAATTGCTCTCCGGCCTGGCCCCGACCCTGATCAGCTTCCTCATTCTGCGCGCATTGTTCGGCATCGCCATGGGCGGCGAGTGGGGCATCGGCAGTTCGCTGACCATGGAAACCATTCCAGCGAAATGGCGCGGCTGGGTCTCGGGTCTGCTGCAATCCGGCTATCCCACCGGCTATTTCCTCGCCACCATCGCATTCTACGTGGTCTATCCGCTGGTCGGGTGGCGCGGGTTGTTCATGGTCGGCGCGCTGCCGGCGCTGCTGGTGCTGTATATCCGTCGCAACGTGCCGGAAAGCCCGGACTGGACGGCACGTCAGCTCGCGCCCCGCCCGTCCATCGTTTCGGTGCTGCGGCAGCATGTCGGGCTGAGTATTTATGCCATAATCATGATGACCGCGTTCAACTTCTTCAGCCACGGCACCCAGGACATCTACCCCAACATCTTCCTGGGCGTGCAGCACCATTTCGACCACGCCACCATCACCACCATCGCGCTGATCTACAACGCGGGCGCGATAATCGGCGGCATCGGGTTCGGGATGCTGTCGCAGCGCATTGGCCGGCGCGTCACGATCGTGTTGGCGGCGCTGCTGTCGCTGCCGGTGATACCGTTCTGGGCGTTCGGCAGCACGGCCCTCACGCTCGGCATCGCCGCCTTCCTGATGCAGATCTGCGTGCAGGGCGCCTGGGGCGTGATCCCGGCGCATCTGAACGAGCTGTCGCCGCCGAGCATCCGCGCGACATTTCCGGGCGTGGTCTATCAGCTTGGCAACCTGCTGGCCTCCTACAACGCCACGCTGCAGGCCGGCATCGGCGCGTCGATGGACCACAACTACAGTTGGGCACTGGCCGGCGTGGCCGGCGTGGTGGCGGTGGTGATCGCGGTGCTGGTCGGCTTCGGCGTGGAGGCGCACAGCGTGCATATGGGCGAACGCGCGGTGCCGGAGGTGGTCTGACGGGCAACGATCGTCTCACGACCACCGGCTGCCGCGGCACGCGGTTGGCGACGCCGGGACGGTGCTGATCATGCCTGGTCAGGTGCGGCTTATTCCGCTATCGGCATTACGATCATAATGCCGAATTGAGCGTCCAATTTCTATTCGCGCCCAGGCGACCCATCGGATGAATGTCGGCTCAATGAGACCATCAACGCGCGTCCCGAAGCGTCCTGCTGACCGGCAAGCCATTCTGGTCCATCGCCGCAACCTGAAAATGGCGCGTTCGGCCCAGGCCTTTGTCCGCGGGAGCACCGCAAAATTCTACGAGTGGCTGGAGAGTGCGGCAGGCCGCGCCGCACCCGAAGGACCGCCGATCTGGATCTGCGGGGATTGTCATTTCGGCAACCTCGGGCCGGTCGCCAACGAGGCCGGCGAGATTGCCATCCAGATCCGCGACCTGGACCAGACAGTGATCGGCAATCCAGCCCATGATCTGATCCGACTTGGCTTGTCGCTTGCCATGGCGGCGCGCGGTTCGGATTTGCCCGGTGTCACGACGGCCAGGATGCTTGAGCAGATCACCGAGGGCTACGACGCTGCCCTGAGCGAGGATGCCGCTGGTCTCGACCTGAATGATCACCGACCGGACTCGGTCCGTGTTGTGATGCGCAAGGCAACGCGGCGGACCTGGAGGCACCTTGCGGAAGAGCGCATCGAGGACGCGAAGCCGACAATTCCGCTTGGTAAACGATTCTGGCCACTCTCGGTCGCGGAAAGACGGGCGCTCGAGGCGCTGTTCGACACGGAGCGGCTGCGCAAGCTCGCGACCTCCCTGCGGTCGCGGGATGACGATGCGGTCATCGAGGTGCGCGATGCCGCGTATTGGGTCAAGGGCTGCAGCTCCATGGGGCGGCCGCGTTTCGCAGTCCTGCTTGGGGTCATCGGCAACCACGCCAGAGCGGCCAGGTTTTGCCTTATGGATGTGAAGGAGGCGGTCCAGGCAGCTTCTCCTGGACATGCGAAGGCAAAAATGCCCAGGGACTACGCGGACCGTGTGGTGGAAGGCGCCCGGCACCTGTCGCCGCATTTGGGCGAACGCATGGTAGCGGCGCACTTGATGGAACGATCCGTGTTCGTGCGCGAGTTGCTGCCGCAGGACCTTAAGCTGGAAATCGATCGACTGACGCGAGAGGAAGCAATGAAAGCCGCGCGTTTCCTGGCGTTTGTCGTGGGCAAGGCGCACGGTGAGCAGATGGACGCGCCGACACGCCGGAAGTGGCGCGCGGAGCTCGCCCGCAGCGGCTCGAAACGGTTGGATGCGCCGTCATGGTTATGGTCGAGCATCGTCGCCCTGGTCGCCAGCCACGAAGCCGCATATCTGGAGCACTGTCGCCGCTACGCGTTGGCAACCGATGCTGTCTGACCGGGGGGCGCAGGTAGCACGCTTCGCGTTGTATTTGCCGCTGCGCGTTGGCCAGGTCACGCCCTCATTGCAGCAAACTCAGAATGTCGGCTCGACTGTTCTGAGTAGTTTCCGAACCTACTCCTTTCCCGGAGCCACCCGATATCGATGGTGCCCATCACGGTCTTCGTGATGAAACCATCGCAACACGGGGGCGTTATTCGCCTCAAGGCTTTGCCCCAGCGCCATCGCCGTTAGAGATGTGCAAGGGCTAACCAAAAGGAAATACCCATGCGTTACGCCATATTGCTACCCGCCGCGCTCCTCGGTTTGGCCGGGTGCGTCCCGGTGCAAGTCCCCGCGGGATCAGTGGTGACCGGGAGTTCCATCTCACCTGCACCCGCGGGCAGTTTAAGCCCGGTGGTGGCCGCGACCTATGTGGCACCAGCACCGACAGTCACCACCGTGGTATCACCGCAGGCGGGGACCTCGACCACGTACGTGACACCTGCGCCGATGACCACTCAGTATGTGATGCCCACTGTCGAAGGGGCGACGGTTCCGCAGCAACAGTAAAGCAGAGGCCCTGCCCGTGGCGCTGCGGCAACCACGACCGCCGCCGTCCACGCCCCGCGCAACTCAGGCACGCGACCGGTAGATCGTGCCGCGCGCCAGTCCGACCAGCGCCGATATCGCGACGTCAACGTGCGCCGGCCGGAACGCAGCGGCCAAGGCAGGCTGGGCGCGATAGGCTCGCAGCAGGCTTGGCGCACCTGAGCGTGCGGCGGCGCGGACCGTGCGCCACCAGATCGTTCCGGTCACGGCTGCCAACTCGGCCCGATGCGGCGCGGCAAGCCCATGCGCGCCGCCGAACGCCGCCAGCAGCCGTGTCAGGTAGCTGCCCAGGCGCGCCAGAGTCGCACCGTCACGCGCCGGCTTGTGATCCGACAAATGCCGGATCACCAACGTCGCCGCGTCCTCCGCGTTGGCTCCCAGCAGCGGCGCATACGCGGCGGCAAGCACCTTCACCGCGTTGGCGTTCAACGCGTCCTCGCGTCCGTATGTCGTGTTGCTGGCGTGCCAGCGGTAGACCGTCAGCGCCTCGTCCAACCGCGCGATGTTGCCGAGCGTCAGCAGCCGGTGGTAGAGATCGAAATCGTCCGCCAGTTCGTAGTCCGGGCGCATGAAGGCCCCCAGCCGCCGCACCGCATCCGCCCGGAACATCACCGAGGACCAGGTCAGCGGATTGTCCACGTGCAGCAGCCAGCGGATCAGGGTCGGATCGCCCCCGGTCGGATGGTCCGGGGCGTGGCGGCGTTTGGGTAGGGGTGTCGCGGAGGTTCGGGGGGTGGCTACCCCTCCGCCTACCTTGGTCCGCTTTGCGGCCCAAGCCCGCAAGGCGAGGGGGAGACATCTACTACTTTTTTTGCGCCGGCGCGGCGGCTCCTCGATCTCGATCTCCGTCGCCACCAGCACCACCCCCGGGTGCGCGTCGAGATACGCCACCTGGCGCGCCAGCCGCTCCTTATGGCTCAGATCGTCATGGTCCAGCGCCGCCACATAGCGCCCGCGCGCCGCGAGGAACCCCACATTGCGCGCCGCCACCACCCCGCCATTCACCGCCTGGCGCAGCACGCGCAGCCGCCGGTCACCGATCGCCGCCAGCAACCTGTGCCGTCCCGTCGGTCGACCCGTCATCCACCACGATCAGCTCGAAATCGGCGAAACTCTGCGCCAGCACACTGGCAATGCTTGCGCCGATGAACCCCGCCCCATTCCAGGTGGTCATCAGCACGCTGACCGCCGGCGCCGCCTCGCCCCCCATCACTGGCCCGATATTGCTTGCATCATCCCGCGCCTCGCGCCATGTCGTGTCCGCCGGGGAGGATCGCGGACCGATCGCCGCCGCCCCGCATGGAGGAACTATGGGTAGCTTCAGCATCTGGCATTGGATGGTGGTGCTGCTGGTCGTGCTTCTGCTGTTCGGCGGCGGCAAGGTCAGCAGCCTGATGGGCGACTTCGCCAAGGGCATCAAGTCGTTCAAGAAGAACATGGCGGAGCCGGACGACGACTCGATGGAGCACAGCGTCGACAAGCCGGCGGGTACCATCTCCGGCCCCGGCGCGCAGGCCAGCGCCGCCAAGTCCGGCACCGCCCAGGCCACCGGCGCCAAGACCCCAGCGCGCGACGCCGCTTGACGCGGCCCGCCGATCCGGGAGCATTGCGTCAGACCCCCTGACGGAGTGCCCCGCATGGCCACGCACCGCCTGTCGCCGACCCCCTCCACCGTCCGGTGGGGCACGTTCGACGCCGCCTATCCCCCGCTGATCACCGTCGACTCCGGCGATACGGTCGTGCTGGAATGCGTCTCCGGCGGCCCGGAGGCGATGCCGCCGCCCGTGTCGGGTCTGCACATCCCACCGGCGCTCGTCGCGATCCACGCCGCCGACCTGCCGCGCGTCGGCGGCCACATCCTGACCGGTCCCGTCGCGGTCGCCGGCGCGCAGACCGGCGACATGCTGGAAGTCCATATCGACAAGATCGCGTTCGGCGCCGACTGGGGCTATTGCGGCTTCCGCCCGCTGATGGGGACCCTGCCGGAGGATTTTCCGGAACGCTTTCTCAGCCATATCCCGATCGACCAGACCCGCCGCATCGCCAAGCTGCCCTGGGGCACCGAGCTGCCGCTCGCACCCTTTTTCGGCGTGATGGGCGTGGCGCCGCCGCCCGACTGGGGCACCATCTCCACCAAGGAGCCGCGCGCGCATGGCGGCAACCTCGACAACAAGGAGGTCGGCGAGGGTGCCTCGCTGTTCCTGCCGGTCTGGGTCGAGGGCGCGAACTTCTCCGCCGGCGACGGCCACGGCGTGCAGGGCGACGGCGAGGTCTGCATCAACGCGCTGGAAATCTGCCTGACCGGCACGTTCACCCTGACGCTGCACAAGAACCTGTCGTCCGCAGGCGCCGGCGCTGGCGGCAGTGGGACGCGCGCGCCGCTGCTGGCCTATCCGCGGGCCGAGACGGCGACGCATTTCATCAGCATGGGGATGCACGAGGACCTTGACGTGGCGATGAAGACGGCGCTGCGCGAGATGATCGCCTTCATCTGCACCCGCTCCAACCTGTCGCGCAACGAGGCGTATCAGTTCTGCTCGCTGGCGGTGGATTTCCACGTCACCCAGACGGTGAACGGCGAGAAGGGCGTGCACGGGCTGCTGAAGAAGGGGCTGCTGTTCTGACGCCAACCGCCCGGGAACCTCCCGAGGTCACCCAGGTCAGCAAGTCAAGAAGATCCACCGCGGAGCACACGGAGCGCGCGTAGAAGGAAGCGAGGCGCTGCGCGCGCAGCGCCAATCTTCTTCGCTCTTATGGCGAGATCTGTTGAAAGCTGGGAGATTCGGCCGCGGCGGCGGGGAAACCGAGCATGGACGGCGATCACCGCCTTCGCGCGGCGCGCCCGGGTCTAGTTCCATTTGTTGCCCGCTCCCGGCACTCCAAAGCCGGAGGCGCCGCAGTTTCACATCAACAACGTGAACGCCTGCCACGGCCGTCTCAAGGAATGGATGCGGCGCTTCCACGGCGTGGCCACCAAGAACCTCCCGACTTATCTCAGTTGGCGGCGAACGATCGAGGCCCTCTCAACCGTGTCAACCCCGGAGCCCCCTGCTCACAGGGCAATCGCATTTGGCAGAATGCGTCGGCTCGGGTGCCGCTGATGCGCATCGTGTGTGGATCGCAAATCGAGCAAGCCAGAATAACACGGAGCACACGGAGAAGCAGATTAAGTCACGGAGTCCACGGAAAGAAAGTGATGGCGCTTCGCGCAAAGTCAAACAGAAAGCTTGCGCGAAGCGCCACGATTTGCTTTCCGTGGACTCCGTGACTTAATCTGCTTCTCCGTGTGCTCCGTGTTATTCTGGCTTGCTTGATTGTCTTGCCTAAGCCGCCCGCGGCACCGATGCAAGCCCGCAGTACACCAATCGCCACACACAAGGCCGAGTGCGATTGCCCTGCCCCCGGCTCACCCCTCCATCCGCCAGATCAACGACAGCACCCGCTCGCGCGCCGCCACGAACTCCGGACTGGACTTGATCGCCCGGATATCCCGCCCCTCCGGCTGGAGACAAAAATCCACCTTCAAATGCTCCACGATCTGCCCGGGCCGCGGCGACATCACCACCACATCCGTCCCCAGATAAACCGCCTCCTCCACACTGTGGGTAATGAACACCACAGTCATCCCGCTCCGCCGCCAGACCGCGTGCAGTTCCTCCTGCATACGTTCCCGGGTTAGCGCGTCAAGCGCCCCGAACGGCTCGTCCATCAGCAGCAGCTCGGGATCGTTCGCCAGCGCCCGCACGATCGCCAACCGCTGCTGCATCCCGCCCGAAAGCTCATACGGGTAGCGGCTGCGGAACTCCCACAGCCCCACCGTCCGCAAATACGTCTCCACAACCGCCGCCCGAGCAGCCGCATTTACCCCGCGCACCCGCGGCCCGAACCCCGCATTCTCGGCCACCGTCATCCACGGAAACAGCGCCGGCTGCTGGAACACCACGCCACGATCCGGCCCCGGCCCTGACACCGGCCGCCCGTGCAACAACACCGCTCCGCCGCTTGGACGGATGAACCCCGCCAGCGTCTGCAACATCGTTGTTTTCCCGCAGCCGGACGGGCCGACAATGCAGACGAAATCACCGCGCCCGAACGAAAGGTTTATTCGATCGAGCGCCCGCACCGCCGTCGCACCCGCGCCGTACACCACCGCCATATCGCGGAACGCGACGAGCGGCGCTCCGTGCGCTCTCTCCGCGGCCGCGCCCGGCTGCCTCGTCTCAGCCCGCAACAGCACGCTGCAGGAACGTGGTGTTGGTGCCCTTCTGGAACACGGAAAGCTCCGGCGCCAACCTGATGCTCTTTTGCTGCGCCAGGAAATCGGCAGTGCCCTTCAGCACGTTGGTGAACTTCCCCGGCTGGCCGCGCATGCCCAGCCATTCCGGCGACAATTGATCCTTTTGAGAGACGAAATCGTATTCCTCCATGTCGTGCTTTGCCACGTCCAGCGTCACACCGGCCTCTTTTGCAACAATTTGCGCCGCTGCGTCGGGCTTCGCCTGCCACATCGCCAGGGCGCGCCCATACGCCTTCAGAAATCCCACGACTGCGTCAGGATACTTCTGGCTGAATGCCGTGTGCGCCACGATCAGGTCAGCGATCACGTAGCCCGCGGCATCCAACTTCTGGTAGGTGGAGAACAGGACCCCGCCGTTCTCCAGCATCTTCGACTTGGCCGGCGCCCACACGTAACCCGCATCGATATCCCCCCGGTCCCACGCGGCGAGCATCGCATTCGGGTTCATGTCGAGCACCGTCACCTCCGCCTGGGTCAGCTTGTTCAGCGCCAGGAACCCGAGCAGGCGGAAATGCGAGGTGGAACCGAAGGGAGTCGCCACCTTCTTGCCTTTGAAATCAGCCGGCGTGCGGATGTTGGCCGATTTGCGCACCGCCATGTCCTCGCCCGGACCGATATTGTCCACCATGCCGATCAGCTCGTACGGGATGCCTTGGCTCAGCCCAGCCGCGGTCGGCGACGATCCGATCGCCAGCCCGATATCGAAGCTGCCAGCCGCCATGCCGGTGTTGATCTCAGCGCCGCTTCCCACTTCGCTCCATTGAATTTTCGCGCCCGCCATCTGGTCGAACCAGCCTTCTCCCTTGGCGATCATGGTGGGCTTGGTTTCGACGAAGAAGGCCGTGCGGATCTGATCCGGGGCTGCCGCCCGCGCCATGCCGATGCCGAACAACGGCATGGAAGCTGCCGCTCCGGCCGCCTGCACCACGCGCCGCCGGCCGATCGAAATGCCATCTCTCATTCGTGGTTCTCCCCCTGTTGTCCAAGGCCAATCAGGCCTTGCCCGCCCAATGCACCACGCGCCGCTCGGCCAGCAGCAACAGCCGATCCAGCCCGAGGCCCATCATCCCGATCAGAATGATACCGACAAACACATAGTCGGAACGCAAGAATCGCCCGGCATCCAGGATCATCCAGCCCAGGCCGGTGCTGCCGGCGATGATCTCCGCTGCGATCAGCGTAGCGTAGACAACGCCGATTGCAAGCCGCGCGCCGGTGAAGATCTCCGGCAAAGCTGACGGCAGGACCACATGGCGGAAGATATGCCACTCGCTCGCGCCCAGCGTGCGCGCAACCTGCATTCGCTGCACCGACGTACTCTTCACCCCATCCATGGCGGCCACGGCGGAAACCGGCAACGCGGTCAGGAACAGCAGCAGGATCTGGGGCAGCTCGCCGATACCGAACCAGACGATCAGCAGCACCAGATACGAAAGCTGCGGCAGGGGGCGCAAAAACTCGATGAACGGGCTGAACAGCGCTTCGATCTTGCGATTGTAGCCCATCCCAAGGCCCAGCAGCGTTCCCGCGACCGCTCCGGTGACGAAGCCAGTCAGCACACGCTCCAGGCTGAGCCCGGCATGATCCCACAGCGAGCGCGATTTATAGCCGTTCTGCAAAATATCGAGAAAAGCCGACCAGACCTCGTCGGGGCCGGGCAGGAACAGGTCGCTGACCCAATCGAGCTGCGTCGCGATGGTCCACATCGCGGCGATGAACCCGAGCGAGACCATCGCCGGCCAATGCGTCGCGAACCAGCCGCGCATCCTCGCCGCGCCTTTCACTCCACGCCGCGCCAGTGGATCAACGCCTTGTCCAGCGCCAGCACCAGCCGGCTCAGCGAAAGACCGAGCAGTCCCAGCAGGATGACGGCCATGATAATGATATCGTTGCGGAGGAAGTGGCTGGCCGAGAACACCATCCAGCCGAGCCCGTCAGTCGCCGCCATCAACTCCGCCGCCACAACGGTGGAGAATGCCACCGCCAGCGCGATCCGCCCACCGGTGAAGATCATCGGCAGTGCAGATGGGAAAATGACAAAGCGGAAGACCTGCCAGTCGTTCGCTCCCAGCGAGCGTGCGGCCTGCAGCTTCTGCTCGCGTACCGACCGCACGCCCGCGGTGGCGCTGCTCACGATGATAGGAAACGACGCGAGGAAAAGCAGCGCGATCTTCGACGCATTGCCAATCCCGAGCCATAGGATCAGCAGAATCAGATACGAGAGCGGTGGCAGCGGGCGCATGAACTGCACCAGCGGATCGATCGCCGATCGCACCTTTTCCCGATAGCCCATCAGCAGCCCGAGCGGGATGCCGACTGCGCATGCCAGAAGGAACCCTGCCCCGCACCGATACAGCGTGGCGAAAATGTCTTGCAGCAGTGTCGTGTCGCGATACCCGTTGCGAAGGATATCAACGAAGGTCGCCGCGACGACGCCCGGTCCCGGCAGCAGATCCGATGGCACCAGTCGCAGCAGGGTGATAAGCTCCCATGCCAGGAACGCGGCGGCCACGGCAGCCAGGCTCAACCAGTGTTCCGGCGTAATCCGAAAAGCGAACGGGCGCACTGTCGCTGCTTGCAAGATCGAGATCCGCACGCCGGTGCCCGCCCATGCTCCAACCGCGAGTACGCTACCGCGGGCCTGGGAAACGGGTCAACCGCACGCGCACCGCCACCAACCGTACCAGCGCCACCAAGAGCCGACGAAGGCCAGCGAGAACAACAACAAAATTCTTCCCCCGCGATCTCCGCGCGCTCCGCGGTGGATCTTGCTTTCTTCCGGACCATCCCGCCGCCCCCTCCAGCCGGCGCCCCTACGCGCGGCGGGCCTCCCGCGGTCAGCACGGCAGCAAGAGCAAGCAGCGAGACAAGAAGAACCACCGCGGAGCACGCGGAGCGCGCGGAGAAGGAAGCGGGGCGCTGCGCGCAAAGCGGGAAGCAGGCGCTGCGCGCGGAGCGCCAATCTTCTTCCTCCGCGATCTCCGCGCGCTCCGCAGTGGATCTTGCCTTCTTGCAGGCCCGCCCCGCCCGCCCGTCCGCCGGATTTTTCCGCCACCCGCGCCCTGAAAACCCTCCCGACACCGCCGGAAATCAACCGCTGGTGATCGAATCGAGAGTTTTCCACAACTTTTTGTGGTCCGACCGTATTCTCGTGTTGTGTCCCGAGAAATGCCTCGCTACCGTATTTTGTGGTCACAAGGTGAGGGGACCCACGAAATGGAGTGGAGTGAGGAGACGATCGTCCACCTGCGCGCGCTCTGGGCAGATGGACATTCCACCGCCGAAATCGGCCGCCGGCTGGGCGTGTCGAAAAACGCCGTGGTGGGCAAGGCGCACCGCCTCGATCTGTCGGCACGGCCGTCGCCGATCCGCCGCGACGGTCCCAGCCTGGGGCACGCGCGCCGCACCCTGCCACGCGCCATGGGGCCGACGCTGCCGCCGCTGTCCAGCGCCCAGCCGCTGATGGCGCCGTCGCATGCCATCATGCCGCCGCGGCCAAGGCCGGTGGCAGTGCCGCCGCGCGTCCAGGCGCCGCCACCGCGCCCGTATGGACGTCTGGTGGCCTGCTGCTGGCCGATCGGCGAGCCCGGCACGCGCGAGTTCCATTTCTGCGACGCCGAGTCGGTGCCCGGCAAGCCGTACTGCCCCGAGCACGCGTCGCTCGCCTACGTGAAGGTGCGCGACCGGCGCGAGGATGCGGCCTGATTCCGGCATTGCCGCAAAAAATGGCGTGGCCGCAAAAAAACTGGCGCGGCCGCTAAAACTGGCGCGGCCGCAAAAACCGCTCCGGACACGATCGGATTTGTTGCGACCGGGTGTCGGGATGGCTATCGTCTGCCTCGGCAGTCACGCGATCCCGCTCGTCAACGAGGATAGGCACCTGCCAAAGGGAAGGGCGTTCCTGCCGGGCAATTGGACATCGGATCGGGATGCCCCTGTTCACTCAGGGTGTCGCCGGTCGGCGCGCCCGCAGGCAGAAAGGCGGCACGTCGATGCCCCAGGGCACGGTCAAATGGTTCAATCCGACCAAGGGCTACGGCTTCATCGCACCTGACACCGGGGGCAAGGACATCTTCGTCCATATCAGCGCGGTCCAGAAGGCCGGACTGCGCAGCCTGGCCGAGGGACAAAAGGTCGACTTCGAGGTCGAGCAGCAACAGAACGGCCGCTCGGCCGCGATCAATCTCAGCCCGTCCGGCTGATCGGCGGTCTGTCCGGCCGGGCAGGTCCCAATCGCCGGTCCGAAGTGGCCGGTTCCCAGCGGCCGAGCTCACGCCCGGCCGTCGGTCGGCAACTGGCGGTCGGCAACTGGCGGTCGGCCTGGGCGCCGATCCGAACCATCTCCCGGCTGGCGCCGGGTCGTGTTTCGGCGTGCGTATCGTCGCGTGCGAGTGATGAAGGCTTGCGCGTTGCCGGGTGGTTGTCTAGGCAGACCGCGGAAGGGAACCGTACCCGCATGAGTCACACGCTGCTGCCGACACGTCGAGGCCCCAGCCTGGGCGGTCCCAGCCTGGGCGGTCCCAGCCTGGGCGGTCCCCGCGCGGGTGGTGGCGGACAGCGTGTCGCGCTCGATGCCGATGCCGTGCGGGATGCCTATCGTCGCTGGGCCGGTGTCTATGACGCGTCGTTCGGCGGGGTGTCGACGATCGGCCGTCGCCGCGCGGTGATGCTGGCCAACCGCCTGCCGGGTAGCCGCGTGCTGGAGATGGGCGTCGGCACCGGCCTCGCGCTGCCGCGCTACCTGCCCGAGAAGCGGATCACCGGGATTGATCTGTCGGCGGAAATGCTGGCCCAGGCCCGCAAGCGCGTGGCGCAGCTTGGTCTGCGCAATGTCGAGGCGCTCCACGAGATGGATGCCGAGGCGACCGATTTCGCCGACGCCAGCTTCGATATCGCGGTGGCAATGTTCGTTGCGTCTGTTGTGCCCAACCCGCCGCTTCTACTGGCCGAAATGCGCCGGGTGGTCCGCCCCGGGGGCGCCATCCTGTTCGTCAACCATTTTGCCGCCAAGGCGGGGCCGCGCTGGTGGGTCGAGCGGGCGATGGCGCCGGCGTCGCGTGCGCTGGGCTGGCACCCGGATTTCTCCATGGACGAGCTGCTCGGCCCGACCGACCGCGCCCAGGCCGAGGCGATGGCAGTGCCTCCGTTTGGCATTTTCACGCTGGTGCGGCTGGCGAATTAATGTCCTGCGCCCTGCAGGCGTTGCGCTTGCAGCGAACGTAAGGGGCAAGCAGGCCACTGAAGACAAACCGCCCCGCTGAAGACGAACCGCCGCCTGCGTGCTGGGTATGTGCGACGCCCGTCGCGCGGATTTCCGCTGCAACCATGCGCGCAATTTCTCAGAATGCACTTCAGGCTCGTCGCAGACCTTGATCTGGTTCAAATGGTCCGGTAGGCCGACAGTCCAGCAGCCGGGTCAGGTCGGGGCCGGGTGGGACGCACGTGGGATGGACGGGGTGGCGATGGACGGGTCGATGCGCAACTTCCGGCGGCGGTGCGCCGCGCTGATCGCTGGCCTGGTGGCACGCGTGACCGTCCCGTTGGCCGTCCCAATGGCAATCCCGCTGCGGCTGATCGCCGCGTTCGGGCCGATCGCCCTCTGCGGCCTGATCACGCCGGCGCTGGCCCAACAGGTCTACGCACCGCGCCCGTGGGAAATGGGGATGCAGGCGGCGGGCGGGCCGCTGAAGCAGCAGACCATCGATTTGCACAACCTGGTGCTGGTGATCATCACCCTGATCACCCTGTTTGTCGCCGGACTGCTGGGCTGGGTGATGTATCGCTACAACGCCAGGCGGAATCCCACCCCCAGCCAAACCAGTCACAATACCTTCCTGGAGGTCGCCTGGACGGTGGTCCCGATCCTGATTCTGGTGATCATCGCGATCCCGTCGTTCCGGCTGGTCTACTATCTGGATCGCACGCCGGACGCCGACCTGACGGTGAAGGTGACCGGGCATCAGTGGTACTGGGAGTACAGCTACCCCGACAAGGGCAACATCGACTTCTCCAGCTACATCATCCCCGACGAGCAGTTGAAGCCGGGCCAGCTCCGGTTGCTGACCGTTGACAACGACCTGGTGGTGCCGGCGGGCAAGAACATCCGCGTGCTGGAAACCAGCGGCGACGTGATCCACAGTTTCTTCATCCCCTCGCTCGGCGTGCAGCGCTACGCCATCCCCGGCCGCACGATCGAGACCTGGTTCCGCGCCGACAAGCCCGGCATCTACCTCGGCGAGTGCAACCAGATCTGCGGCACCAACCACAGCCGGATGCCGATCGTGGTGCGCGCGGTGACGCCGCAGGAGTTCGACGCCTGGCTGGTGCAGGCGAAGACGAAGTTCGCCGATGCCGGTGGCACGGCGGCCTCGCCCTCCGCGCCCACGTCCGCCGCGGCCGCAACCGCGGCGGCCCAGTCTGCGGCGGCCCAGTCTGCGGCGGCCCAGTCTGCGGCGGCCCAGTCTGCGGCGGCCAAATCTGAGGCGGCCAAATCGACCGGGGTCACACCGGTCGCGATGATCGGGGATAAGCCGTTCAGCCTGCTGGCGGCGGCACGGGTGCAGCGCTGAAGCGGCAAGCGGCGCGCGAAGGAGAGTACGGAAGATGTCGGCCTACACTCACGACGATACCAACGACGCGCACGGGCATCACGACCACAAGCCCGCGTTCTTCCTGCGCTGGCTGTGCAGCACGAATCACAAAGACATCGGCACGCTCTACATCAGCTTCGCGGTGATCGGCGGCGTGGTGGGCGGCATCCTGTCGGAGATCATGCGCGCCCAGCTCATGTTCCCCAACAACCACGTCGTGGACTCCGGGCAGGAATGGAACACCATCGTCACCAGCCACGGGCTGCTGATGATTTTCTTCTCGGTCATGCCGGCGCTGATCGGCGGCTTCGGCAACTGGTTCGTGCCGCTGATGATCGGCGCGCCGGACATGGCCTTCCCGCGCCTCAACAACATCAGCTTCTGGCTGCTGCCGCCTGCCTTCGTCTTGATCTTCACCGGCCTGATGATGGGCGAGTCGGGCACCGGCTGGACGCTGTATCCGCCGCTGTCCAACCCGACCTATGAGCCCGGGATCGGCATGGACTGCACGCTGTTCGCGCTGCACCTGGCCGGCGCGAGCTCGTTGCTCGGCGCGATCAACTTCATCACCACGATCTTCAACATGCNNTCAACATGCGCGCGCCGGGCATGACGCTGCACAAGATGCCGCTGTTCGTGTGGTCGATCCTGGTCACCGCGTTCCTGTTGCTGCTGTCGATCCCGGTGCTGGCCGGCGCGATCACCATGCTGATCACCGACCGCAACTTCGGCACCTCGTTCTTCGACCCGACCGGCGGCGGCGATCCGGTGCTGTTCGAGCACCTGTTCTGGTTCTTCGGCCACCCCGAGGTCTACATCATGATCGTGCCGGGCTTCGGCATCATCAGCCACGTGATCTCGACGTTCAGCAAGAAGCCGATCTTCGGCTATCTCGGCATGGCCTATGCCATGGTGGCGATCGGCGTGATCGGCTTCGTGGTGTGGGCGCACCACATGTTCATCTCGGGCATCGACGCGGATACCCGCGCCTACTTCATGGCGGCGACCATGGTCATCGCGGTGCCGACTGGGATCAAGATCTTCTCCTGGATCGCCACGATGTGGGGCGGCTCGATCGAGCTGAACACGCCGATGCTGTGGGCGATCGGCTTCCTGTTCGTGTTCACCGTCGGTGGCGTCACCGGCGTGGTGCTGGCCAATGCCGGCATCGACGAGATCGTGCACAACACCTACTACGTGGTGGCGCATTTCCACTACGTGCTGTCGCTCGGCGCGGTGTTTTCGATTTTCGCCGGATTCTACTACTGGATCGGCAAGATGTCGGGCCACCAGTACCCGGAGTTCTGGGGCAAGGTGCATTTCTGGATGACGTTCGTCGGCGTCAACCTGACCTTCTTCCCGCAGCACTTCCTGGGACTGTCCGGCATGCCGCGCCGCTATCCCGACTATCCGGAGGCGTTCGCCGGCTGGAACCTGGTGTCCTCGCTCGGCGCGTATATCGGCGGCGCCGCGTTCCTGGTGTTCCTGTACGTCGTGTTCCGCACCTTCACCTCGAAGGAGCGCCTGGCCGACAATTATTGGGGCGCGGGCGCCACGACGCTGGAATGGACCGTCGCCTCCCCGCCGCCGTTCCATACCTTCGAGGAACTGCCGCGGATCAGCTAGGGATCGGCCAAGGACGGCGCATGATCGGCAGTTATCATCTCGGCGCGATGACGTCGCGCACTTCTCCCCCTCCCCTTGAGGGAGGGGGTTGGGGGGAGGGGTTGGTGCCAGGGTCACATCCAGGGTGCGTACGCGCAGACCCCTCCCCCCATCCCCCTCCCTCAAGGGGAGGGGGAGAAGAAAGGTACCTCCTGGCCAACATGAGACTTGCTCGCGCATGACCAGCGTAATCGACAGCGGCCAGGCTCTGGAGCACGCAGGCGCGGGCGCGTCCACGTCCCTGACCCGGGAAGCGGAGCTGCGCGACTGGATCGCGCTGCTGAAGCCCCGGGTGATGACGCTGGTCGTGTTCACCGGCCTGATCGGGCTGCTGGTGGCGCCAGGACACCTGCATCCGGTGCTGGCGTTCACCGCGGTGCTGTGCATCGCGGTCGGCGCCGGCGCCTGCGGCGCGATCAACATGTGGTACGACCGCGATATCGACGCGCTGATGCGGCGAACCCGCAACCGGCCGATCCCCGCCGGACGCATCGCCCCCGGCGAGGCGCTGGGCTTCGGCGTCACCCTGGCCGTAGCCTCGGTGATCATCATGGGCCTGGCGGTCAACCCGACGGCCGGCGCGCTGCTGGCGCTGTCGATCGGCTTCTACGTGTTCGTCTACACGATGTGGCTGAAGCGGCGCACGCCGCAGAACATCGTCATCGGCGGCGCGGCCGGCGCCTTTCCGGCGGTGGTCGGCTGGGCCGCGGTGACCGGCTCGGTCGACCTGCTCCCGCTGATCCTGTTCGCCATCGTGTTCTTCTGGACCCCACCGCATTTCTGGTCGCTGGCGCTGTGGGCGAACGACGACTACCGCCGCGCCAATGTGCCCATGCTGCCGGTGGTCGCCGGCGCGAAGGAAACCCGGCGGCAGATCGTGCTGTATTCGCTGCTGCTGGTGCCCCTGTCGCTGGCGCCCTGGGCGATCGGTTTCGCGGGCACCGTCTACGCCCTCGCCGCCGCGATCATGGACGCCGGCTTTCTGCTGAGCGTCTGGCGCGTCGCGCGCGATCGGCAGGACGCGGCCGGGGTCAGCCTGACCAACGACGCGCCCGCCCGGGCGGCGTTCAAATACTCGATCGTCTACCTGTTCGTGCTGTTCGCCGCGCTCGCCGTCGACCGGCTGGCCGGGTGAGGCCGCTATGGACACCCATGGCAGGCCACCGGCGCGAGATGCAGCCAAGGATCGTGACCGCCCCGGGGATCCCGACCGCCCCGAGGACTTCGCGCCCACGGACTTCGACACCAAAAACTTCGACCGGCGTCGGCGCGCCCGCAACTGGGCCGTGCTGGCGGTGCTGCTCGGCCTGTCCGTGCTGTTCTACGCGATCACCCTCGTGAAGATGAGCAAGAGCGGATGAGCCCGCGAAGATGAACCGGCGACCATGAACAAGCGCCCATGAACAAGCGATGGGGCAATGCGTGGACGGCGATCTCGCTGGCGAGCGTGGTGCTGGCCATGCTCGGTGCATCCTTCGCCGCGATCCCGCTGTACCGCGTCTTCTGCGCCGTCACCGGCTACGGCGGCACGCCGCAGATCGGGCCGGAGGCCTCGCCTGGCGTCGCCGCCGGCAAGATCACCGTGCGGTTCAATGCCGACGTCAATCCCGGCATGCCCTGGCAGTTCGCGCCCGAGCAGGCGAACCTCACGCTCAACCTCGGCGACCAACAGGTGGCGTTCTACACCGCGCGCAACGAGGCAGCGACGCCGGTCACCGGCATCGCCCTCTACAACGTCACCCCCGACAAGATCGGCAAGTACTTCCACAAGACCGCGTGCTTCTGCTTCAACCAGCAAACCCTGGCCCCAGGCCAGGAAATGCAGTTCCCCGTCAGTTTCTGGGTCGATCCGGCGATCGCCACCGATCCCAGCACCGCCGACGTGCACGTGATCACCCTGTCCTATACGTTCTTCCGCACCCTGGCCGACGCCGCGAAAACCGGCGCCCTCGCCAAAGCCGGCCCCCACGTCGGCCCGGTCGCCATCCAATGAGCGAAGGAAGCAAGGCCGGGGCGAAGCCCCGGCTTTGCTTCCTTCGCCCTTGAATGGGCGCGCGATTTCGGGATGATGCGTCTGCCGTGCCGGGGCGGTTTCCCCGGTCGTACGATTATGGATTTGGCATGAGCAGCGACGCGCACGGCGCCACGGTTCCCGCAGCCCACGGGCTGCATCACCCCTATCACCTCGTCAACCCGAGTCCCTGGCCGATCGTCGGCGCGTTGGGCGGGTTTTGCACGGTGCTCGGCATCATCTTCGCCGCGCATTTCGGCAGCTACGTCATGCTGGTGATCGGCGCCGTTCTGGTGCTGGGCACCATGTTCTTCTGGTGGCGCGACGTGGTGAAGGAAAGCCGCACGCCGGGGTTGCACACGCCGGTGGTTCGGCTCGGCCTGCGCTACGGCATGATCTTCTTCATCTGCAGTGAGGTGATGTTCTTCGTCGCCTTCTTCTGGGCCTACTTCAACTTCGCGCTGTTCCCGGACGTTCAGGGCAACGGCCAGACGGTGTGGCCGCCGAGCACGATCCACACCTTCGATCCGTTCCATGTCCCGATCCTGAACACGATGATCCTGCTGTTGTCGGGCACCACTGTGACCTGGGCGCACCACTGCCTGCTGGAGCGTGACCGCAAGGGCCTGGTGTGGGGACTTGGGCTGACCGTCCTGCTGGGGATGAGCTTCACCCTGTGCCAGGCGATCGAGTACTCCAACGCGCCGTTCAAGTTCTACGGCGGCGGGGTGTACCCCTCGACGTTCTTCCTCGCCACCGGGTTCCACGGTTTCCACGTGATCGTCGGCACCTGCTTCCTGATCGTCTGCTGGTTCCGCGCCCGCGCCGGCCATTTCACGCCGGAGCGCCATTTCGGCTTCGAGGCGGCGGCCTGGTACTGGCACTTCGTCGATGTGGTCTGGCTGTTCCTGTTCAGCTGCATCTACTGGTGGGGCGCCAGCGCGGTCGTCGCATCCTGACAAGTTCGGTGACCGACCCGCCGCCTTCGGTTCATCCGCCGTCGGTACCCGCACGCTCGGTGCTCACGCCGCCGGTATTCCAGCCGTCGGTGCTCCCGCCATCGGTACTTCCATCGGTACTCAATGTGGCTTTGCGATGCCGGTGCCCGCGCTGTGGGCGTGGCAGGCTGTTCTCCGGCGTGCTGACCGTGCGCGAACACTGCAAGGTCTGCGGGCTGGACCTGCGCGCGCACGACGCGGGTGACGGGCCGGCGGTCGCGGTGATCCTGCTGCTTGGCGCGATCGTCATGGGCCTGGCCTTCTGGGTGGAATTTCACTTTGCTCCGCCGCTGTGGGTGCACGCGATACTGTGGCCGGCGGTGACGTTGCCCGGCGCGATCCTGATGATGCGACCGATGAAGGCGGCACTCGTTGCGCTGCAATTCCGGCATCGCGCCGCCGAGATGGGGTTGTGACCCTGCCTGGCCACCTTCTGCGTGACCGCGTTCTGCCGGTTGGGCGGCTACCGGTCCGCCGGTTGATCGGGCCGGCGCTGATGACCTTCGCCATGCTGGCGGTGCTGCTTGGCCTCGGCACCTGGCAGGTGCGGCGGCTGGCGTGGAAGGAGGCCATCCTGGCGCAGATCGCACGGGCCGAGGCCGCGCCGCCGGTCCCGTTGCCGTCAGCGCCGGACGGGGCCGTTCCCGCGCCATTCACCCCCGCTCCATTCACCAAAGTCGCGGTGACCGGCACGCTGATGCACGACAAGTCCGCGCTGTTTGGCGCCGAGGTGCGCGACACGCGGGCGGGGCCGGACCTCGGGGCGTACCTGATCGAGCCGTTGCAGCGCGACGGCGCACCGCCGTTGCTGGTCGATCGTGGCTGGGTGCCGATCAAACGCGCGTCTCCGGTGGCGATGCCGCAGGGTGCCGTGACGGTTGCCGGGTATGTCCACCAGGCAGACACGCCCGGGCTGTTCTCCGCCCGTGACGATGTGCCCGGGCGCCACTTCTACACGCTGGACCCGGCTGCGATCGGCGCAGCGCTTGGGCTGGAGCGCGTGGCGCCGTTTATCCTGATCGCATTGGGCCCACCGCCGCCGGAGGGCGTGCCCATTCCGGCCGAGCATTTGCCGCAGCCGCCGAACAATCATCTGGCGTACGCGATCACCTGGTACGGCCTGGCGGCTGCATTGGTGGTGATCTTCACCGTCTGGGCACGCAAGGCCGTAAGTACATGACCGCCGATGATCGCCTGCCCGCCGATGACCGCCAGGCCGCCGCTAATCGCCCGTCCGCCCATGATCGCTCGTCCGCGTATGATCGCCTGACGGACCGGTTCACCCGCATCGCCACGATCGGCGAGGCCGCTGCCGTGCTCGGCTGGGATGCCGCGGCGATGATGCCGCCCGGCGGTGGGCCGGCGCGCGGCGATCAGCTCGCGGTGCTCGCCGGCGTGGCGCACGGGATGCTGACCGCACCCGAGGCGGCCGACGACCTGGCCGCAGCCGAGGCGGCCGGCGCCGATCCGGATCCGGACCTGCTCCCCTGGCGCGCCGCCAATCTGCGCCTGATGCGCCATGCCCACACCCGCGCCACGGCGCTGCCGGCGGAACTGGTGGAGGCGCAGGCTCGCGCCAACTCCGCCTGCGAGAAAATCTGGCGCGAGGCGCGCCGGACCTCCGATTTCGCGTTGGTGCGGCCGCATCTCGCGGAGGTGCTGCGGCTGGTCCGCGAGCAGGCCGCCGCGCTGGCGCCGGCGCTTGGCCTGACGCCATTCGATGCCCTGATGGATGGCTACCAGCGCGGCATCGGCGCCGCCGACGTGGCGCCGGTGTTCGCCGCCTACGAGACCTTCCTGCAGCGCGCGCTGCCCGAGGTCGAGGCTCGGCAAGCACGCCAGCCCGCGCCGGTGCGCCCGGCCGGACCGTTCCCGATCGCGACGCAGGAGGCGTTGTGCCGGCGCCTGTCCGCGCGGATCGGGCTGGATTTCGAGCATGCGCGGCTCGACCGGTCGGCGCACCCGTTCTCCGGTGGCTCGCCGACCGACGTGCGGATCACCACCCGCTACGACGAGGCCGACTTCACCCAGGCGGTGCTCGCCGTGGTGCACGAGACCGGGCACGCGCTGTATGAGCGCGGTCTGCCGGCGGAGCACGCCCGCCAGCCGGTCGGCGAGGCGGCGGGGATGGCGGCGCATGAGAGCCAGTCGCTGATCGTCGAGATGCAGGCGTGCCGCTCGGACGCTTTCCTGGCTTGGCTCGGGCCCGAGCTGCACGCGACGTTCGGCGGCGACAAGGCGCCCTACCGCCCCGCCAACCTGGCGCGGCTGTGGCGGCACGTGTCGCGCGGCTTCATCCGGGTGGACGCCGACGAGATGACCTATCCGGCGCATGTCATCCTGCGCTTCCGGCTGGAGCAGGCGCTGGTGTCGGGCGACTTGGCAGTGGCTGACCTGCCGGGGGCGTGGAATGACGGGTTTGCGGCGTTGCTTGGTCTGACGCCGCCGGACGACGTGCGCGGGTGCCTGCAGGACATCCACTGGTACGACGGCGCGGTCGGCTATTTTCCGAGCTACACGCTGGGCGCGATGGCGGCGGCGCAACTGATGGCGGCGGCGCGACGCGCCCTGCCGGGGATGGACGCGGCGCTCGGCAAGGGCGACCTGTCGCCGCTGGTGGGCTGGGTGCGTGCCAACGTGCACGGTAAGGGCAGCCTGCTGGGGTTCAATGATCTGCTGCGCGCGGCGACCGGCAAGCCGCTCGACCCGGCGGATTTCCAGGCGCATCTGGCGACGCGGTATCTCGAAGCGTAGCGCGGAAAAGCGTAGCGCATTCTGCCGCTTGCATCATATCGTCGCGCTGCCGCCGCCGGCGGTATGAACTTTTACGCGACCGCCGCTCCCATCCGCCCGCGGTGCGACGGGGGAATGCGCTGCCCCCGGGATCGAGTCCGGGGCATGGCTTTTCCACCCTACGGGTTCTGCCGGTGAAGCTCGCCGCAAGGAGTATCACCGGGTATATTGCTGGATATATTTGGAGGTTGGCATGGGCAACACCTCGCAGAAGCGCGCTTTACAAACCTATCGATCCCGCCTGACTGCGCGTGGCATGGCCCGTTTCGAGGTGCTTGGACTGGACACCGATCGTGATCTGATCCGCTCGCTTGCCCGGCGCCTCGCCGAGGACGGCCCGGAGGCTGCGCGAGTTCGCGAAATCGTCAGCCGTACGATCGCCGGCGAGCCGCCGAGGAAGGGTGGCATCCTCCGGGCGCTTCGTCGTTCGCCCTTGGTTGGGGCCGATCTCGATCTTGCCCGCTCCGGCGACGCGGGTCGCAAGGTCGATCTGTGACGCGGTATCTGCTCGACACCAACATCATCAGCAACGCCACGAAACTGCGTCCATCCGAGGCCCTTCTGGCGTGGATGGAGAACCGGGTCGACTCGGATTTGTTCATCGCGTCCCTGACTGTTGCCGAGATCTGGCGCGGCGTGCTTGAGAAACCTCGCGGAAAGAAGCGCGACCAATTGGAGGCTTGGTTTGCCGGCCCCGACGGGCCGCAGGCTCTGTTTGCCGGCCGCGTACTCTCATTCGATGAAAGGGCGGGGTTGATCTGGGCTCGTCTCATGGCCGAGGGAACCGCACGCGGGCGGCCGAAGAGCGCGCTGGACATGATCATCGCCGCGGTCGCAGAGGCCAATGACTGTGTGGTCGCAACCGACAATGAAAAGGATTTCGCCGGCCGGGAGATCATCAATCCACTGCGACGTGGTCAGGCGGGATGACGAATAGCCGCATCACCCTCGACGTAATTTTGCCACACCGGCCTACGAACTGGGACGGCGTCCTCGCCGCGCTGCGTGAAGCCGATGTTCCAGCAGACTTCCTGGACCACACGGAGCGCGACCAAGCCGCGCAGGACCGCGATCCGTTCGGAGAGTGGCATGAATGATCCGTTACACGCGCGACACCAACACGGTCAGCCATTTGATACGCGGCAACGCAACGGTTGGGCGGCGAGTCGTGAGAGTACCGATGGCCCGCCTCTGCATTTCCGCCATCACCAAGGGTGAGTTGCGGTTCGGCTTGGCGAAGCGCGCCGGCGCCACGCGGCTTCACGCGGCGGTGGCGGAGTTCCTGCGCCGCGTCGATGTGCTGCCGTGGAACAGTGACACGGCGGACCGCTACGGGCCGGCCCGGCCGCTCTCGAATTTCAGGGACGACCGCTCGGGCCGCTCGACCTGCTGATCGCCGCCCACGCCCTGAGTGTCGGCGCCGTGCTGGTGACCAATGATCGCACATTTGCGCAGGTTGCCGACCTAGCCTGCGAGGACTGGCAGCAATTCTCGTTTTGGTCGGGCGGTACGGCCTTTCAACGTCATGGCCGGACTTGTTCCGGCCATCCCCACAGCACGGTGCCGCGATGATAGGGG
>PLXO01000151.1 GCA_003151425.1 Acetobacteraceae bacterium
CGGCGATTCGAGTCAGACTCTGAGAAGTCGAGCATTCTCACGGCAATGATCTACATTACCGATATGCGGAACAAGCCGGCGTTCAACCGCGCCTGGGACGAGTGGGTCGATCGCGCCAACCTGCCGATGCGGGCCTGTCTGGGCGTGGACCTTGAAGGCGATGATCTGGTCGAGATCGTGGTCACCGCCGCGGTGTAAACCGTCGCACCACCATCGGAGGGGACTCGCACAAACGCGCGAGACAGGCTGGCAGCGGGCGTGCCACGGGGCACCAGCGGTTCGGTAGCGCGTTATGCGTCCGCCCCGACAGATGGAGGATCACGTGAGCGAGCGTTCCGCGACGAAGGAATCACGGTCAAAGCCATTTCTCACCGAAGTCCAGACGCTGCGTGAACGCGCGCAGCGGCATCTGTCGAAGGGTGCGGTGACCCTGAGCTATCGCGGCGACGTGGGACAGACGATCGAGATTTTGCAGAGCGTTCTGGCGACCGAAATCGTGTGCGTGTTGCGCTACACAATACATGCGGTCACCGCCTCCGGGATTTTCAGCGAGAGCATCAAATCCGAGTTCGCCCAGCATGCGAAGGAAGAGTAGGAGCACATGCAAGCGGTTGCCGAACGGATCAATCAACTTGGCGGCAAACCGAATTTCGATCCCGAAGGCTTGGCGAGCCGGTCCGCCTCGCAGTACGCCGAGGGCGAGAATCTCGTTGATATGATCAAGGAAAACCTGATCGCCGAGCGGATCGCGGTGGAGCATTACCGCGAACTGATCCGCTACTTCGGCGACGATGATCCCGGCACGCGGGTGATGCTGGAAAGTATCCTGACCACCGAGGAGAACCATGCGAACGACATGCGGGACCTGCTGGACGCGCATCAGGGAGAGCCCGCGAGGCCGCGCGGTATAGGCTGACAGTCTGTCATCCGGACGCTTTGGTCGATGCGTGAGGCGTGCGCGGCGGGCTGCTTACGCAGCGTTTCCATCCCGAGCTCGGCCCACATCCAGCCGAATTCATAGTCGCCGAGCGGATTCCCGGCGGCCTTGTGGCTGGCGCCGGTGCTCTCCAGGTTTTCCAGCCAAGCCACAAGCCTGTTGCGCCCGGCGGCGTCGCGCGCCGCCTCGCGCGGCGAGACGTTGCCCAGCATGGGGATCGGCTCATCGAGCAGCGCCCGGTAATATTTTTCCATCGCCGTGAGCAGAAGTTCGGCCTGCGCCTCGGCCGGGATCTCGCTTTTGGGTGGCGGCGACTTTGGCGGATTCCTGGCCTTCGCCTGCTCGGGCGTCGTGATCTTCGTCACCGGCGTGCCAACCAGCCCGTCGAGCGCGGGCATCAGCAACGCCTTGATGCGGGCCGCGCGCGCGGCCGAGTTGGTGTTGAGCTGGATGTCCTTCTCGCCCAGTTCGATCGTTGCAAGCATCTCGTCGTCGTCGAGATCCGTGGCGGCGGCCTCGGTCTCGCGCGCGCCGTCTTGCGGCGCTGGGGGCTGTGCCGGGCGCCGCGCCACCTCCCACGTCCAGAAATCGTCACCAGGATCCGAGTGCAGCGCCTCGATCCCGTCGAGGCGCTCCCGCACCGTGTCCGCCGAGGCATCGGCCAACAGCGGGAAGTGTATCTCGTGGAACTCGACGTCGTCGCCCTCGCCGGTCACGGTCGGGAGTGTGTTCCCGCGCAAGGCGCGATCCAGCCTGTCCTCCAGCCATATGGCCGAGATCAGCGGAGGGACGAGCGCCATCGACAAGGCGTCGAGTACATCGCGTTCCGCCGCGGCGTCGGGTTCCGCGTCAGGTTCCGCGTCGGGCTCAAGCGGCAGGTCCTTGAGCAGATCGAAGAATTTGCGCTTCGCGGTCTCGAATTCCTGCAGCAGGTCCTCCGACAGCGCACGGTCGAATGGCAACGTGCCCGCCGAGATGATCCGCTTGCCGTTCAGCTCGACGATTCTTGTGGCGATGCGGTCCGACGTATTGAGGATTTGCGTTACGTTTTGGTCGGTGACAAGCACCGGCGGGCCGCCGCGTACCAGGTCATGCGCGAGGAAGGATTGGCCGGGCACGATCTGGCTGACCTCGTACAGGCTCATTTCGGAGTCGCGCAGCGCCCGCAGGTAGCGCTTTGTGATAACGGGTTCCTTCCACCCGCGGCGCTTCAGGTAGTCGTCGACGATGTTGCGGTCGTCCTCCTCGTGCGAGCGGGTGACGAAGTCTTCCAGGGCGCAACTGGAGAGCACCGCGAGTTGAACGGCGTCCAGCACGTCTTCGAGCTGTTCGAATTCGACGCCGGCTTGCTCGCAAACGGTCCCGAAGTGTTCCCGGAAGATCTCTTGAACGCCGGACACCCATTCCGGGCGTGCCATCCACTTGATCAGACCGTCCAGGCGTTGGTGGGACATGTGATGCGCCATCGGTTGGTGGTGTGGGCGGGTAAGGGTAAGGCCGGAGGTTCTGGCGGACAACCGATGTAAAGCAAGCGGACGCTGGAGTCGTCGGAGCTGGAGATGCCGCACCGGCGTACACCTCTCCCGCTTTTGGCGGGCTTGGGCCGCGAAGAGCGGACCAAGGCATGCCCCCGGACGCTTGTTCCGGGGGTCGCGAAGCGCTTGCGACGCGGGTGAGGGTCGTGCCGCGTGCGGGTCCCTCACCGTTGGTCCGCTCTTCGCGGCCCAACCGCTCCGCTCGCCGACCTTTCCCGCAAGCGCGGGAGAGGGGTACGCGATTCCGGGCAGCTTGAATCTGTTCTATCGGAAATCGCGTGTTGCGACCTTGATCCCCGGCTCACGCGGGTCGTCGCCGTTCGGGTGGGTGACCGCGTCGCCGCGGCCGTGCGCCAATGGAAAGGCCCCGTCGCGCTGGCCGACGCTGGCCAGCAGGGCGGAGAGATCGGTCAGGTGGTCAGCGACGACGTGGATCACCTCGCCTTCTTTCTGCACCTTGCCGCGGCAGGCGAGCATGCTGGCGGACATCACCACGCGGCGCTGACGCTCGAACACCGAGGACCAGACGATCAGGTTGGCGTGGCCGGTCTCGTCCTCAATGGTGATGAACAATACGCCGCCGGCGCTGCCGGGTCGTTGCCGGACCAGGATGACACCGGCCACCGTGGCGCGCGCGCCGTCGCGTAGGTCAGCCAGCGCGGCGCAGGGCAGGATCCGCTCGCGGGTCAGTTCGTCGCGCAGGAACGCGACCGGGTGGCGGCGCAGCGACAGGCCGACGCTGCGGTAGTCCTCCACCACCTCGCCGCCTTGTGGCATTTGCCGCAGCGAAACGGTCGGTTCCTCGGCTTCGTCGGTCGCGGCGAAGAGCGGCAGTCCGGTGTCCGCCAGGCCGCTAATCTCCCACAGCGCCTGCCGACGGTCGAGGCCCAGCGTGTGGAAGCCGTCGGCCTCGGCGATGCGTTCGAGCGCCGCCACCGGCACGCCGGCGCGCTGCCAGAGGTCGGTGACGGTGCGATACGGTTGCCCGGCCCGTGCGGCAATCAGGTCGGCCGCGTGGGTGTTGCCTAGGCCCTTCACCATGCGCAGGCCGAGGCGCAAGGCGAGGCCGTTTCCGGACGCCGGCTCCAGCGTGCAGTCCCAGCGGGAGACGTTGGCGCAGACGGGACGGACCTCGACGCCGTGCTGGCGCGCATCGCGGACGATCTGCGCCGGCGCGTAAAAACCCATCGGCTGCGCGTTCAGCAGCGCGCAGCAGAACACGTCCGGGTGGTGGCACTTCATCCACGATGACGCGTAGGCGATCAGCGCGAAAGATGCCGCGTGGCTCTCGGGGAAGCCGTAGCTGCCAAAACCCTCGATCTGCGAGAAGGTGCGTTCGGCGAAGGCAGGCTGGTAGCCGCGCGCGACCATGCCGGCGATCAGCTTGTCGCGGAAGGTGGAGACCGAGCCGCTGAACTTGAACGTTGCCATGGCGCGGCGAAGCTGGTCGGCCTCGCCGGGGGAAAAACCCGCGCAGACAATGGCGACGCGCATCGCCTGTTCCTGGAACAGCGGCACGCCGAGGGTTTTTTCCAACACCGCGCGCAGTTCCGGCGTGGGGTAGTCGATCGGCTCCTTGCCCTCGCGCCGGCGCAGGTAGGGATGCACCATGTCGCCCTGGATCGGGCCGGGGCGGACGATCGCGACCTGGATCACCAGGTCGTAGAAGGTGCGCGGCTTGAGGCGCGGCAGCATCGACATCTGCGCGCGGCTCTCGATCTGGAAGGTGCCCACCGTGTCGGCGTGGCGAATCATTTCGTAGGTGGCGGGGTCCTCGGGCGGGACGCCGTCCATCGTCAGGCGTTGGCCGCGGTGTTGCGCCAGCAGATCGAACGCGCGGCGCATGCAACTGAGCATGCCGAGGCCGAGCACGTCGACCTTCATGAAGCGCAGCGCGTCGATGTCGTCCTTGTCCCACTCGATCACCTGGCGGTCGTCCATCGCGGCGGGCTCGATGGGGACGAGCTCGTCCAGGCGGTCCTCGGTGAGCACGAAGCCGCCGGGGTGCTGCGACAGGTGGCGGGGGAAGCCGATCAGCTCGCGCGACAGCTCCAGCGTCAGGCGCAGGCGGCGGTCCTGCAAGTTCAGGTTCAGTTCGGCGGCTTCGGCTTCGGCGACGCCTGCCTCGGACCAGCCCCAGATCTGGCCGGCCAGCGCGCCGGTGATGTCTTCCGATAAGCCGAGTGCCTTGCCGACCTCGCGCACGGCGCCGCGGGCACGGTAGCGGATGACGGTGGCGCACAGCGCGGCGCGGTCGCGGCCGTAGGTGTTGTAGACCCACTGGATGACTTCCTCGCGGCGCTCGTGCTCGAAGTCGACGTCGATGTCGGGTGGTTCTCGGCGCTCGGCGCTGACGAAGCGCTCGAACAGCAGGCCGGAGCGGGTCGGGTCGATCGCGGTGATGCCGAGCACGTAACAAACCGCGGAGTTGGCGGCGGAACCGCGGCCCTGGCAGAGGATGCCCTTTGATTTCGCGAAGCGGACGATGCTGTGCACGGTGAGGAAGTAGGGCGCGTAGTCGAGCTGGGCGATCAGGGTCAGCTCGTGGTGGAGCTGGCGGGTGACGGGGTCGGGGATGCCGTCGGGGTAGACGCGGGCGGCGCCGTCCCAGGTGAGGGTTTCCAGTGCTTGCTGGGGTGTCTGGCCGGGGACGCGGACCTCGGTGGGGTATTGGTAGCGCAGCTCGTCGAGCGAAAAGCGGCAGCGGTCGGTGATTTCGAGCGTGCGGGCGACGGCGTCGGGATGGCGGGCGAACAGGCGGCCGATTTCGTCGAGGGGTTTCAGGTGGCGGTCGGTGAAGCGCTCGCGGCGGAAGCCGGCGGCGTCGATCGTGCAGCCCTCGCGGATGCAGGTGAGGACGTCCTGCAGGATGCGGCGGCGGGGTGCATGGTAGAGCACGTCGCCGGTGGCCACGGTGGGGATTCTTTCGGCTGCGGCAAGGTCGGCGAGGTGTTGCAGGCGGGGCGCGTCGTTGGGGCGGCGGTGCACGGTCAGGGCGAGGTAGGCTCGGTCGGGGAAGTCGGCGCGCAGACGGGCCAGGGCCGCGCTGGTGGCGATGCCGGTGGCGGCGCTGGTGGCGGCACCGGTGGTGACGTCGGGGGTGTCGGCCAGCAGGACGGCGATCAGGCCGTCGGCGTGGGCGGCGAGGTCAGGCCAGGCGAGGGTGCAGGCGCCCTTGCCGGCGCGGCGCTTGCCGATCGTGAGCAGGCGGCAGAGGCGCGCGTAGGCCGCGCGGTCGGTGGGATAGACCAGGACGGGGGGGCCGTCAGTCAAGTCGAGCCGGCAGCCGACGACGAGGCGGACGCCGGTGTCGGCGGCGCGCTGGTGGGCGCGGACGATGCCGGCCAGCGAGTTGCGGTCGGTGATGCCGAGTGCCGTCAGGCCGAACAGGGACGCCTGGGCGAACAGCTCCTCGATGTGCGAGGCGCCGCGCAGGAAGGAGTAGTTGCTGGTGACTTGCAGCTCGGCGTAGGCGGGCATGTGGGGCAGTCTAGCACGCGGCGCGAGTCAGGCCGCCTGGAGGAGTTCCTCGGGTTCGCTTTGGCATGGCTCCGTCGTTTCAATGCGGGCGAGGGAGCGCGGTTCTCCGAAAGCCTGTGCTCTTGTGCTATAGCGCAGGCTCATCGGCGGCAGGTTATTCAGCAACACACATTGATGACCCGGTCCTGGTCCGCGTCCGGCGGGCGCTCGACGATGTGTATGGCGACAAGATCGAGCGCGTCGTGCCGTTCGGCTCGCGCGCACGCGGCGATGTGCGCCCCGGGTCCGACTACGATATCGCGGTGTTCCTCAACGTGCAGGACAGCTTCAACAACGAAGCCGTGCGACTGGCGGCGATCGAGACGGACATCCTTTATGCTACGGGCGCGGTCATCAACGCGCTGCCCTTCCGCGCCGGCGCCTACCGGCGGCGCACCGGGCTGATGTCCGAGCTGCGGCGCGACGGCCTTGATCTATGACGCCGAGGTCCGCGAGCTACCTTGCGAAGGCGCTGAAGATTTGAGCGACGCTCGGCAGATCGTCGGCATCGGTCTGGCGGGGGGCGCCGCGCGCTCGGCCTGTTATGCGGCGTTCCACGCGGCCGAGGCTTTGATCGTCGAGAAAACCGGCAGGATCGCGAAGAGCCACTCCGGCGTACGGAGCGAGTTCGCCCGTTTGGCCAAGGATGATCCGCGCACCGGCAGGGCCATGACGGCATTCCTGGCGCAAGCCTACAAATACAAGGAGATCGGCGATTACGGCGCCGGCGCCGACGCGATCGTGACGAGGTCCGATGCGCAAGCGGCGATCAGATCGGCGGGCGACTTGCTTGCGCATATCGAGGCATTCTTGGCTTGAGCCCTCGGATGCGCGAACCGGGCCGCGCCGGAATGGGGCGCGTCATGGAGCCCCGGCCTGGCGGGCTCGTCATTCGGCAGTTCGACACGCGGCCGGGTCAGGCGGCCTGGCGCAACTTGGTGGGTTCGCTTTGGCGCGGCGCCGCGGCTTCGATGCGGGCGAGGGTGCGCAGGCCGACCACCTGGCGGAGGTTGCCTTCGACCAGGTGGACCATCTCGGCCGGCATCGCTTGCATGGCGATCTCGACGTGCATCACGTCGGCGCCGCGGTGCGACCACATGCGGTCGGGTATCAGGTCGCGCTTGGCGAACGGTTCGAGCAGGCGAGAGAGCAGGCCGGGGAACGGGTCGGCGTCCAGCATGAAGCGGACGGCGACCGATTGGGGGTGGTCGGGGGACATGGGTAGGCTCCGGACTCGGGCGGCGGGACAGCGAATTAGGCGCGGGTGGCCCCGGCTGCTCAGGCAGCCGGGCGGCTAATTCGCGTGTCGTGGGTCCGGAGGCGCATGGGAGTGTGTAGCACGGGTGGCAGGATTTGGCTAGGGGGGCGGATATCGCCGCACGTGGCGGAAAAGCGGCGGACGACTGGACACCTCGAACAACCACAGAAGATGGGTTGGAGCCCCACTCGGGTTTATTGCCTTCTGACAACAGGAAAACACGCCCTACGCCCGCCGCCGGCGCGCGGGCAAGAAACCCTTCGCTTTCCGGCCCGACCCGGCCCGCCGCTTCGTCTCACCAAGCTTGCGCCGACGCCAATGAGTGCGCGTCCGTCTCACCGAGCTTGCCTCCAGGATCCCGCAGCGGTTGCCCAGACCGACGGATGGTGTCATCGAGCGTCAGCCGAAATCGCCGATGATTGCGCGTGCACGCTGCAGATGAGTGCAAGCCGGAGAGCCGAGTCCCAATCCTTACCCGGGGACACAAGGTGGCCGGTGACACGATTGTTGGGAACGGGCCTAAACAGGGTGTGATCGTGATGATCGAATCCCGGTTCCTGTCCATATCTCTAAAGTCGGCTTCGTATCGGGGTGTCGTATCGGGTTGACAGCGCAACAGGGGGTCATTACGCTGGCACACAGGGATAGCCTGCTGACTGGGTGAGTAACGGATCAGAGAAGGGAGGAATGGCCCACCATGCGCCATGGCCTTATCGTCCTCGTGGCGGCCGCGTGCACGCTCGCTGGTTGCGACCAATGGCGCAATTTGAACGATTCGGAAGCGCAGCGCCTGGTGGGTGCTGAGCCGCTGGGAACAAGCTACAACGGCATGACTCTGGCCGACGTGTCTAGCCCGACGGTGACTATCAACGCGAAATCGGTGCCGGTGGACGATAACATGAGGAAAAATTGGGTCGGTGCTGTGGCGGCCGACTCCCTCTATAAGTGTCAGGCCTTCGCGGCGCGCCTGGCGGTAGGCGAGAATTCCAGTGACCTGGCGCTCGACCTGGCTACGCTGGCTCTGGCTGGCATCTCGGCGATCACCGTCCCCGCACAGTCCGCTCATGCCCTGGCAGCCGCGGCTGGGATCACCGCCGGCTCGAGGGCTGCCATCGACACCGATGTCTTCGCCAAGAACACGGCGCCGTTCATCGTACAGCAGATCGATAGGACCTACTTTACCAGTATGAACGCCTACCTCGCGACCTTCCCACCACAATCTGTGGTCCCGGGCGTCGAATTCGCGAAAATCCAGAACATCCACAGTAATTGCTCGCTCGAACTGGCTATCGCCAGCCTTGGCTCCGGCACGCAGGGCGCTGGGGCGCAGACCGCGCCGATCGGGACGGGCGATCTACAGCCGAATCAATACTTCAAGACCGGCATCGGTGTGGTTTACCAAATCACTGGCCCGGTGGATGCCAACGGCAACTGGCCGGTCAAAAGCTACCAAATCGGGGCCACCGCCCAGGCTATCGCCGCCGCCAACGTCTCCAACTACAGTCCCACCATACTGCTGCAACTGCTGAACAGCCTGAGCGCGGTCAAGTCGCCGACTGGATAACGCTCGGCTGCTTTGGATGTCCCAGGGGTGGCGGCGTGTGCCCGCACACAAGGCCATCGAGAGCGTTTGGGATTATCTCGTGGCCGGCGCTGAGTCTTTTGCGCTATGGGCGGTGCGCCGGTTCGGTGTCATAACCAGACCGCAACATGCACGAACCGACCCTGGTTTGAGGTAGCTCACATGTTCAACACGATCATGGATCTGTCGCATCATAATGGGACCACCCTCGATTTCGCTGCCGCCGCAGCGAGCGGGATGAATGCCGTGATTCACAAAGCGACACAGGGAACGACGTATGTTGATCCCTGTCTCTCCGCCAACCGGGATGCCGTGCGGAAGGCCGGCCTTTTGTTTGGCTATTACCATTTCGGAACCGGCGACGACGGAGGCGCCCAGGCGGATTACTTTCTGGCACGGGCCCAGCCAGCGTCCGGGGAACTGCTGGCGCTCGACTTTGAGGCCAACGCCGCCGGGCCGAGCATGACGCTGGAGGAAGCCCGCGCCTTTGTCACCGTCATCCACACACGCATCGGCAAATGGCCCGCGCTCTATACCGGCCATTACCTTAAGGATATGATCGGCTCGACGCCAGATCCGGTGCTCGCGAACTGCCCGCTCTGGCTGGCGCAATACGGTCCCGTTCCGGTTCTGCCCGCCGGCTGGAATACCTGGACGCTCTGGCAATGGACGGATGGCGCGGTCGGGGTCAATCCGCAGCCGGTTCCCGGAATCGGTCATTGCGACCGCGACAATTTCAATGGTGACGGGGACGGGCTCGCCGCCTTCTGGAGCAGCGTCGCGCCCGACTGAATCACCCGGATCGAAAGGCTTGCACATGCCCGTCTCCTTGGCTGCCCGTCTGCTTTTTGCGGCTCGAACGGCCTATCTGATCCCGCCCCCAGGCGGACCCGCACTGGTGCCGCCACCGGAATACGGCCTGCGCAATGTCGCGACGTGTTCGGGCGGACGAGATGACATCGACGCCGCCCTCATCGCCGACGCCGATGAGGGGTTGGTGCTCGCCTTTCGAGGGACATTCCCGCCCAACAGTCCCGACCATGCCCAGACTGTACTGGATTGGTTGAACGACGGCGACGCGATCTTCGTCCCCGGAGGCGACCTGCCGGGCCGCTTGCATCAAGGCTTCCGCAACACGCTGAATGATCTGTGGCCTTTGTTGCAGGACCCGCTGGTCGCTCGTGCAAATGCGGCGTCGAGGACGACCCCGATCTACGTGACCGGCCACAGCAAGGGTGGCGCGGTCGCGTTTCTGGCAGCCATGCGGTGCCGATCGGTGCTGATCGCTGCGGGGCTGGCGAACCCGGTCTTCGTCTGCACCTTCGCGGCGGCGCGTCCGGGCGATCAGGACTTCGCCAACGTCTTCGATGCTGCGATCCAGCACGCCGTCCGCTATGAATACGCCGAGGACATCGTCCCGCACGTGCCGCCGGAGAATGCGCTGCGCCTGCTGCTACGGAAGATTCCTAACCTTTCCGGGATACGCGAGATCGAGGACGGTTTCGTCTCGCCGGGGGATCTGCACTACCTCGCGCGCGGCAGCACGCCTGCCACCCCACCCGAAGGTGACTCGCCGTTGCTGGCGTTGCAGCGAATCGCAAGAATTGTCGAATGCGCGGCAAAGTTCGACTTCCGGACGATCGTCGATGACCACAGCATCGGGCTGCAATCTGGGTACGCAACGGCCATCACCGGCGGTACATAATGCCCCGAAGCGAGGGTCCGGATCACCGCCCGGCGACGACCGTGCTCAAGGCCCCCTTTCGAGTTCGCGGCGACAGACGACCTTAACCGGTATGACGCAGGCGCTCGGCGTTCCATGCCACCGACGCATTCATTGCCGAGAAGACCGGGAAGGTCGCGAAGAGTCATTCCGGCGTGTGGGCGAGTTCGCCCATTTCGACCAAGGATGATTCGCACGTCAATAAGGCCATGACGGCGTTCTTTGCACAACTATAAGGCAGTCGGCGATTACGGCGGCGACGCGGACGCGATCGTGACGACGCAAGATGCGCAGGCGGCGATCGGATCGTCACGGGACTTCCTTGAAGACGTCGCGGTAGCCTTGGTTTACCCCGCAGGTCTCACACTGTCCCGAGGATCTCGGATGGACGCGAAGTTGCTGGCTTGGGCGCGGGCGGAACAGCGTCGGCGGGGCCGGCCGCCGGGCCTGCCACCGTTGTGGCTGTTCACCGACTCGCGTCGCGTCGCCGATCCGCGTCCCGTGGTGGCACGCCTGCCCAAAGGGCTGGCGGGCGTGGTGCTGCGGCACGATGGCGAGCCGGGGCGCGCGACACTGGGGCGCGATCTGGCTCGGCTGTGTCGGGCACGGCGGCTGCGGCTGGTGGTGGCGGGGGACCCACGGCTGGCGGCGGTGTTGGGCGCCGGGGTGCATCTGCGCGGCGGTCGGTGGCCGGCGGGGGCGCCGATGCTGGCGCGGCGGCGGGGTGCGCTGATGACCAGCTCGGCGCACAGCCTGGCGGAGCTGCGGCGTGCCGCTCGGGTGGGGGTGGACCTGGCGTTTCTGTCTCCGGCGTTCGCCACCAGGAGCCATCCGGGGGAAGCGGCGCTGGGGCCGCTGCGATGGGGGCGGTTGGCGCGCGGCGTGGCGCTGGCCGTGGCGGCGCTGGGGGGAGTCGGCGGTGTGTCGGTGCGGCGGCTACCGCGCGGGCTGTGCCGCGGGGTGGGGGCGATCGAGGCGTTGGGGCAGGCGGGGGGAGAGCGGCTGTTGCTGCCGCGCCACAGTGTCTCGGAAATACTATGTTGCGCTACGAGTAGCTGTTGCGGGGTCGGCGGACCCAGAAGCATAGTGCCGCAGGGCTAACGGTCCGCGTCGGCAACGCCTGCGATCTTCCCTCGATGGGACAGCAGGGAGGCGCAGGGGGGCGGAGGGCCTGAACAAGCTGCCGGGCGAGTCCGGCGTAACGAGGAGGACGAGATGCGCAAATACTTGTTGGCCGGCGCGGCCATGCTCGGGGCCACGGTGGCGGTGCAAGGTTCCGCATACGCGCAGGCACCGGCCGTGATGCCGCCGTTGGCACCCCCCCCGATGGGGACGCTGATCACACCGAACAGCGGCAAGTCCGCGAACGACAACAACAGCTATCAGGCGGCGCCGCTGCCCGGCGCTGTGGCCACCCCGACGCCAGGCAGCATGGTGATCCGGCTGAACGGCAAGATCTGGACCGAGTATGGCCTTGGCGGCGGCAGCGGCGGATCCAACTCCGGCGCGGGCCAGATCGTCTCCGGCGCCGGCGTCATCACCCACGGCTTCCCCAACGCCGCGGGAAAGGACTCGTCCAACTCGGGGTTGGGCACGTATATGCGGCTGTATCCGGGTTTCGATGCCCAGGCGACCAATGGGTTGCGGTACGGCGGCCAAGTCGAAATTCGTGAGAACTTCGTTGCCACGCAGAGCAATACCGGCGCGACCGGCACCTCCGGCCTCACGTCCGGCCAGACGCTGTATGTGCGGCGTGACTTTGTCTGGATGTCCATGCCGACAGCCGGCCTCGTGCGGTTCGGCCAGGGCGACGGCATATCCGGCATCTTCGACAACGGCGTCACCAGCCAGCAGGGCTATGGCCAGGGTGGCTGGAACGGCGACGCGCCCCCATTTGTCGCTAACTCAAGCGCCGGCACGACCTACCCGTGGTACTCGCAGCAGGGCGCCGAATACGGTTCGAACAAGATCGTCTATCTGTCGCCGCAGTTCGCGGGCATCGACGTCGGCGTCGACTACGCGCCAAACAACGGCAACATCGAGTCCGGCAGCACACCCACCACCGGAGGTGCGTCGCTGTCGTCGTCAGCCTTACCCCCGGACGGCGCACGGTTCATGAACCAGTACCAGATCGGTGCGCGATACCAGGGCGTCTTCGGTCCGGTCTCGCTCTATGGCTTCGCTGACTACATCGGCAGCGGCCACGTCAGCTATACCGGCACCGCGGCTGCCGCGACCACGAAGGAATTCGGATCGGCGGTCACAACGCCGGCCAACAGCGCGTATACTGGCCAGTTCAAGAATCTAAGCGCCGGCTTCGTGGGCGTCGAGCTCACGATCGGTGGCCTGGCGATCGGCGGCGCCTGGCAGGGGGGCCAATATAACAACACCATGGCGACCGAGCCGCAGGGCGGCGTGGGTGCCAACGCCTATACCATCGGCGCCCTCTACACGATCGGCGCGCTGTCGTTCGGTGGGTCCTGGTACGGCTTCGACTCACAGGGCGCGATCGGCCTGACCGGGATCTCGCAGCGGCATGAGAACGGGTTCGGCGCTGGTCTCAACTACACGATCGCCCCGGGGCTCAATCCCTACGTCGAAGCGCTGTATGGCACGCGCCACCAGGGCGGCTACGACTTCGTGAACGGCAAATACTACACCCAGACCGGGTATGCCGGGCACAACAACGTGTTCTCGGAAGCCATCATCGCTGGCATCCAGGTCGGCTGGTAGAAACTGCCTCAAGTCTGTCAAGAACGGCGGGAGAAGTTCTCCCGCCGTTTTTTTGTGCGGACCATCTGTCTGGGGCCGCACGCGGCCGCCCAGCGACTCCGTGCCGTGCACCCAGGGCAAGCGGGTGAACGAAGGAGAGGCGGACGATCAGCCGGTTCACTGTCATTGCGAGGAGCGCAGCGACGCGGCAATCCCCACGAGGGTGCGCAACCGCCGGGGGATTGCTTCGCTACGCTCGCAATGACAGCAATGTCCGGGACAGCAACGTCCGGGACAGCAACGTCCGGGACAGCAACATCCGGGACAGCAACATCCGGCCGGGCCCATTGCTTCGCGCGATCGCCCTGTCCGTGCACCACCCGGGGCTTGGCGTGGCTGCGCGGACGGGCTACAGAATAGCGCCCTGACATAGGTTGGACAGACTGGCGATGCTCACCCGATCAACATCCGCGGCAGCCCTGCTTATCGCCGTGCTGGCGCTCGGGGCGTGCTCTGCCAGCAAGCCCAACCCGACCGATCCCGACTATATGGGGCGCCTCGGACCGGGAGGAGCTGGCGACACCGGCAGCGTGTTCGGTGAGGGCGGCCTGTCGTTCGGCACCGGTGTCAACCACAACGCCGACAGCACCGGCGGCGGCGGCCTCGGCGTCAATGCTTTCCTCTGGCGCGGCGCACTCGATACCTTGGGCTTCATGCCGCTGGCGTCGGCCGACCCGTTCGGCGGGGTGATCATCACCGATTGGTATTCTCCCGCCGGGTCAACCGGCGAGCGGTTCAAGGCCACCGCATATATCCTTGGCCGCCAGCTTCGCAGCGATGGCATTCGCGTCGCCATATTCCGCCAGGTGCTGGAGAACGGCCAGTGGGTGGACGCCCCGGTCAGTCCGGTCACCGTCAGCGAGATCGAGGACAAGGTGCTCGCGCGGGCGCGCCAACTGCGCGAGCAATCCGGCAGCGGCTGACGCGCCTCGCGCCCTGCCGCCCGGCGCGGGCGATTTCGCGGCTTGGGTCAGGGTTGCGCGGTGCGCGGCAGATGGGCGTTCACCGCGCACATGCGGCCGACCTTGGGGGAGAGTTCCATGCCCTCCACGAGGTCTTCCTGCAGTTCGCGCGACTTCGGTAAGTGCGATCCGACAGAAGCGTTCGCCCCCCAAATGCACCCATCAGGCCGATGAGCGACGCAAGTCGCCAGATTGATGCCCATCTTCAGTATGGCAAGCGCCTGCATAACGCCGGACGGCTGGCCGAGGCGGGACAGGTGTATCAACAGGTTCTCTCGGCGGCACCGTTGCACGCCGAGGCGATGGACATGATGGGCGTCCTGATCCTGCAGATGGGGCAACCGGCCCAGGCGTTGGGCTGGATCCAGCAGGCGATCGGGATCAGCGGAACGGTGGCCGATTTCCATGTCCATCGCGCCCATGCGCTGCTCGCTCTGGGCCGGCCGGCCGACGCGGTGGACGCCAGTCGTGCCGCGCTGCGATTAAAGCGCGGCCACGGCGAGGCGCACCAGACACTGGGCCGCGCACTGAGCGAAACCGGGGATTATGCGGGCGCGCTCAAGGAATTTCGCGACGCGGTGCGGCTGAGCCCCGATCTGCTCGATGGGCTGAACGATCTCGGCACCGCGCTGCATCACGCCAACCGGCTGGAGGAGGCGGCACAAACGCTTGCCCGTGCCGCGGCCCGGGAGCCGAAAGAGCCCAGTATTCTGCTAAACCTCTCCTCCGTCCTCAAAAGCCTGGGCCGGTTCGAGGCAGCGGAAACGCGACTGATGGCCGCGCGGCACCTGGCGCCGGGCGATCCCAGGGTACTCTACAACCATGCGCTGCTCATGCTGCTTCTGGGCCGGTTCGAGGCAGCGTGGCCGGGATGGGAGCAACGCTTCCGTGCCGGAGCGGTGCCAGACCGGGGCTTGGGTAAGCCCACGTGGCGTGGGGAAAAGCTGGACGGCCGCACGCTGCTGATCCACGCGGAGCAGGGGCTCGGGGATACGATCCAGTTCTGCCGCTTTCCGTTTCCAACCGACGGCCGCGTGCTGCTCGAGGTGCAGCCGCGCATCGCCCGGTTGCTCGGCGGCCGTCCCGGAGCGACCAGGCCCGGAGCGACCAAGATCGTGCGGATGGGGGAGGCGTTGCCACCGTTCGACCTGACCTGTCCGCTGATGAGCCTGCCGGCGATCCTTGGCACGACGGTGGACAGCATTCCGAGCGACGTCCCGTATCTGGCGGCGGAACCGGAAGCGGTGGCGCGATGGCACGCGCGGCTCGGGGCGCATGGGTTCCGGGTGGGGATCGTCTGGCAAGGCAACCCCTCGCGGCGGGAGGATGGCGGCCGGTCGATCCGGCTGGAGCATTATTTGCCGTTGGCGGCGGTGCCGGGGGTGCGGCTGATCAGTCTGCAAAAGGACGCCGGGGTTGAGCAGCTTGCGCCTGGCATCGCGGTGGAGACGCTGGGCGAGGACTTCGACTCGGGGCCGGACGGGTTCATCGATACGGCGGCGGTGATGATGAGCCTCGATCTGGTGATCACGTCGGATACAGCGGCCGCGCATCTGGCCGGGGCGTTGGGGCGGCCGGTGTGGGTCGCGTTGCGGGCGGTGCCGGACTGGCGGTTCATGGTGGGGCGGGCGGACAGCCCCTGGTATCCGACGATGCGGCTGTTCCGGCAAACGGCGCGGGATGAGTGGGGGCCGGTGTTCGCGGCGATGCGGGACGCGTTGGCGGGACTTGTGGCGGGGAGCGATGGTTGATCCGGTGGTGCCCGTGAGCTGGGGCGAATTGCTCGACAAGATCGCGATCCTGGAGATCAAGCGGGAGCGGCTGCGCGCACCCGCGGCGGTGGCCAATGCCGAGCGAGAACTGGCTGCTCTGAGCACGGCGTTGACGGTGCTGGATCCTGTCCCGGCGGGGTTGGCGGAGTTGCGGGCGGCTCTGGCGGCGGTGAACCAGCGATTGTGGACGATCGAGGATCAGATCCGGGAGAAGGACGCCCTGGGAGAGTTCGGGCCGGGGTTCGTGGCGTTGGCTCGGTCGGTGTACCGGGAGAATGACGAGCGCGGGCGGATCAAGCGGGCGATCAATACGCTGTTGGGATCGGGGTTGGTGGAGGAGAAGCTGTACAGCGCGTATTGACACCGGCGTAACGTGTTGCGTACGGCTCGGTCCCGATGATCCGGCTTTAAGGAGGGCGCGTGATAAACGCGGCTGTGCCGTAATGAGAGTTCCATCTCTGACCAGCAATTCTCGTTTTGGTCG
>PLXO01000226.1 GCA_003151425.1 Acetobacteraceae bacterium
CCGGCGCGGCCGATCGTCGGGATCGGCATCGTGGTGCTGAAGGATGACTGCGTGCTGCTGGTGCGCCGCGGCAAGCCGCCCGGGGTGGGAAGCTGGACGCTGCCGGGCGGCGCGCAGGAGCTGGGCGAGACCTGCGAGCAGGCGGCGCGGCGCGAGCTGGCGGAGGAGACCGGGCTCACGGTCGGCGCGCTGCACCTGGCGGCGAATGTCGACAGCATCCGCCTCGACGCCGAGGGGCGCGTGCAGTTTCATTACACGATCATCGACTTTGCCTGTCGCTGGGAGGCGGGCGAGCCGGTCGCCGCGACCGACGTAACGGAGGCGGTGTGGGCGAAACTGGCGCGGCTCGACGACTATGGGCTGTGGAGCGAGGCGCACCGGGTGATCGCCATCGCGTGCGGATTGGTGGGGTAGCGACCGGTGGTTGTTTCTCCCAGGCAATAATGAGGGGGACTCGCCATGCGGCCCCAACCGGGTGGAGCGGGAACCGAGACTGTCACGGGAAGGTTTGCGGGGAAGACGTTCGAGGGACGCTCCGAGGGCCCAAACTGCGGTTACAAAGTCACCTTGCAGCGCGCGGGATGGTATCGGCCGGGGCGACGCGTTGACGTCGGACGGACTGCCGGTGCGCTGCTCGTCATCGAGACGTTCGCTTGGGTAAAGTATCGCCGAGCCTGAAACAGAACCTCCAAGCTACGATTCGCCAGCACCCCGCGACAGTGTGAGAAATCCTGGCTATCCTGCGCGCACGATGCGGCCCGGAGACGGTGATGACCGCCTGGGGCCAATGGCGCCAGCCGGACTGGTGGCTGGCGATCCTCGGCGATGGACGTGGGCCGATGCAGGGACCTGGAGAGCATGATGCAGCCGCGCACGATTTTTCTCTGCCGACTGATCGGACTTTGGGCGCTTATAGTTTCGATATCCTTCATGCTGCACAAGACCGCGATGGTCGACATCGCGGTCGACCTCAGCAATGCCCCGGCACTGCTGTTCATCTCCGGCGCGTTCACGGTGCTGGCGGGACTTGCCGTGGTGCTCGCCCACAATGTCTGGACCGGCGGCGTGGCGCCCGTGGTCGTCACGGTCGTCGGGTGGGCTTTGCTGATCAAGGGGGGCGTGCTCGTCGTCGTTTCGCCAGGCGGCGCGTCCGGCCTGTTGGCAGCCTCGCACTTCGCGGACTACGCCTATTTTTATGCCGCCATATCGCTGGTTTTGGGCCTCTATCTGACCTATGCCGGGTTCTTGGCCGATCACGCGAAGCGGCACGCGAGGTCCTGATGCAACGTCCTGTGCCCGGGCTGATGCGCGGCCCGCAGTTGCCGGACGCATAGGCCCTATTAATCATCGCCTGCGTCCGGCTATGCTGTTCTACTATGCGCTTGTTTCAGCTCATCAAGTTCCTTGTTCCACGTTCCCTGCGGCGCTTACGCTGGCAAACTCGGACGCCAGGCAGCCATGCCAACTGGTTGCTGCGGGGAGGCGAACCCGAGGCCTTGCTCCTGCCATCACTCTGTGACCGGCGACGCGTCTCCATCGACGTCGGCGGGAATGTGGGTGGCTATACCTGGCTGTTGCGGCCACTTTCGCGGCGGGTGATCGTTTTCGAAGCGAATCCCAACCTCGCAGCTCGGCTAGCATGGCTCTGCCGCCTGACACTGAAAACCTCGGTCACCGTCCACAATGTCGCACTGTCCAACCGGAGTGGGACGACGACGCTCCGCGTGCCCGTAAAGGATGACGGGCGGAGCACGATACAAACGAGCAACAGTCTTGGCGGCTGGGAAACGCGTGAGGTCCAGGTGCCCATGCGCCGCCTGGACGATTTTCCGGCGTTCGATATCGGCTTCATGAAAATCGATGTGGAAGGCCACGAACTCGCGGTGCTGCAAGGTGCGGAAACGCAACTGCGCAGATCCAAACCCAATCTTCTCATCGAGGCGACCAACGAGCATCGTCCGGATGCGGTGGCGTCGGTGTGGGCGTTCCTTGAGCCTCTTGGCTATGCCGGATCGTTCCTCGACGATGGCGATTGGGTGGACGTCGGATTGTTCGATCCGGCCACGCATGGCGCCGTGAATTTTGTGTTCAGGCCAAGGTCTGAAGCTGTTGCGCAGGCTTGATCGTACGCCGTAACATTTGACACAATTGCAATGGCCGTTTCGGCAGACCGGTGCGGGCGCCAAGGGCAGAGGAAGAGTAGCGGGTTGAAACCCGCCCTACAGACGGTTCCGGACGAAGGCGCCGTTGGCCATGATTGCGTCCAGCCGGCCGCCGTCACTGCGGAACACGCCCAGGTCGCGATACGGATCGCCGTCCACCACCAGCAGGTCGGCGAAGGCTCCTGGCACGAGCTCGCCAAGTTTTCCTACCTGCCGCACGATCTCGGCGTTCACCAGCGTGGCGGAGCGGATGATCTCCTGCGGCGACATCGCACCGGCGCGCAGGGTGAACTCGGTACAGTGGTCGTTCTGCAACTGGCCCAGCAGATCGCTGCCGAAGCCGATCTTGACCCCGGCGGCGCGGCAGATCTCCAGCGAGCGCAGCCCGGCCTCCAGCACCACCTCGTTCTTCGCCAGGCTGTAGGCTGACAACCCATAGTCCGGGCCGCGCCGCTTCAGCGCGTCGTAGGCCACCAGCGTCGGCACCAGGTAGGCACCGCGCTCCGCCATCAGCCGCGCCGTCGGCGTGTCCACGAGGTTGCCGTGCTCGATGGTACGCACGCCGGCACGCACCGCACGCTCGATCGCCTTGGCGCTGTAGGCGTGGGCGCAGACGTAGCTGCCCCAGCGCGTCGCCTCGTCCACCGCGGCCTCGATCTCATCGACGCGGTATTGCAGGCTCTCCAGCGGATCGAGCTGCGACGAGACGCCGCCGGAGACCATGATCTTGATGTGGTCGGCGCCCTTGCGCAGCTCGTCGCGCGCCGCCTTGATCACGTCGGGCACGCCGTCGGCGATGCGCGCCGCCCAGGTCAGGCCGGAGCAGCAGGCGCAGAACATCTGGGTCTGCGTGCGCTTGCGGAAGTCGCCGTGCCCGCCGGTCTGGCTCAGCGGCTGGCCGGCGATGAACAGCCGAGGCCCGACGAACAGGCCTTGCTCGACCGCCGCCTTGATGCCCCAGTCGGCACCGCCGGTGTCGCGCAGCGTGGTGAAGCCGCGCTCCAGCATGGCGCGCATCGCGACGGAGCCCTTCGCCGCCAGCAGGGTCAGCGGCACGTCGGCCAGCAGTTGCAGGTTCACCTCGGTCAGCACGACGTGGATGTGCGCGTCGATCAGGCCGGGCATCAGCGTGCGGTTTCCGAGGTTGATGCGCTGGGCCGTTGCGGAAGTGATCGCGCGGTCGGAGACTTCCTTGATCAGATTGTCCTCGACCAGGACTTCAACGCCGTCGCGCAGTTCGTCGTGACGCGGGTCAAGGAAGCGTCCACCTGTGAACAGATACGATGCCATGCGGTCCTCCTGGAAAGGGTCTTCTCCCCCTCCCCTTGAGGGCTTGGGCCGCGAAGCGGACCAAGCCCTCAAGGGGAGCGGGAGAAGTGGTGCGTTAGAGCACGTTCACGCTGACT
>PLXO01000366.1 GCA_003151425.1 Acetobacteraceae bacterium
GGCGATTCGAGTCAGACTCTTAGACAATCTATAGGGATTTGGTGAAGGAGCTAAACCGATGAGCAACGAACGCTTCGGCAGCGTGTGGGACGCGATCGAGGACACGCAAGCCCAGGCAGAAAACATGCGGCTGCGGTCCGCGCTGATGATGGCCCTCAAGGATCACATCACCCGCGAGAAGTTGAGCCAGAGCCAGGCTGCCAAGATGTTCGGCGTGACGCAGCCGCGCGTGTCCGACCTCAAGCGCGGGAAGATCGAGTTGTTTGGCCTCGACAGCCTGGTGAACATGGCGGCCGCTGCCGGTCTGCACGTGGAAATGAGCCTCGCCCCCACCGCCTGACGCGACTCCGGAAGCTGGCCTGGGCCTGCTCGCCGTAAAACATGCAATTTCTGTTACGTGTGCCTGCCGTCGTTGGGCCGACCCGCCTACACGTCCAGGAAGACCGTTTCGATGTCAGGCCCGCGCAGGCTGCCCTGAAGGCGGATGTCCAGCCGCCAGGTCGCCGCACCTTCCGGCCGGGCGATCAATGTGCCGCGCCGTTCGACGTCTTCGATCGACATCAGCACTGGGTCGGTCTCGTTCAACGCCTCGCCTAGGAAATAGGCGCGCGTCACCAGATGGTGCATCAGCCCGCGGCCCAGCACCGTCAGCGCGAAATGTGGCGCCTGATGCGTGTTGCCGCGGCCGGGCAGTGGGCCGGGCTTCAGCGTAACGAAACGATATTCGCCGTGCTTGTCGGTGGCCGCGCGGCCGAAGCCGGGGAATCGCTCGGACGCAGGCGGCGAGGCCTGCCAGAGTTCGACGCAGACCTCGGGGAACGGTGCGCCGTCGCCGTCGAGCACGCGGCCGAGCAAAGTGACGCGCTCGCCCTGCGCGCCGAAGCGCGTCAGGTCGGCCCAGGACTTGTCCTCGATCAGGTGCCAGTATGGCCCGATGGTCTGGCTGGCGGTGGCGACGGCAGCCGGTTCCGGCGGCATGTTCAATGCCCCATCGGCGTCGCGTCGCGCCCGCGCAGCACCACGTCGAACCGGTAGCCGAGCGCCCAGTCGGCCTCGGTGATGTCCATGTCGAATGTGGCGATCAGCCGGTTGCGCGCGGCTTGGTCCGGCACCGCATTGAAGATCGGATCGAACGCCAGCAGCGGGTCGCCGGGGAAGTACATCTGGGTGACCAGGCGGGTCGCGAAGGCCGGGCCGAAATAGGAGAAATGGATGTGGTTCGGCCGCCAGGCGTTCTTGTGGTTGGGCCATGGGTAGGCGCCGGGGCGCACCGTCAGAAACTTGTAGCGCCCGTTTTCGTCGGTGAAGACGCGGCCGTCGCCATGGAAGTTGGGGTCGAGCGGCGCGTCGTGCTGATCGCCCGGATGGTCGTAGCGGCCGGTGGCGTTGCACTGCCAGATCTCGACCATGGTGTGCGGTACCGGACGGCCGGATTGGTCGGTGATGGTGCCTGCAACGATGATGCGCTCGCCCAGCGCGGGCTTGCCGGTCACCATCGTCAGGTCGGCGCGCGGCGGGAAGTGCTGCGGCGAGAAGCTCGGGCCGGTGGTCTCGGTGACGGTCTGCGGGATCTTGTGCGGCGCCTGGTTCGGATGCCGCTTGATCGTGCCGAGATAGGCCGGCGCGTCGTTGTCCGGCTGCGAGCCGGGGACGTAGGGGCGGAATGGCACCGGGTCGGTCATTGGCCGTTCTCCCAATGGATCGCGCGCACGGGGTTGCGCGTCGCGGCGGTCTTAGCACCTACGCGGGCAGTGATGCGAGCAGGGTGCGCGCCTTGGCCGCGACGATCTGCGCGGTGTCGCCTGGCTTGTAGATGGCGGAGCCGATACCGAACCCGGCCGCGCCGGCCGCGCGCCAGGCCGGGATGTTGCCGGCGTCGATGCCGCCGACCGGCAGCACTTCGGTGTTCGGGGGCAGCACCGCACGCAGCGCGCGCAGCACCGCCGGGCTGGCCGCCTCGGCCGGGAACAGTTTCAGCGCGTCGGCCCCGGCGGCGAGCGTGGCGAAGGCCTCGGTGGGGGTGAAGAAGCCGGGGATTGCGATCAGTCCGTGGGCCTTGGCGGCGCGGGTAATGGCGAGGTCGGCGTGCGGGGTCACGATCAGCCGGCCGCCGGCGCGGGCGATGTCGGCGACCTGGGCCTCGGTCATCACCGTGCCCGCGCCGATCAGCAGGTGGGGGCCGAAGTCGCGCGCCAGCGTGGCAATGCTGGCGAGCGGGTCGGGCGAGTTGAGCGGCACCTCGACGATGGCGATGCCAGCGGTTTCCAGTGCCGCGGCGATCGCGGCGGCTTCGTGTGGCTGCACACCGCGCAGGATGGCGATCAGGGGGCAGCGCGCGAGGTAGGATTTCAAGTCCACGCCGCGTGCCCCCCGATCGCAGCAAGACCATGCGCCGCGGCGTCGCCGTCGTGTCGCTCGGCGTAGCAACCGCAGGCGGCGATGGCGCGGGCATACAGCGCGGTCAGCTCCGGCGTGCCAATCAACTGCACCACCACGCCGCGCTGTGCACCGAGGGCCGCGCGCACCTCGTGGCCGATCAGGATACCCGACAGATAGGACGCGGTCTCGCTCTCGGCCATCCGCCCGGTCAGCGCCAGGGTGCGCGCGCCGAAGACGTGGTGCAGCAAGCCGTCGGCATCGCCCGAGCGGGTGACGCCCTGGTCGAACGCCGCCGCGTCGGTCGCGCCGTCGCGCATCATGCGTGCCAGGATCGTGTGACCGCGTAGCGCGGCAAACGCCTCCCCGGTCAGATGCGTGGTAAAGCCAACGATCCGGCGCGCATCGATCCGCGCCCATTTCGAGTGACTGCCCGGCAGGCACGCCAACCCGGACCCGCCGATCGCAGCCAGGCAGCCGATGATCTGCGTTTCCTCGCCGCGCATCACCTCCGGCACGCCGGCGGCGTCCTCGGCGGCGAGGCCCGGGACCAGCTTTACCTGGCCCCAGTCGAACGGGACGTCGGTCAACGCCGCGGCGATCTCGGCGGCACCGGCGGGACAGGGCAGGTAGGGTGCCTCCTTCCAGCCCTGGCGGCTGCCGATCATGCCGGACAACAGCACGTGGTCCTCGCCGGCGGCGAGCCAGGGACCGACCTCCTCACGCAGCGTTTCGGCGAAGCGGCTGTTCGGCACATTGAGGATGCCGCGCGGGCCGGCGCGGCGGTCGCGGATGGTGCCGTCGCGCGCGATGCGGAAGGCGCGGAACGAGGTGGTGCCCCAATCAATGCCGATCATTGGACGCTTCCCCAGCGGACGCAGGCGCGCAATCTAGCATGAAGTCGCCTGCCTGGTGGCCACTCAGTCGATGCCGGCCTGGTCGATGCGGCCTGGACGATGCCCGCCTGCTCGATGCCGGCCTACTCGATAATGGTCGCCTGTGTCAGTAGGCGACGCACGCCGTCGAGCATGGTGGCTCCATCGCGCACCAGCTTCTCGGTACGCGCCTCGGCGGCGCGTACCAGCGCGAGGCGGTCCAGCACGACGGCAAGCCGTTCCTGTGGGACAACGACCACGCCATCGGCATCACCGACGATGACGTCGCCCGAGCGCACATGCACGCCGCCCAGCGTGACCGGCGCGCCGACGACGCCCGGCCCGTTCATCGCCGGCGAGTTCGGCACGATGCCCCGGCAGAACAGCGGCAGGCCGGTCGCAACGATGCCGGCACGATCGCGCGCGAGGCCGTCGGTGACAAAGGCGGCGACGCCCTTGTTGCGCAGCATGCCGGCGGCAAGATCGCCGATGATCGCGGTACGGGTGAAGCCGTCATGCGCCATGACGATCACGTCACCTGGCTGTGCCTCCTGCAACGCGCCGAACAGCGCCAGGATGTCGGCCGGATAGGCGAAGGCGGTCAACGCCGGACCGGCGAACGTTGCGGCCATCGGATCGAGCGGCTTGATCCGCCAGTCCAGCGCGCCGCGACCATCCATCGCGTCCACCAGGTGCGAGGTCTGCGCGCCGAGGAACCGCGCCACCAGCGCCGGGTCGGGGCGCCGGAAATTGCGGTGGATGGTGAGCAGCGGCGGGTTGTCGAGCATGCGGCCAATCCTTCGCGGCGAATCCGTTGCAGCCAATTCTTCGCGGACAATCCTTGCCTGCGCTCGCTTGACTGTGCGGCAGCTTGCAGCGCCTCGCAACGGCGGGCGGTCCGCAGGCGGGCCGGTGCCATGCGGACGTGCGCGCGATCGCGCGCACGGGCATTCGGTTGGTTGGGCGAGGAGGTGGGCAGACCGATACCGGCGCGCTACGCGAACTGCGCCGCGTCGAACCCATCCGGCAGCACGCCCCGCCGTTTGATCAGGTCGTACGGCGCGCGCGCGAGGAACTTGCCGGTCCCAGGCTCCGCCTGAACTTTTCCGTCACGCATCGCCACGCGGCCGCCCTTCACCGTCGCCACCGGCCAGCCGGTCACCTGCATCCCCTCATACGGCGTGTAGTCGATCACGTGCTGCAACAGCGCATTGGTGACGGTCACCTGCCTGGTCGGATCCCACAGCACGATATCGGCGTCCGACCCCGGCGCGATGGTGCCCTTCTGTGGATACAGCCCGAACAGCTTTGCCGGGTTGCTCGCCACCAGCCGCACGAACGTATTGACATCGATCCGGCCCTGCGCGACGCCCTCACTGAACATGATCGGCAGTCGCGAGCCCAGCCCCGGCACGCCGTTCGGGATCATCGGAAACGGCGCGTTGCCGCCCCGCGCGCGCTTGCCCTTCCCCTCCCCCTCGTAGCTCGATCCGCTGTGATCGGACGAAACGATGTCGATCGTGCCGCGATGGATGTCACCCCACAACGCCGCGCGGCTGGCCGAGTCGCGCGGGCTGGGACTGCAGATGAACTTGGCGCCCTCGAAGCCCGGCCGGTCCATGTCGGCAGCTTCCAGCACGAAATATTGCGGGCAGGTTTCGGCCCAGACCTTCAGACCGCGCGCCTGCGCTCGCGCGATCTCGGCCGCAACTTCCGAGCATGAGACGTGGAACACCTGGATCGGCTGGTCGACCAGTTCCGCGAGCGCAATGGCGCGATAGGTGGCCTCGCGCTCGATCACCGGCGGGCGCGACCAGGCGTGGTATTTCGGCGCGGTACGGCCGGCTTCCATCAGCGCCTCGGTGCGCCAGCCGATCGCGTCGTAGTTCTCGCAATGCACCGTTACCAGCGCGCCGGTGCGCCGCGCCGCGGCTAGCACACGCAGGAATTGGCGGTCATCCAGATGCGAAGGTTCGTAGGTCAGGAACACCTTCAGGCTGCGGATGCCGGAGGCGACGATCTCGGGAATTTCGTTGCGCACGACTTCATCGGTGGGATCGGTGATGATCTGATGGAAGCTGTAGTCCACCATCGCCTGTGCCGCGCGGCGGCGATATTCCGGCAGCGTATCGCGGATCGGATGGCCCTTGTGCTGCGCGGAGAACGTGATGACCGAGGTGGTGCCGCCGGCAAGGCATGAGGTGCTGCCGGTGACGAAGCTTTCCTCGTCCGCGCCGCCGCCGGCGCGCAACTGTTCGATATGGCAATGGCTGTCGACGCCGCCCGGCAGCACCAGCAGACCGCCAGCGTCCAGCACCGGGCCGTCCGACAGGGTGTCAGCCAGTACGGCGACTTTTCCTCCGCGGATGCCGACGTCGGCGCGGAACGTGTCGGCGGCGGTGACGACGGTGCCACCGCGGATGATCAGGTCGAAGTCGGGCATTGCTGGCTCCCTCTGGTCGTGCGCCCCTCTGGTCGTGTTCGGTGCGCCGGGGCAGCATGGTGCCCGGCAGCACGGCGACGCAACAGCAACATGCGACTGAACCATAAGACGATCCGCCCGACCGGGGCGGCGATCAGCATCCGGTTCGACGGACAGGTCATCCCAGCCCTGGCGGGCGAGACCGTTGCGGCCGCGTTGTCCGCCGCCGGAATCGTTGCCTTTCGCCGCACACCGGGCGGGGCGCCACGCGGGCTGCATTGCGGCATGGGCGCGTGCTTCGACTGTGTGGTGACGATCGACGGGCGGATCGGCCAGCGCGCCTGCCTGACTAAGGTGTCCGAGGCGATGCAGGTGAGCAGCGCGATGCCGGAGACTCCCGCGCCGCTGGCCGCGAGGTCCACGGAGCCGGCGGCGGCGGAACGAGCCTGCGACGTGCTGGTGGTGGGCGGCGGCCCGGCCGGGCTGTCGGCGGCGATCGCCGCGGCCGAAGCGGGCGCCGCGGTGGTGCTGCTGGACGAGCGGGCGGCGACCGGCGGGCAATACGCCAAACCGTTAGCCGACAGTCACGAAGATGCGGCGCCGGACAAGCAGTTCCGCCTGGGCCGCGATCTGGCCGCGCGCGCCCGCAAGGCCGGCGTGACGATTGAGCATGACGCGATCGCCTGGGCCGGTTTCGCGCCGGACGAGATCGGCGTATTGATCCGCAATCGCGCCGTAACGTTCCACCCCCGGCGGCTGGTGCTGGCGCCCGGCGCGCATGAGCGCCCGGTGCCGATTCCGGGCTGGACCTTGCCGGGCGTGATGACCACCGGTGCGTTGCAAACGCTGGTGCGGGCGCAACGAGTCAGCCCGGGCGAACATGTCGTGATTGCCGGCAACGGCCCGCTGAACCTGCAGCTTGCCTGCGAACTGCTGGCGTGCGGGGTGAAGCCGGTGGCGGTGGTCGAGGCCGCGCCGTTCCCCGGTCTGGCGGCATTACACGATGCCGCGCGGATGACGTGGGCCGCGCCCGATCTGGCGTGGGAGGGGATTGGCATGCTGGCGCGGCTGCGGCGCGCCGGCGTGCCCGTGCTGTGGGGGACGCGCGCGCTTGCGCTGGAGGGCGAGGCACGCGTGACATCGATCCGCTTGTCAAACGGACGGACGATCGCGGCGGATACCGTCGCGCTGAACCTGGGCTTCCAGCCGGAGGTCGGGCTGGCCCGCGCGTTGGGGGTGCCGCATCGATTCGTCGATGTCGGCATCGGCCATCTTGCGACCGAGGCGGATGACGACGGCCGCACCGCGGTCGCCGGCGTGTTCGCGGTGGGTGACGGGGCACGGCTCGGCGGGGCGCGCGTGGCGCTGGCGCGCGGGCGCCTGGCCGGACTGGCGGCGGCGCGGGATTTGGGATTGTCGGCGCCAGAAGATCCAGTGGCGAGGGCTGCGCTGGCGCGGGCAGTGGCGTTTCAAGACGCGCTGTGGCGGGTGTTCGCGCCCCCTGCGTTCGATGCCGCGGAGGTTACCGATGCAACCATCGTCTGCCGCTGCGAGGAGGTCACCGCGGGCCGGCTGCGCCAGGAGATCGCCGGTGGCCTCGGCTCGGTCGCGGCGCTGAAGAAGGCGACGCGGGCCGGCATGGGACGCTGCCAGGGTCGTTTCTGTGCCGCGACGGTAGCGCGGCTGGCGCCCGGGCTGCTGGGTGGCGGAGCGATGGACGCCGGACCCGTGGACGCCCGCCCGGTGGATGCCAATCGGGTCGATGCCAGACCGGTGGATGCCAAATTGGTGGATGATTGGGCCTTTGCCGCGCCGCGTGCCCCGGTGCGCCCGGTGCCCGCCGCTCCGCTGATGTTCCCCGCCGAGGAGTTCGAGGCGCCACTGCTGACCGCGCCGGAAGGTCCCGCACATCTGCATCCCTTGCCGACGATGCCGCTGGAAACACGGCGTGCCGACATCGTGGTACTGGGCGGCGGGCTGGCCGGAATGTGCACCGCCTATTGGCTGGCCAAGGAAGGCGCCGACGTGCTGGTGGTCGATCGTGACGAGGCCGGCATGGCCGCCAGCACAGCGAACGCCGGTAGCCTGCACGCGCAACTGCTGTCCTATGATTTCGATGACGACACGCCGGAGGATGGCGGCTCGGCGGCGTACACCTTACCGCTGGCGCCGCGTTCCATCGCGCTGTGGAAGGAGATCGCGGCAGAGGCCGGTGAATCGCTGGGAATCCGGACCGAAGGCGGATTGATGCTGGCGGCGAACGAGGCAGAACTGGCCTGGCTGCGACGCAAATCAGCGATGGAACGGCGCTGGGGCACCGAAAGCCATGTGCTGGGCGCCAACGAGCTGCGCGACCTGGCGCCGGCGCTGTCCGAGAGGCTGGTGGGCGCGGATTTCGTTCCGGCCGAGGGTTATGGCGATCCGCTGCGCGGCACGCTGGCGGTGCGCCGGTTGGCGTTGCAGCATGGCGCGCGACTGCTGACGGGCGCGGAGGTGACCTCGGTGGCGCGCGACGGCGCGGGGTGGCGGGTCGGCACGACGCGCGGCGAGGTGGTTGCGGGGCGTGTCGTGAACGCGACCGGACCGTGGTCGGCAAGGATCGGGCACATGGTGGGCCTCGATCTGCCGGTGACCGGAACGGTGCAGCAGGTGATCGTGACTGAACCGGCACCGCCGATGACGAAGCACCTGATCGCGCTGGCCAACCGGCATCTGTCGCTGAAGCAGCAGGCGAGCGGCGGGTTCCTGATCGGCGGGGGCTGGTTCGGCAGCTTCGATCCGGGGACGGGGCGGACCCAGGCGTTACGGCGAAGCATCGAGGGCAATCTGTCGGTCTGCGCCCAGGTACTGCCGGTACTGCACGGGCTGTCGTTCATTCGTTGCTGGACGGGGATAAATTCGGCAATCGACCGCGCGCCGATCCTGGGCGAGGCACCGGGGCTACCGGGGTTCTTCAATGCTGTGGCCGCGAATGGATTTACGCTGGGGCCGGTGATCGGACGGATCACCGCGGAAGCGGTGATGGGACGCGAGACGGTCGATCCGCACTATCGGCTGGAGCGGTTCGGGTAATTGGCGTCGCGCGCTGACGAGAGTTCAACCGCTATCGTTTTATACCGCCATGGCCTGGCTTGACCCGACCAACCACTCATGGCCGGTGCCGCAACGGATGGCCGGATCAAGTCCGGCCATGACGTGAGGGTGGGTTCCCCGACCGTCTTTTGCAGTGCAGCATGAGACCTATGCACTGGGTCCATCATCCGCTCCTGCGCCGCGGCCAGCCTGCGCCGTTTCTGCTGCTCGCCATGGTGACAGCAAGTGGGACGCTTGGGATGCATATGATCATTCCGGCACTGCCGGCGACCGCCGCGGGATTGCATGTGTCGGCCGCAACGATCCAGCTCACCATCACGCTCTATCTGATCGGCCTGGCGATCGGACAATTGGCGTATGGACCATTGTCGGATCGGTTCGGCCGCCGCCCGGTGCTGCTGGGCGGCTTGGCGCTGTTCACCCTGGCCGGTGCGGTGACCGCGGTCGCGCCAAGCGCCGGCGTGCTGATCGGGGCGCGCGTGTTGCAATCGATGGGCGCCTGCGGCGGGCTGGTGCTGGGCCGCGCGATCGTGCGTGACCAGGCGACAGCCGACCGGGCCGCGGCGCAACTCGCATTGCTGACCCTGGTGATGTCGATGGCACCCGCAATCGCACCGGTGATCGGCGGCTACGCCACGGCCTATCTCGGCTGGCGGGCGGCCTTCGCATTGCTCGCGGTGCTGGGCGCGCTGGCGTTCGGGATGATCCTGCTGCGGCTGCCGGAGACGCTGGACCGGCGCGACGAGGGGCGCGGCTTTCGCACCATACTGCATGGCTCGGTGCGGCTGCTGCGCTCGCGTGCGTTTCTTGGCTACGCGATCGGCGGGTCGTGCACGACCACCTCGTTCTACGCGTTCATGTCGGCCTCGCCGTTCATCTTCGCCAATCTGCTGCATCGGCCGACGCAGGAGATCGGGCTATATTATCTGTTGCTGATGGGCGGCGTGGCGCTCGGCGGGTTCAGCGCCAATCGGATGGCCGGCCGGGTGCGGCCACGCACGGCATTGCGCATTGCCAACGGTTTGGCGATCGCCGCCGCGGCCGCATTCATGCTGGCGGACCTGACCGGGCGGGTGAGCGTGGCGACGGTGATTGCGCCGGTGGCACTGTTCATGGTGGGGGCGGGCATGGCGAGCCCGTTCGCGATCGCCGGCGCGGTCAGTGTCAATCCTCTGGCGATCGGCGCGGCGTCCGGCATGTACGGGTTCATGCAGATGGGCTACGGCGTGTTGTGCACCGTGGTGGTGGAGACCTGGCGGCCCGGCACGGTGTTTCCGGTGGCGACCGTGCTGCTGGGCTCGGCATTGTTGGGGCAGGTGGCGTTGGCGATGGCCGTGCGGCGGGCTTGAAGGACAGCAGCGTCTGGCACGAAGCCGGCATCGAGTGATTGCAATGCGGCACCGAGGTCAAGCACGTGTTACACTTGCGGGCGTAGCGCGGCTGACGGGGCGGGGCTGATCGGGGTGGCGTTTCCGCACGATATGTCCTACGGTATATAACGCGCCCCGCCGCGAAACCCGATGGCGGGCGCTCGATGTCCGACGATCATTTGGAGGCTGACAGAATGGAACATGAACGGCAGCATTATGTGAACGGGACCTGGGTGGATCCGCTGGAACCCGTCCTGCTCGACGTCATCGACCCCTCCACCGAGGAGGCGTTCACCCAGGTCGCAGTCGGTGGCCCGAAGGACGTGGACCGCGCCGTCGCCGCGGCGAGGGCGGCGTTTCCCGCGTTCGCGCGCACCTCGCGCAGGGACCGGTTGGACCTGCTGCGCGCGATCCTGTCCGAATACAACAAGCGGCGTCAGGATATCGCCGAGGCACTCTCGCGCGAAATGGGTGCGCCGCTGAAATTCGCGCTCGAGCGCCAGTCGGCGACTGGAACCGGCCATCTCATGCGGATGATCGAGGTGCTGGAAGAGTATCGATTCGAGGAAGTCCAGGGCACGACGCTGATTGCGCGCGAGCCGATCGGCGTGGTCGGCCTGATCACGCCGTGGAACTGGCCGATCAATCAGATCGTTTGCAAGGTCGCGCCGGGCATCGCAGCCGGCTGCACGATGGTCCTGAAACCCTCCGAAATCGCGCCGCTGAACGCCATCATCTGGTCGGAAGTGATGCACGCGGCGGGCGTGCCGGCCGGCGTCTACAACATGGTGCAGGGCGAGGGCGCCGTCGTCGGCGCGGCGATGTCGGCTCATCCCGGTATCGACATGATGTCGTTCACCGGCTCGACGCGCGCCGGCATTCTGGTGGCGCAGGCCGCGGCGCCGACGGTGAAACGAGTTGCGCAGGAACTCGGCGGCAAGTCCGCCAACATCCTGCTGCCGGATGTGGATTTCCAGACCGCGGTCACCAAGGGCGTCGTCGGGATGATGGGCAACAGCGGTCAGTCCTGCAACGCGCCGACGCGGATGTTCGTCCCGCTCGACCGGCACGAGGAGGCGAAGGCGATCGCCAAGACGGCCGCCGAACGCATCGTGGTCGGCGATGTCCGCGATGCGCGGACCAATCTCGGGCCGGTGGTCAGCGAGATGCAGTTCAACAAGATCCAACGCCTGATCCAGGCCGGCATCGATGAGGGCGCGGAGCTTGTCACCGGTGGCCCGGGCCGCCCCGAGAACCTCAACCGCGGGTATTTCGTTCGCCCGACCGTGTTTGCCGGCGTGCGAAACGACATGACGATCGCGCGCGAGGAGATTTTTGGCCCGGTGCTGTCCATCCTGCCGTATCGCGACGAGGCGGAGGCGATCCGTCTGGCCAATGACACGCTATATGGCCTGGCGGCCTATGTGCAATCGGCCGATGTCGGGCATGCGCGTCGGGTGGCGGCGGAGCTGCGTGCCGGCAATGTGTTCATGAACTATCCGGCCGGCGATACCGCGGCGCCATTCGGCGGCTACAAGCAGTCGGGCAACGGGCGGGAATACGGCAAGTGGGCGCTGGACGATTTCACCGAGATCAAGGCGATCATCGGCTACGAGGCAGCATAGGCAGCGGATGCCTGGGGTGGGCCTGGTTGAACCAGGCTCCTGCGGACGTTGCTCAGTCGGGCGCGAAGTTCATTGCGATGCCGTTGATGCAATAGCGCAGATGCGTCGGCGGCGGGCCATCCTCGAAGACGTGGCCGAGATGGCTGGCGCAGGTCGCGCAATGAACCTCGGTGCGGATCATGCCGTGGCTGCGATCGACGGTCGTTTCAACAGCACCTGGGATCGGATCGTTGAAGCTGGGCCAACCGGTCCCACTTTCGAATTTCAGTCTTGCCTCGAACAGCGGTTGGCGGCAGCCGGCGCAGGAAAACCGGCCCGGTCGTCTCTCCGTCAGCAAGGCGCAACTCCCCGGTGCCTCGGTGCCGTGCGCTCGCATCACGTCGTACTGCTCTTGCGTCAGCAAGCGGCGCCACTCAGTGTCAGTGCGTGTGACCGGATAGGCTTTCTGCGTCATGTCGGGCTGCTTTTCATCATGCACTCGATGAAGCACAAAATGGGGATAATGCAAGGGGATGCCCCAATGATCCAGTTGACGACAGTCGCGTTGAATGATGAACACGATCGTGATGGCGGGACCTCCGCGCTGCTGGATTGAAGAAGGGATAAACTCCGATGGCTTTGACAATTCTGGTGACCGGCGCCACGGCCGGTTTCGGCGCCGCGATGGCGCGCCGTTTCGTCCGCGATGGGCATCGTGTCATCGCGGCGGCAAGGCGGACCGACCGGCTGCAAGCCCTGCATGCCGAACTCGGCGCGGCCGTGCTGCCATTGGCGCTGGACGTGACCGATGAGGCGGCGGTTGCGGCACTGCCCGATTCCCTGCCGCCGGAATGGCGCGATGTGGATGTGCTGATCAACAACGCCGGCCTCGCGTTGGGGCTTGACCCGGCCCACAAGGCGCGCCTCGCCGACTGGGACCAGATGGTCGCGGTGAATGTGTCCGGCATGATGCACATGACCCATGCACTGCTGCCGGGCATGGTGGCACGCAACCGCGGCCATATCGTCAATATCAGCAGCACCGCTGCGATTTATCCGTATCCCGGCGGCCACGTGTATGGCGCGTCAAAGGCCTGCGTCACCCAGTTCAGCCTCAATCTGCGCGCTGACGTCGTGGGCCTGTCGGTGCGGGTGACGGACCTTGAGCCGGGCCTTGTCGGCGGCACTGAATTCAGCGTGAACCGGTTCGGTGGAGACACGACCCGCGCCCGTGCGGTGTATGCCGGCACGGTGCCGTTGACGGCTGACGATATCGCCGAGGCGGCGTTCTGGGTGGTGAACCTGCCATCGCATATGAACGTCAACCGGATGGAGATAATGCCGACCTGCCAGGCGCCAGGACCACTGGTGATAAAGCGGTCATAACGGGAGGCATTCGAACCTGCGCCCGAGAGAGTATTAAGGATACGCGCGGTGCGCTGACCCGACGCCGCGTCGCGGCCGGTGCTGCGGCATCGGTCAGTTCGATAATCCTGCTGTCGCGACACGCACTGGGTCGGCGCGATAGAGCTCCGGATATTGGTGCTTCAGGGCCGCGACCTTCGGCAGGTCATTATAGACGATATAAGGATTGGTCGGGTTCCGCGTTAGGTAATCCTGGTGATACGATTCTGCCGGATAGAACGTCCGATCAGGCTCGATACGCGTGACGATCGCGGCATTAAACGCATGCGCCTGCTCAAGCTGCGCGATGTATGCCTTGGCAATCCGGGCCTGCTCTGCATTCGTCGGGAAGATCGCGGAACGATATTGTGTGCCGGTGTCCGGCCCCTGCCGATTAAGCTCCGTCGGATCATGGGCGACGGAGAAATAGATCTGCAGCAGCCGGCCATAGCTGATCTTTCTTGGATCGTACGTGACCCGGACCGATTCCGCGTGCCCGGTGGATCCGGTGCTGACGGTCTCGTACTCCGCCGTCGCCTTGTCACCGCCGGCGTAGCCGGAGACGGCGTCGGTGACGCCCTCGACATGCTGGAAGACGCCCTGCACGCCCCAGAAGCATCCGCCAGCGAGCACGGCGACCTCGGATGTCGCCTGGCCGGACGGCTCGTCAATCACGGGCGCCGGGATTGCGCGTATGTCCCCCGCGATTGACGGGAGGACACTCAGCCCGATAACCGCCAGCACTAGCAACGCAATGACGGACAAGGTAAGGCGGGCTGTCCTGAGACTGTGCCTCACGATCGGGCTTTTGCACGATTGGGACATTGGCAAACTTTCATGTCAGCCGAAGGTAAATACATAGACCTGCACGCCAGGGTCGAGGAAGCGAATTTCGAACGTCTTGTCGGCGATTGTGCCGGTCTGCCGCACGAGCCGATACGGCTGATGCTCAGTGACATCCCCGCGGTCGTCGGCAACGCTATCTGCACTATGGCCGTGCCGGCGAGCAAGGGGCAGCCCACTGGTGACGAATGGCCGATCCGCGCGCGAACACGAAGCGCAGCACCGGCAGGATGCAGGGGCTCACGGTGGTCAGGGCGCCGCCGAGATAGGCCAGCATGAACAAGCTCGCTGTCGGTTTTCCGGCGCCAGGCGCTGGCGGGTTTGAAGCCCATGGCGACGCCATTCATGCAGTGCCGCGAGCCCCTCGGCTTGGGGCCGCCGTCGAAAAGGTGCGCTGCGGCACGGAAGGATGACGCGTTTGACCGAACGGGTCAGGATCGATGCTACCGAGCTGCTGGACGTGCGGCTGTCGGCCGACCGCACGCGGCTGGTGCTGCGATTGCGCGACCAGGCGGGACAGAGCGTTTCGTTGTCATTACCGACAGCGTGTCTGAACACCGTGCTGACGGCCATGCCGCAACAGATCGAGGCCGGCACTGTGCATTCACTGGATACCTGGACCATGGCGCTGGGGGAGAACGGCCAGGACCTGGTGTTGACGCTGCGGACGCCTCAGGGGATGGCGGTTTCGTTCACCGCCAAACCGTTTCAAGTCGAGGCGATGGCGACGATCGCAATGTACGGTCAAGCGCATCCGATTTCCGGCAAGCCGGTCCATTGAATCCAGCCGGTCCATCGATACCGGAACGGCTATCGGGCGGATGGCGGGATCAGTTTCCAGCGAGACCGATCGGGTCAAAGCCATGATGCTGCAAGATAATCTGTCCCTGTTCCGACATGACGAAGAGCGCGAAACGGGCGGCCAGCAGATGATCCGACAGAACGACCAGGCCATAGGCCGGCCCGACGGTCAGGGCCGGCGGTAACGCAACATTTGTAGGTCCGGGATCTCGTGCATCACCGGGCCGGACCCGCTGCAATAGCCGAGCATGACGTCTGCATGATCGGCCAGGAACACGCCCTGGACGGCGCCATGGCCTGGAACGAGGGGGGGGGCGTGTTCGGCCCGCCGACCAGCTTCATCGCCTTGGCCTCCAGGATCGCCCTCGCGCCGGGATGCACGACCTCGGCGCGCGCGAACACAGCCCAGGCATAGTCCCCGCCGGGATCGGCGCCCGGGGTCGAGGTCGCCAATCGCACCGCTGGGTTCAGCAACCGGTCGAGCAGATTGTCCTGCGTCATCCCGACGCTGCTGCGACCCAGGGCGCACAGTCGATTCCGGGTGAACATCACCACCAGCCGCCCGGCCTGCTCGCGCGCAAGGGCACGTGGCTGCGCCATGTCCGCCGAGGCCAGGATGTCGGCGAGCTCGCCATGCTCGATCCGCTGGCGAAGCAGACCGGACGGGCCGAAGACGGGCGCTGCTACGCTGCCAAGCGGTGCCGGGAATGCCTGCGCCATCTCGGTGAAGGCCGCGGTCAGGCTGCCGGCGGCGAAGATGCGAAGTGGTTGTGCGGCGCCTGCATGGGACAGCAACATCGCAGCCGCGCCAAACAAGACGCCAATCAGCCAATTGAACACCCGTGCCATCTGGGCCCTCTTTCGGTCCGTCGCTATATCCGATTGAACATAGCAGACAACACGGCGTCAATCGACGCCCCGCGGAGACTGCGCCCCATGTCGATAACAGAACAAATGCGTCCCGCAACCACCGTCGCATTGCGCCAGGCACGCATGCTGATCGATGGCGCCTGGGTGGACAGTCAACCATGCACCGTGCGGCACGTCGAGAATCTGACGATGCCGAGCGAATGATGATTCCTGAGCCCCGTGCGTTAGGACAAGGCGTGATGCACCGCAGCGCCTCGCGGACGTTGTGCTTGAAATCGGGCCTGTGCGCAACGAGGTGAGTGCGCGCGCCAACAGGCCATCGAAAAGGAGAAGACGAACATGAGCCAACATCCCGCATTCGCTGAAGGGCGGGTTGCCGTGATAACGGGCGCGGCGAGCGGGATTGGCCTGGCGGCCGCTCAGCATTTCGCCGGCATGGGGATGCGGGTCTGTCTCGCCGACCTCGGCGCAAGTGCCCTGGAGAAGGCCACCGCGGCAGTTGCAGCCGTCGCAAAGCGTGGTGCAGCTGACGTGCTGGCAGTAGCGACCGATGTCAGCGACCCGGACGCCATGCAGCGTCTCAGGGACGCGGCCTACGGCGCATTCGGTGAAGTTGCGGTGCTCATGAATAATGCCGGCACCGCGCCAGGCGGCGGCCCCTGGGATCACCCCGATCGCTGGCGACGTGTGCTGGAGGTCAATCTCTGGGGTGTGATCAATGGCTTGCAGACCTTCACGCAACCGATGATCGATCAAGGCACCCACTGTGCCATCGTCAACACGGGGTCAAAACAGGGAATCACCAACCCGCCGGGTGATACCGCGTACAATGTATCGAAGGCCGGCGTGAAGGTTCTCATCGAGGGACTTGCACATGCGTTGCGCAATGTCGTCGGATGCCAGGTCAGCGCGCACCTGTTGGTGCCGGGATCGACCGTTACAGGCATGACCAGGAGGAATGCGACCACCAAGCCCGCCGACGCGTGGACGCCCGAGCAGGTCATCGACGCCATGCTCGCCGGCATGGCTTCCGGCGACTTCTACATCATCTGTCCCGACAACGACGTGACACGGGAGATCGATAATCGGCGCATTCTGTGGGCGGCCGAGGATATCATTCGCAACCGCCCGGCCCTCTCGCGCTGGCATCCGGACTACGGCGAGCAGTTCGCCGCATTTCTTGCATCGGACTCGCTTGATCGGAGCTGATGAGTATACATCGGCGCCTAACCGTGCCCTGGCGGCCTGGAGACTGACGGCGCCGGCTACGAGCTCGCGGTCGCACGATCCGGCTTCAGATCGATGAGCGGCGTGCCATCCAGACAATCGAGGCCACGCACTTGCAATGTCGTGCCCTCGATCGCTACCAGGTCGACGACCGAGGAAGCGATCGGGTTCGGCCGTACTGGTGAACGCAGGGCAAAACTGCCGGTGGTCTTGCCGGTGCGGAACGGCGTCTGCAGCACAAGATCGCGGCGCGCGCGATGCATCCAATACAGCACCTGGATGCGCCGGTGATCGGCAAGATCGGTGAGCGCCACCTGCCAGCGCTCAGCAACCACGATCGAACAGATCGGCCCGTCCGGGCTGCCGCGTTTGGGACACTCGCCGCGCGTGTGCCACGGCGTGTGGATGGTGCCGATGAAATAAACACCGGCATCGGTTTGCGGCGGCAACGCGACCGCCACCTCGCGCGGACGCAGGTCGGTCTCGGCTTCGGGTGGTTCGTCCTTCATCGTGTGACCGTGGCAGGGAAGGCTGTGTCACGTCCAGCCGGGGTGGACGACGGATCACCGCCCACCCCTGACAGGTGCACGATTGCGCATGCCTACAATGCGGCGGTGACCGCCTTGATCTCCGTGTAGTTGTGGAACACTTCCTCGCCCATCTCGCGTCCCCAGCCGGATTGCTTATAGTCACCGAATGGCAGTGAGGCATCGAACACGTTGTGGCAGTTGATCCATACGGTGCCGGATCGAATGCGGCTGGCGAGCTTGTGGGCGGTGCCACCGTTGCGCGTCCACACGCTGGCCGCCAGTCCGTAGATCGTGTCGGTGGCCTGTTTGGCGATCCGATCCAGACCGCCGTCGTCAAAGGGCGTTGCACAGACGACCGGTCCGAAGATCTCCTCGCGGATGACCTTCATGTCCGGCGTGGTGTTTTCCAGCACCGTCGGCGCAACGAAATAGCCCCGGTTGCCGACTTTCTCGCCACCGACGCCGATTTTCGCACCCGCCTTGCGACCGTCCTCGATATAACCGGTGGCACGCGCGAATTGCTCATCGGACACCAGCGGCCCCATCTCGGTGGTGGGATCGAGACCCGGTCCAACCTTGATCTTGCCGGCGATATCCGTCACGCCGGAAACGACGCGATCATAGATCGACTTGTGGGCATAAAGCCGCGACCCGGCGCAGCAGCACCGGCCATGATTGAAGAAGATCGCGCGCGCCGCAACGTACGGCTCCGCACGGTGGCAATGGCGATCAACGCAATCGTCAGAAGTGTCAGCGAGCCCGGTTCCGGAACTTCCATCATGTGCGCGGCGTCAAGATTTGATACCCAGCGGCCGTGGGCGGAGTCGGTGGGAAAGATCGCTCGCGCCACGCCATCGGACGGAAATTGCCACCAGTGTCGGCATAGGGCAGCAGATCGTTGAGGCTGCCGCCAAACGCCGGGTCGCGCCCGGCGAGCGCCACAACGACCTCCAACCCGTCGGTGGCTTGCAGGACGACGAGCTGGTTCGCGCTGTTGATGTTGGTGGGATCCAAGAACGTGTAAAGCGGCACGCCGGGATACAGGTCGCCTGCGGGCGGAACGGATTTGTGCGACCCTGCGCGCGGAACTTGATGGGATCGAGACATCTCTCGTCGCGACCTGCGCCGCGCTGCAGTGCGACCCGCGGTCGGAGCCGCGCGTGGATGGGCCGCGCCCAGATCGCACACGATGGGACGACCCACGCCTGGACGGTGTCGTGCTGCTCTATGTCGGCGGCCGTCCGCATCAGGTTGCGTATCTGCGTGCGGTCGCGGAACGATGTGGCGCGACCTTCCTGCACCATGATGGTGGCATCGAAAACCATCCGAACCTGCTGCCGGGGCTGACCAGCCGGGCCGATCTCGTGCTATTCCCGGTCGACTGCATCAGCCATGACGCCGCGCACACGGTGAAGCTGCTGTGCCGTCAGGCGGGCAAGCGATTCATTCCGCTGCGCGCCGCCAGCGCCACCTCGCTGCTCGCCGCGTTGCGGCAGCCGGAGATGACCGGCCGCGCGGGCGCCCCCACCTGATCGGTCGGCGACCGGTCAGACGCCGACCATCACGTCGGAGGCTTTGATCACCGCGAAGGCGTGCATGCCGGGCTTCAGCTCGAGCTCCTCGGCAGCCTCGTTGGTGATCGAAGCGGTGATCGTCACCGTCGGCGACACCTCAATCGTCACATGCGTCGTCGTGGCGCCGGGCTTCACGGTCTTGATGGTCCCGGCGATCTGGTTGCGGGCGGAGAGTTTCATGCGGCGGTCTCCTTTGCGGCGTAGCTGCTACTTGTTGGAGCAGGCACGGTTGAGCGCGAGCAGATGTTTGCGGGCAGCCAGCGCTGTATCCATCTGGATCGCACGATACCGTTCAATGATCACCTTGCCGGCCTGCGTCAACACGGCGCCACCGCCGCCGCTGCCGCCGGCCGCAGTCTCCACGACCGGGGTGCCCAGGCTGCGATTGAGGTCCTCGACCAGTTCCCAGGTGCGCCGGTAGGACATGCGCAGCACGCGCCCGGCGGCGGAGATCGAGCCCGATCGGCCGATTTCCTCCAGCACCGCGATCTTGCCCGGGCCGATCCGGGCACCGGATGCAAGATCGAGCCGGATGCTCAGCCGATCGCTGGCATGGGTCGAGTCCGACGGAGTTGGAGTCCGCTTTGCCATGGCGGTATAATCAAACACGGTCAGCGGCTTGTGATCAATGATCCATGTGGCGCCCGACGCCTGGGCCGCCGTGACACGCCGCCGGGAGCGCTCGTGTCGCAGCGGCCCCCCGACCCAAGCGCCACCCATACCAGGCGTCGAATGGGGGCAGCGACACTCCATGCGCCATGTGACTCATCGCGCATTTGCCCTAGCCGCTTGTTGCCGCTGTATCTGGCGAGATATACCGTGCCGAAGAGGAAGGTTCAGTATGTTCTGTCGCGTTGTTCTGGTTCTGTCGCTGTTGTGGTCCGCCGCCGCGCTGGCGGGCGAAGTCACCGATGCGGCCGGCCGTATCGTGCAGGTGCCGGACCATGTGACGCGCGTGCTGCCCGCCGGCCCGCCGGCCGCGGTGCTGCTGGCCGCCATCGCACCCGATCTGATGCTGGGCTGGCCATCGCCCGCGCCCGACAACACGCGTGCGTTGCTGGCCCCGGCCGTTGCGAAGTTGCCGCAAATCCCCCGCTTGACCGGGCGCGACGACGTGACCGAGAAGATCCAGGCGCTGCAGCCGGACCTTACCATCGACTACGGAACGGTGTCGCCGCGTTATGCCGATCTTGCGAAAACGACCCAGCAGCGGACGGGGATTCCGACGATTCTGCTGGATGGGTCTTTGGCAGAGACGCCGCACGTTGTTCGGGTGCTGGGGGACATCCTGCATAGAGAGGGCCGAGCCGAGACGCTGGCAACTTTCGCCGAAGCGTTGCTGGCCCTGCCGGTGACGCCGAACACCCACAAGCGCGTCGTATATGCGCGTGGCGCCGACGGGCTGACCGTTGCGGCGCCGGGCACCGATGTGACGGAGGTGTTCACCCGCCTCGGCTGGCAGGTGCTCGCGCCGGACGGGAGCGGCCCGTTCCGTTCGTCCAACATCGAGGCGATCCACGCGCTCGATCCCGATATCGTGATTTTCTCCGACCCCGCCATGCGGGACGGCGTCATGCATGACGACGCATGGCGAGCGGTCCGCGCGGTGCGCGAGGGGCATGCCCTGGTGGCACCGAGCCTGCCGTTCGGGTGGCTGGAGGAGCCGCCCTCGATCAACCGGCTGCTTGGTCTCGCCTGGCTAAGCGGCCGCGACCCAGTGGTCCTCGCGGCGCTGGTCAATGCGGCGGTCTACGGTCGCGCGCTGACACCGACGCAGCTCGACACCGTGCTCGCCGGCGTTCATTCAATGCAACCTTAGAGAGGTTAGACCCATGCGTTTCCTGCTGTTTGCGCTTGTGTTGCTCGTACCGTTGGCGGCCCGCGCGCAGGAGCTGACGGTGTTTGCCGCGGCCAGCCTGACCGATGCGATGAAGGATGTGTCGGCACTGTGGGCGACAGCAGGCCATCCACCGCTGCGCATGTCGTTCGCCTCGAGCTCGACCCTGGCGCGGCAGATCGAGCAGGGCGCACCGGTCAACGTGTTCGCCTCGGCCGATGAGAAATGGATGGACTACCTGGCGCAGAAGAACCTGATCGTTGCGGACACGCGCAAAGATCTGCTGGGCAACGATCTTGTCCTGGTGATGCCCGCCGACAAGCCGCAGCACGTGACGATCGGCCCGGGTTTCGACCTGCTGAAGCTGCTCGGCCCGAACGGCCGGCTGGCGGTCGGCGATCCGACGAACGTGCCTGCGGGCATCTACGCCGAGCAGGCGCTGAAAAAGCTTGGCCTGTGGGACAGTGTCGCGCCGCACCTGGCACGGGCTGAGGACGTGCGCGCCGGCCTGCTGCTGGTGGAGCGCGGCGAAGCGCCCGCCGGTATCGTTTACGGAACCGATGCCGCGGTTTCGAAAGGGGTGATGGTGGCAGGGGTTTTCCCGGCCGGCAGTCACGATCCGGTGTCGTATCCGTTCGCGGTGGTCAAGTCGGGCGATACACCGCAGGCACGCGCGCTGCTGACGTTCCTTACCGGCCCGCAGGCGCGTGCGGTGTTCGTGCAACGCGGCTTCAAGGTCGAATAGACTGATCCTGTCGCCAGAGGAGTGGGAAGCGGTCCGGCTGACGCTGGAGGTAGCGGCGCGCGCGGTCAGCGTCGGGCTGCCATTGGCGGTTCTGACAGCGTGGGTGCTGGTCCGCTATCGCTTTCCCGGCCGCGCGCTGCTGAACGCGCTGGTGCATCTGCCGCTGGTGGTGCCGCCGGTCGTTACCGGCTGGCTGCTGCTGATCGTCTTCGGCATCCGCGGACCGATCGGTGCCATGCTGTACGACTGGTTCGGCATACGGCTGGTGTTCACCACGGCGGGCGCCAGCCTGGCGGCCGGGGTGATGACATTTCCGGTGATGATGCGCGCCGTCCGCCTGTCACTGGAAACGGTGGACCCTGGGCTGGAGCAGGCCGCGCGCACGCTCGGTGCCGGGCGATTGGACCGGTTGATCAACGTCACATTGCCGCTGGCCTCGCCGGGCATCCTGGTCGGCGGCATCGTCGGCTACGCCACCTGCCTTGGTGAATTTGGCGCCGTGATCACGTTTGCCGCGAACATTCCGGGACAGACTCAGACGCTACCCTTGGCGATCTACGCCGCGCTGCAGGTGCCGGGCGGCGAGGCGAAGGCGGCCGAGCTGTCGCTGGTCTCGATCACGCTGGCGCTGATCGGACTGCTGCTGGCGGAATGGATCGGTAAGCGGATCAATACGGCGCTGGGCCGATGAGCCTGAAAGTTTCGCTGCACCATCGGTTTCCCACGATGGAGATGGATATCGCGTTCGAGGTGCCGGCGGCGGGCGTGACGATGCTGTTCGGTCCGTCGGGTGGCGGCAAGACCACAACCATCGCTGTCGTCGCGGGCCTGCTGCGAGCCGATTCGTGCCGTGTCGCAGTCGATGGTCAGGTGTTGGCCGATACGCAAGCCGGCGTGTGGCTGCCTCCGGAACGACGGCGTGTGGGACTGGTGTTTCAGGACGCGCGGTTGTTTCCACACATGTCGGTCGCCACCAATCTGCGCTTCGGCATGCGCCGGGCCGCGCCGGGTCCGGTGCGGTTCGACGAGGTGGTGGAGCTTCTGGGCATCGGCGCTTTGCTCGCGCGCCGACCGCACACGCTGTCGGCCGGCGAGCGCCAACGCGTGGCGATCGGGCGGGCACTGCTGGCCCAGCCGCGGTTGCTGCTGATGGACGAGCCGCTGGCCGCGCTGGACGACGCGCGCAAGGCCGAGATCCTGCCCTACCTGGCGCAGCTGAAGACGGCGCTGAACTTGCCGGTGATCTATGTGACGCATGCGCTGGACGAGGTGAATCGACTCGCCGATTCGATCGTGCTGATCGAGGCGGGGCGCGTGAAGGGTAGTGGTCCGGTCTCGGAGATCGCGACGCGCACGGATCTGCCGCTGGCCCGGCGCGACGATGCCGGCGCGTTGTTGGTGTGCCGCGTCATCGCGCACGATACCGGCCGGGAACTGACGCGGCTGGAGGGCGGCGGTGCCGCGTTCTGGGTGCCGTTGCTGGATGCGCCACTGCAGGCCGAGCGCCGCATCCGCATCCCGGCGCGCGAGGTGATCCTGGCGGGTAAAGTGCCCGACGCCATCAGCGTGCATAACATCGTGCCGGGGACAGTACGGCGGATCGCCGCCGAGGGTGCGCGGCGGTCGGTGCTGGTGGAGATTGCCTTGCCGAGCGCGGCCTTGCTGGGTCGGGTCACACCGGATGCCATCACGCGTTTGGCGTTGTCACCGGGCGCCCCGGTTCTGGCGCTGATCAAGTCCACTTCGATCGAGGTGCTGGGGGCTTGAACTGCGCGGGCAAATCTTCTCCCCCTCCCCTTGAGGGTTTGGGCCGCGAAGCGGACCAAGGGGGGGGGAGGGGTCGGTGCCAGTATCGTACCGAAGCATCGTGCCCGCGGGACACCCTCAAAGGGGAGGGGGGAACGTCATCGACAAAACCGACTGACTGCGCGTCGATGGGCACATTGGACGCTGCCATTGGCTTGCGCCAGACTTCCCCCACACGTTTCCGGAGAAGGCTGGACATGGCATTGACCGCCGCGCGTCTCGATCGGATCATCGCCTCGCCGACGCTCGCCATTCGCATGGCAGCGGCGAAACTGCGGGCGGAGGGCAAGGACATCCTGCGTGTCTCCTCCGGGGAGCCGGATTTCGACACCCCGCAGCACATCAAGGACGCCGCGATCGCCGCGATCCAGGCGGGTGCAACGAAATACACCGATACCAGTGGCACGCCCGCGCTGCGCCAGGCGGTCGCCGCAAAATTCCGTCGCGACAGCGGGATCGACTACCGCGACGACGAAGTGATCGTCGCCACCGGCGGCAAGCAGGTCATCTTCAACGCATTGCTGGCAACGATCGACGACGGAGATGAGGCGATCATTCCGGCACCATGCTGGGTCTCCTATCCTGATATCGTCAAGCTGGCGGGCGGCATCCCGGTGATCCTGGACTGCGATCCGGCGCAGGGATCCAAGCTGACGCCGGCGCAGCTCGAAGCGGCGATCACGCCGCGGACAAAATGGTTCATCCTGAACAACCCTGCCAACCCGACCGGCGTAGCCTATAGCCGCAAGGATCTGCTTGCACTTGCGGAGGTGCTGCTGCGCCATGAGCAGGTCTGGATTTTCACCGACGACATCTACGAGAAGCTGATCTACGATGGCTTCGATCTGGCAACCGTGGTGCAGGCGGAGCCGCGTCTGCGCGACCGCACCATTACGATGAACGGCTGCTCCAAGGCCTATGCGATGACCGGCTGGCGCATCGGGTTCGCCGGGGCGCCACGTCCATTGATCGCTGCCATGGACAAGCTGCAAGGCCAGAGCACCGCCAACACCAGCAGCATCAGCCAGGCCGCCGCGCTGGCCGCGTTGACCGGTCCGCAGGATAGCGTGGAGGTCATGCGTCAGGCCTATGCAAGGCGGCGCGACATGGTCGTTCCGCTGCTGAACCAGGCTTCGGGGTTGCGCTGCCACCTGCCGACCGGCGCATTCTACGCGTTTCCCGATTTGCGCGCCTGCCTGGGCAAGACCAGCGCCGGCGGCACCCTGATCGACACCGATTCCGCCTTCGTGACGGCACTGCTCGCTGAACATGGCGTCGCCATCGTGCCCGGCTCGGCGTTCCTGGGTCCCGGCCATTTCCGCATCAGCTTCGCAGCGGACGATGCGACGCTGCGCGAGGCTTGCCTGCGCATCCGGCGCTTCTGCGCCGAACTGCATTGACCGGGAGGGTTGCCGTGCCGGACGCCGTGCAGAACGAGCTCGACCCGATCACGTTGGAGATCTATTGGAACCGGCTGATCTCGATCGCCGACGAGGCGGCGACTGGACTGCTGCGCACCGCGTTTTCCACCATCGTGCGTGAATCGAACGACTACGCAACGGTGCTGATGGATCGCAACGGTGACAGCGTGTCGGAGAACACCGGCGGCATCGCATCGTTCTCCTGCATTCTGCCGAAGACGACGAAGGTGTTCCTGGAGAAATTCCCGGCGGAGAGCTGGCGGCCGGGCGATGGCGTGGTCACCAACGATCCGTGGCTTGCCACCGGGCATCTACCGGACTTCACCGTGGTGACGCCAATCTTCCATCGCGACCGTCTGGTTGGCTTCGCCGGCTCGATCTCGCATTCGCCGGATGTCGGCGGTTCGCTGTGGTCGGCCGATTGCCGCGAGCTGTTCGAGGAAGGCATTCGCATCCTGCCCAGCCGCCTGCTGCGCGCGGGAGAATGGAACGCAGATCTGATCGACGTGCTGCTGGGCAATGTTCGCGTGCCGCGCCAGGTGCTGGGGGATCTGCAGGCACAGGTCGTCGCCAACGAGGTGTGCGCGCGCGGGGTCGATGAATTCCTCGGCGACACCGGGCTTGACGACCTGCAAGGCCTGTCCGCGGCGTTGCAGGTCCGCACCGACCGCGCAATGCGCCGCGCCATCCTTGCGGTGCCGGACGGTACGTATCACGCCACGATCGAGGCCGATGGCTACGATGAGCAGCACACGCGGATCGTGTGCAGCGTGCGGGTCGACGGCGAGACGATGCATATCGATTATGCGGGCACCTCGGCGCAGATCGACCGCGGCATCAACTGCGTGCTGAACTACACGCATGCCTATTCGGTCTACCCGGTGAAGTGCGCGCTGGACCCGTTTACCCCGCGCAATGAAGGTTCGTATCGCGCGATCACCGTCAGCGCGCCGGAGCGGTCCATTCTGAACCCGGTCTATCCGGCGCCGTGCAGCGCGCGCCAGTTGACCGGGCATCTGTTGGCCGGCGCGATCTATCAGGCGCTGTCGCCGGTGCTGCCGACGCAGATCATTGCCGAATGCGGCGGCGCGCCGACGATGCGCGCGCTGTTCAGCGGGATCAATCGGGATGGCGACCGGTTCTCCCAGGTTCTGTTCGCCAGCGGCGGCATGGGCGCGCTACCGCATCGCGATGGCATGTCCACCACGGCGTTCCCGACCAATGTCGGCGCCGGCAGCATTGAGGCGTATGAGAGCGTGGCACCACTGCTGGTCTGGAAGAAGCGGCTGCGCACCGATAGCGGCGGGGCCGGAACGTTCCGCGGCGGGCTGGGGCAGGAAGTGGAGATCGAACTGCGCACCGCGGGGCCGGCGCGGCTGTCCCTGCTGTCCGACCGGCACCAGCATCCCGCCTCGGGCGTGCTGGGCGGGCTGTCGGGCGCGCCGTCGGTCATTACGCTGGACGACGGCACGCGGCCGCATCCCAAGTCGCGCAGTTCGGTCAAGCCGGGGCAGCGCATAACGCTGCTCTATGCCGGAGGTGGCGGCTATGGCGATCCGAAGCTGCGCGACCGCGACGCGGTGCGGGCCGATTTGCGCGATGGCTACATCTCGGCCGACGCCGCGCGACGCGATTACGGATTGGCGTAAGTCGCATGAGCGAGCGCGCACCCGCGGCACGCATCGGCGTTCCCACGCGCACGGCCCGCATTGGCGTCGACGTAGGTGGCACCTTCACCGATCTGGTGTTGCACGATCCGCGCCGCGACCTGGTGCACACCGGCAAGCTGCTGACCACGCCGGGCGATCCAAGCGCCGCGATCATCGCCGGCGTGGTCCGACTGCTGCGCGAGGTGGGGATGCATCCCGCCGATCTGCACAGCGTGGTGCATGGCACGACGCTGATCGCCAACACGATCATCGAGCGCACCGGCGCGACGGTCGGGCTGCTTGCCACCGATGGGTTCCGCGACAGCATCGAGATCGGCCGAGAGACTCGTTACGATTTGTACGATCTGTTCCTCGATCCGCCGCCCACCCTGGTACCGCGCCACCGTCGCCTGGAAGTGCCTGAGCGCATCAGCGCGGATGGCGAGGTGCTGCTGGCGCTCGACGAGGACGCGGTCGCGCGGGCCGCGCGTCAACTGGTCGAGCAAGAGGGGTGCGAGGCGCTGGCCATCGCCTTCATGCATTCCTATCGCGCGCCGGCGCATGAACAGCGCGCGGCGGCGATCGTGCGCGGGCTGTATCCCGATCTGCCGCTGTCGCTGTCCGCGGAAGTGGCACCGGAAATTCGCGAATTTGAGCGCAGCAGCACGGCCTGTGCCAATGCCTATGTGCAACCGCTGATGCGGCGCTATCTGGATCGGCTCGAGACGTTGCTGGGGAAGATCGGCTTTGCCGGCCGGCTGTTTGTCATGCTCTCGGGCGGCGGTATCACCACGGTGCGCGAGGCCAAGGCGTTTCCGATCCGGCTGATCGAGTCCGGTCCGGCCGCCGGGGCGATGGCGGCCGCGTTCCTGGCCAGGCTCGCCGGGCTCGATCGCGTCGTCTCGTTCGACATGGGCGGCACCACCGCAAAGATGTGCCTGGTGGAGGACGGCACGCCTGACCACAAATTTGATTTCGAGGCTGGGCGCGTCCGGCGCTTTCAGAAAGGTTCCGGCCTGCCGCTGAAGGTTTCGGTGGTCGATATGATCGAGATCGGCGCCGGCGGTGGCAGCCTGGCGCATGTCGATCCCGGCTCCGGCCTGATGAAGGTGGGACCGCGCAGCGCCGGGGCCGATCCGGGACCGGTCTGTTACGGACGCGGCGGCACTCAGCCCACCGTGACCGATGCCGATTTGGTGCTGGGGCGGCTCGATCCGGCGTATTTCCTGGGTGGCGAGATGACGCTGGATCCCGATAGTGTGCGGCGTGCGTTTTCCGGAACGATCTCGGTGCGGATCGGCGTGGACGTGGAAACCGCGGCGCTGGGCGTGCAGCGGATTGTCGACGAGATGATGGCGGCCGCGACCCGCATGCATCTGGCCGAGAAGGGCAAGGACCCGCGCAAATACACGCTGATCGCCTTCGGCGGCGCCGGGCCGGTGCATGCGCACAATCTGGCCAGGCTGCTCAAGGTCGGGAAGGTGGTGGTGCCGCTTGGGGCCGGCGTGGCCTCGGCGCTCGGCTTCCTGGTGGCGCCGCCGGCGACCGACATGGTCACCAGCTATGTCACGCGACTGGAACGAGCGGACTGGCACCACATCAATGCGCTGTTTGCCGGGATGCGCGATCGCGGCTGCCAGTTGCTGAGCGAGGCCGGCGCCGATCCCGCACGGATCGCCTATCGCCCCAGTGCCGAGATGCGCCATGTCGGGCAAGGGTTTGAAATCCCTGTGCCGCTGCCGGGGCTGAACCTGTCGGCGGACGACCTGCCGGGCATTCGCGCGGCGTTCTTTGACACGTATCGCCTGCGGTTTGGACGCACCATGGAGGAGGCACCGATCGAGGTGCTGAGCTGGCGCCTGGGTTGTGTCGCGCCTGGACTGGATATTCGTCTGGGTCGCGAGGCTCCGGCGGATGGTGCCGATCCGGAGGCCGCAAGGCGCGGATCGCGCAAGGTGCTGTTCGAGACGCATGGCTGGCAGGAGTGCGCGGTGTACGACCGCTATAAACTGCCGGTGGGCGCACGATTCACCGGACCGGCACTGATCGAGGAACGCGAATCCACCTGCGTGGTCGGCCCCGATGCGGTGGTCAGCGTCGACGCGATTCGCAATCTCGTTGTGGAATTGCGCTGACGGCGGGAGAGGCAGCGAATGCCGCAGACGTGTCCGGAACATCGCCGATGACCGCGCGCCCCCACCCGATGCGTGGCCCCAACCGGCTCAAGCTTGGCATCTTCTCGGCCACCGCCGATAGCGGGCTCACGCTGACCAGCGCGCCCGAGCGCTGGCTGCACCGCAAGCGGTTCGCCGGCCTCGCGCGGACTGTCCACTGATCGGCACGCCGCAGCGCATCGCGGATGCAGCTCGCGGCGACCAGCGAGGTCGGGTTGGTGGGTGTGGCGCTGGCGTTCGTGAACGACAAGGACGAACTGCCGTATTTCATCGAGACGGTGCTGCCGCTGCTTCGCGAAGCCGGACTGCGTGGCTGACGGCAGATCGACCGAACGACGCGCCAGTGGGGCGGTGCTCGGCGATGCCCAGGCGGGCACGTCCAACGCGCGCTTTCAGCGAATACGGGACTTGGCTGGGGGACCTGGATTCGAACCAAGGTTGCCCGGGTCAGAGCCGGGAGTTCTACCGCTAAACTATCCCCCATGGGACCAGTAGGGGCGGCGCAATACCACGCGCGCTGCCCCCACGGCAAGCCGCCGTGCGGGGAATCAGATCGCGGTAGGGACGCCCATT
>PLXO01000059.1 GCA_003151425.1 Acetobacteraceae bacterium
AGCCCCTGGCCTTGCTTCGCTCACCTGGTGCCTCATGCGTGCCGCACGCGCGGATCGAGCACGGCGTAGAGCAGATCGACCGCGAGATTGAGCGCCACGAACAGGACGGAGATCACCAGCACCACACCCTGGACCTCGGGGTAGTCGCGGGCGTTCACCGCGTCGACCAGCATGCCGGACAGACCCGGGTAGTTGAACACGTATTCGACCAGCACGGTGCCGCCGAGCAGGCTGCCCAGGTGCAGCGCCAGCACGGTGACCACCGGCATCAGCGCGTTGCGCAGCACATGGCGCAGCAGCACGCGGCGCGGCGACAGGCCCTTGGCCCAGGCGGTGCGGACGTGGTCGCGCCGCTGCTCGTCCAGCACCGCGGCGCGGGTCATGCGGAACACCGCGGCGGCCAAGCCAAGCGCGATGGTCAGCGCCGGCATGGACAGCAGCTCCAGGTGGCGGAGCGGATCCTGCGCCAGTGGGACATAGCCGCCGGCGGGCACCAGGTGCAGGGTCTGCGCGAACAGCAGCACGAGCAGGGTGCCGACGACGAAGACCGGCACCGCCATCGCCAGGGCTGCGGCCAGGGAGCCGGCGTGGTCCAGCCAGCCGTTGCGTCCGACCGCGGCCAGCAGGCCTCCGGGGATGCCGAGCAGGACGGCGAGCAGCGCCGCGGCGACGATCAGCTCCAGCGTGCGCGGCAGCCGGAGCGCAATCTCAGCCGCCACCGGGCTGTCGTCCTGCAGCGAGCGGCCGAGATCGCCGGTGAGCAGCCGCCGCAGGCTGTCGGCGTACTGCGTCAGCACGGGGCGATCGAGGCCGAGCTGCGCGTGTAGCTCGGCGACGGCGGCGGCGTCCGGGGCCATGCCGCCCTGCGACAGCAGCAGCTCGGCGGGATCGCCGGGCACCAGGCGGATTGCCAGGAAGACGATGCTGGCCACGACCCAGATCAGCAGGATCGAGGTGAGCAGGCGTCGGAGCAGCCAGCTCATCGAGGCCGACTCATTGGGGCCGGCTCATCGGGGCCACCGCATGGACCGATGACCCATCAGTTTGGTGCACGCGGACCGACATCGCGCAGCGGAACGATATCGCGTGGCGAGGCGCCGTCGCGCGGCGGACTGACATCGCGCGGCGGGCCGACGGCACGCGGCGGCCAGCCCAGCATCAACCCGAGCATTGCCACCAGATCGAACAGCAGCGCGATCCGTGGCGCCTCGAATATGTTGTCGAAAAACCCGCACAGCAGGACAGCGAGCATCGCACCGACGATCGGCGCGCCGATTGGCTCGCCGCGTCGGATTGCCTGCGCCGCGCCGCCGAGCGCGGAGACCACCAGCAGCGTCACCGCCGCGGTACCCACTACGCCACCCTCGAACCAGATCGACAGCGGCGAATCCAGGATGCGCCACAGCCAATGGTCGTCGGAGGTGAAGAACCAGCGCGCGGTGCCCGCGGCGAAATCGCCGTTGGCCACGATGTTGCTTGCCTCGGGGCTTCCCTCGGGGCGCCTGTCGGGTCCGACAAGTTGCACATCGGCAAGGTCCAGTATCACGCCGGCACCGGTGGCAAACGCCAGCTCGACCGGCGCCGGCACGCGCCCGCGCTGGATCGGGGCCGGCAACGGAGCCGAAACATGCTGCCAGACGTCGGCTTGGCCCACCGTCAAGAACAGCACGTGGCAATCGGCGGAATACAGCAGCAACTTGGAACAGAGAAACACTTTGACGCCCGTCTTGGGGACCGGTGCGCGCATGTCGAACATCACGGTGTAAGTGGCGCCGTGGACCACCGGCACCTTCTGACCGAAATAGAAGTCGGGCCCAAACATCGTTGCCAGATAGGCCCGATTGCCGTCGTGGCGCACGACATAGGTGCCGGGCTGCTGGTCGGGCGGGCTGCGCAGCGCGGCGAACCGCGGATAGGAACCGGTGCCCATGCCAAGGAAGACTGCCGCGAGGCCTTGATCCCGCCGGCCGAGGCCCGCACCCCAGTTCGCCTCGCGGGTGGCCAGGTCGGTCCAGACCCGCGCCACCCGATAGCGCATGAAATCGGTGTTCAGCCCGGCGATCAGCGCGATCGCCACCGCGAGCGCGATCAATGCGCCACCGAGCCAATCGAGCGGGCTCCCACGCCGGCGCAAGGCGATCATCCAGGCGCACGAGGTCGTCACCATCGAGGCGAACGCCGCCGTATACGCAGTGCGCGCGAACGTTACGGCCAAAGTGTAGCTGGACAGCAGCAGCAGCGCGATCAGGCTCACCAGGGTCCACAGGCGCGGACGCAGCAGGCAGATGACCAGGAAGGGCATCGCGAAGGTGAGATAGGCCCCGATATGCCCGCCGCCCACATGCATCGAGCTGAACGTTGCGGTGATGCGAAAGTCGCTGTGGATATCCGACAGGCTAGTGAACGCGGTGCGCTCCGCCACTGCGGCCAGGCACACCAGGGTCAGGCCGACCAGCACCCCAACGCCGAACAGCAACGCCAGGTCACCGTGCTCGCGCTGGCGGGCCCGCATGAACGGCAGCAGAATGAGCGCGCATAGGAACGGCTTGGTCAGCCGCACCGTGTTCAGCCAGGTCAAATACGGATTATCGCTGCCGCCGGGGAAGTCGGCGGTCATGCTGAAGCCGCGCACCATCCCGATCAGCCAGGCGAGGGTCGCCAGCGCCAGGACGAAGCGGGGGAACAGGCGCACGCGTTCATCGGGCCAGATGTCCTGGCGGGTCGGCGGCGCGCGCAGCAGCAGCACGGCGACCGTGGCTAGCACCGCGATATCGGCCTCGGAGATGGCGATCCAGCCGGTCCACGGGCCGAGGTCGAGCGAGGGTGTGATCGCCGGCAGCAGCCCGAACCATAGCACCGGCCGCCTCCATAGGACCGCGACCCATGCCACCAGCGCGGCGACGGCCTGCCAGCGGCCGAGCGGGTAGTCCCAGGCCAGCACCGCCGCCGTCGCCAGGAACACAGCTGCCAGCGCAAGGCGCAGGGGCAACCAGCCGGCGACGGGGAGTTTCATTGCGCGATGCGGTGCGCTGCGCGGTCCGCTGTGGTCGCGCTCGCCGTGCGGTCCGCTGATGTTGCATTGGCAGCGCGCTCGGCTGACGTCGCACTCGCACCGTGGTCGGCTGACGCGTTCGCAGCGTGCCGCGCTGACGTTACGCTCACGGCGCGTTCGGCCGACGTGGCGGTCGTAGCGCGCTTCGTTGACAACGCGTCGGATGGCACCAGCGAGGATACTGACAGCAAGATCGGCCACAGGATCGGCATCACGCGGTTGGCCGCGTAAGCGGCGATCGCACCGATCAGGACCTCGTTGAAATCCGGCTGCAGCCCGGGTTTCATTCCACGTCCGAGCTCGATCGTCAGAGACAACAATCCGGCCATGGCGCCGGCCACCAGTGCCGTCCGCCTTGTGCCGCCGCGGCGCAGCCAGATCATCGCGCCGATCGGCGCATACATGGCGACATGCACAACGTCGCTTTGCAGTGCATGGGACTTAGATACAATGTAGTCGTGCCAGAGCGGCAGCAGGCCGCGCGGATCGAGACCCTCCAGTGCCTGGTCCGGCGTCACCCAGGCGTGGGTCAGCAGCCCGTTGGCGTAGACCAGCAGCAGCAGATAGAGCGGCAGCAGGACGGGCAGCGCGCGTCCGACCTGGTAGCGCACCCGCCGCGGGTCGTGGACCGCGAGCCAGCGCAGGAGCATCGCTCCGCCGACGACGCCGAGCAGCCGCAGGCCGAACGTCGCGACCGAGACCTTGGCGCTGAGGATGAACAACGTCGCGCCGAACAGGATCGCCAGCAGGGTGGCGCCGATGGTGGCGATCCGCGCGAGGCTCGGCGGTTGCCTGCATTCCGCCGGCAGGCACAGCCGCATGCCGAGTGGCACCGCCGCGATTGCCGTGGCGACCAGCAAAACGATTTGTAACCCGAACGGACGCCCCGTGTTCGGGAGTGACAGCAGTGCATTCGGCAGGGTTATGAAACGGTGGGCGATGTCCCGCGTGCTCAATGCAACATCGAAGGGAAACAGGGCGAAGGTGACAAAGCCGAGGATCGCCGCATCCAGCACGAGGCGGAGGCGGGACGTCTCGTCGGTGGTGGCGCCAAGGCGCCGCATCGCCGCGCGCAGCGGGTGAAACAGGCCCACACTGAGCGTCGCGCCGAGCGATTGGGCGATGATGTAGTTCAGCGAGACAGTGCGCGGCGGGAAGAACAATTGCGCGTATTTGACCGCCAGCACGAAAACGAGGCTGACCAGCAGCGCGAACGCGGTGCCGAGCAGGCGCGCGCCCAAGCCGCGGGCGGCGCCGAACGTTCCGGTGACGAGCAGTCCGAACGGCACCATCATCAGCAGGTTGGCGATCCAGTCGGGCCGCTGGTCGGAGCCGGTGTCGAAGAACCGCGTGGCCAGGAAGGCGTGCCAGGCGCCCGCCGGGTCCTGTGGCACGAAGTGAAAACCGAGCGGCCCCAGTACCAGGCTGCTGTAGACGACGATCAGCGCATAGAGCAGCAGCCATCCGGCGCAGCGGCGCGGTCCGAACCGCGTGGGCCGGCGATGGGCCATGGGCGCTGGGCGCGGCTGCGGTTGGACGTTCGACCGGGACATCAAGCTGCCCTGCTAGCCGACATCAAGCGGCCCTGCTAGCCGACATCAAGCGGCCCTGCTAGCCGGTGCCCAGCTAGCCGGTGCCCAGTTAGCCGGTGGTGGCGGTCTCGAACGTCGTGCCGGAATAGAAGGTCAGCGCGCCGGGCATGTTGTGGAAGTCGCGCACCTGGCGGCTCATGCCGTAGCCCTGGGCGCGGAAGCACAGACCGATCATCGGCGCCTCCCGCAGATAGACCTTTTGCAAGTCGGTGTAGATCGCATGCCGCTTGCCGAGGTCGAACTCAGCGCGTCCGGCGTCGATCAGTCGGTCCAGCTCGGGGACGTCGAGCGCGTAGCTGCGCACGTAGGAGGGTGACAATCGGCCATCGACGAACGATGACAGCCCGTCCGGATCGTTGCTCTCGGAGGCCGATCCCCCCACCGCGAGCTCGTATTGCCCCTTGTTGCCGAGGCTCACGCGGGTGGCCCAGTCGGGCAGCACGAGCTCGGCCTGGATGCCGACCGCGGCGAGGTGCTGCTGGGCCACCGCGGCGGTGTCCTTGTGCATGCCGTACTGCGCGGTGGATAATAGTTTGCACGCGAAACCATTGGGCACGCCGGCCTCAGCCAGCAGCGCTTTGGCCTTTGCCGGGTCGTAGGCCAGGCCGTGCGCCAGCGACTCGTCGTAGAACGGTGTGCCCTTAGAAAGCGGCAGGCCCTCGATCGGATCGCCGCGGCCGAAGAAGGCGGCCTTGACGATGTCCTCGCGCTGGATGGCATGGGCCACCGCGCGACGCACCCGCGCGTCGCCGAACGGGCCGGCCTTGGCATTGAACGTGAGATACATGAACGGGCCGGAGGTGGCCTGCAGGCTGAGCTTCGGGTCGGCCTCGATGCTCGGCATGGATTGCCAGGGCACGTATTCGATCAAATCGACATCGCCCGCCTGCAATGCGGCGACGCGCAGATTCTCATCGGCATAGGCGACCATGCGGACGGCTTGCAGCTTCGGCAGGCCGGGGCGGTAGAACTTGTCGAACGCCTTGAAGTCCAGGGCGACGCCGCGTTCCTCGTTGCTGAGCAGGAACGGACCGGCACCGATGCCGAGCGGGTTGCCCGCGGTGGAGCCTTTGGCGAGGATCGGCAGGAAATAGCTTGCCATGTCCAGCGGCAGGGTCGCGCTCGGTTCTTTGGTGTGGACGCGAACGGTGCGCGGGTCGGGGGTCTCGACCCGCGTCAGGCGCTGCATCTCGGCGCGCAGATAAGCGGTGGATTTTTCGCCCGCTACCTGCTCGATGGTCCACGCGACGTCGGCCGAGGTCACCGGCGCGCCGTTGTGGAACACGGCATCGCGCAGGTGGAATACCCAGGCGCCGTCATCCTCGTGTTCCCACCGCTCCGCCAGCTCGCCGCGCAGCGCGCCGTCAGGGCCGTAGCCCAGCAGGCCACGATGGAACATCAGCTTGGCGGTCGCCGCGGCGGTGCCGGCATTGGCCCAGGGCGCCATCGTCGGCGGGTAGCTCGACAGGCCGAACACCAGTTTGCCTGGCGTGACGGCGGCGCGCGCGGGGTGGCGCAGGAAGGGAAGTGCGGCGCCGGCGGCGAGCAGGGCGCGGCGGGAAAGGGTCATCGGCAAGCCTCCGAGCGTTACGTCCGGTCGCCGGTCCGGCCACCGAGTTCATTTTGGCGCGACCACGTTGCCCACGCCATCATGGCCGGGCTTGATACCATGGGCGTTAGGATAAGCCGGGACCGCCATTTAGGGTTCTCCCCCTCCCCTTGAGGGCTTGGGCCGCGAAGCGGACCAAGGTTGGGGGGAGGGGTGGGCGCGCTCGAAGCTTCGGTGCGACCCTGGCACCAACCCCTCCCCCTAGCCCCCTCCCTCTTTATTTCTCAACAGGAACGTCTACTGTCCAGCCGCCCTTCTGATCCACGAAACGCCCATTCCAAGAAGATAGAGTCCGATCGACGGAACGATCCAAACGGCAATCCCCTTCTCTGCGGCTGAAAGCCGCGCTTGGATAGCTTGCTCATGTGCGTCGGTTTCGAGGTTTGTCATGATTTGAGCGATTGCCGACTGGTCGACAAATGTTGACCCCATTTGTCTTTCGACGCGTTGAAGACATTCCGCCGTTGGGGTCAGACCCTCGGAAGAGAGTTTGTCATCGCAACGTTCGTTCGCCGCGTCTATCTTGGCTATGTCACTGCGCAGGTCGGCAGCATACGCGAGCGCATCGGCTCGAAACGCCTCCTCCGTTGGAACGCTATATATAGTGATAGCGGCGCAGGCGGCCAGCCAAGTCAGGGCGAGGACGCACCAAGATCGCTGCCATACATTCAGGGCGTTCAATCGTTGTCGGAGGTGCGTCATGGGCAGTTTGCCTCGCTGCGGTTGACGCTCAAGGTTTACCATCCTTGCCGCCTAAAGGAAATCTTTCGGATTCAAAAAGGGGAGGGGGAAAGCCTTTGCATGTGCGAGACCAGTGATGAACGAGCGAGCAAGCCGCGCGTTCTCCAGGATGTCGCGTAGCGCCTGACCGGATTGGTCAGAAGGCATAGACTGCCTCTCGCTCGGCGCTCGGTCGGACATGCGGCTTGACGCGGGCATGGTTGGCAACATCGACCGGCACCGGGAACAGGTCCGCAATGAACTGCGTCAGCCCGACATACGCGAATGCGTCGATCGGGGCGTCGGGCTGCAGATCGACCAGAATGTCGATATCGCTCGCCTCGGTGGCCTCGCCGCGCGCAGCCGAGCCGAACAAGGCGATATGGCGCACGCCGAGCCGGCGCAAATCCGGCTCACGCGCCTTCAGCGTCGCAATGATGGACTCCCGGGTCACGATCTGCCTTCCCGCTGCACCGACCTATCGCGGCATGTCCGCACCTTAGAAATCATACACCTCCCGCGCAGCCGCTGCATCCATTCTCGCCTCGGCGATGTCGCGCCTGACCGCGGCGGGATCGCGCTCCGCCGGCGGGCCGTAGCCGCCGGAGCCGGCGGTGACGACCTCGATGATCTCGCCTTTGCGCAGCGTGCCGGAGCCGTGGTCGAACGGCGCCGCGCCGCCCTGCAGCGTCAGTTCGGCCTTGCCCCCGGGCTGGCCGCCGAACAGGCCCCACGGCGCGGACAGCATGCGCGAGCCGTCGACGCGCACGCGGCACTCGGCTTCGGCGCGATAGACCCGGCGCAGCCCCATGCCGCCGCGATGCCGCCCCGGTCCGCCGGAGCCGTCCACCAGCTCGTAGCGCAGCAAGGTCAGCGGGTATTCGATCTCCAGCGCCTCGACCGGCAGGTTCGACGTGTTGGTCAGATGCACGTGCACGCCGTCCAGTCCGTCCTTCGTCGCCCGCGCACCGGAGCCACCGCCGATCGTTTCGAGATAGACCCACAGGCGATTGTCGCTCGGCTGGTGCCCGGCGAAGGTGCCAGCGAAGGTGATGGAGCAGCAGGCGCCGTTCGAGGCCGCGGTCACTCGTTCCGGTACCGCCTCGGCGAGCGCGCCATGGATCAGGTCCACCACGCGCTGGCAGGTGCCGAGGCGGCCGTTGACCGCGGCGGGATGCGTGCAGTTGACGATGGTGCCGGCCGGTGCGGTCACGTGCAGCGGCCGCGCCAGGCCGGCATTTGGCAGGATCGTGGGGTCCACCACCGTCTTGACCGCGTAATAGACCGTCGAGAGCAGCGCCGTGTAGGTCATGTTCATGCCGGCGCGCACCTGGAGCGGGCCGTCAAATGCCAGATGCATCTCGTCACCGGTGACGCGGATCTCGCAGTGCATCGGCAGCTCGCCGTCCACCTCCGGGCAGTCGTAGCGGTCGGCGAAACGATAGGTGCCGTCGGGGATTGTCGCGATCCCGGCACGCATCTTGCGCTCGGCGTAGTCCTGCAACGCGTCGCCGGCGGCCATCACTATGTCGCGGCCATATTTCGCGCATAGGGCGATCATGCGCTGCACGCCGAGGCGGTTGGCGGCCATCTGCGCGCGCAGGTCGGACAATCGTTCGCGCGGCACCTGGCAGTTCAGCAGGATCAGTTCTTGGACGTCACGTTGCAGTTCGTAGCCGCGGTAGAGGCGCACCGGCGGGATGCGCAGGCCCTCCTGGTAGATGTGCGCGTGGCCGCGGTCGGCGAAGTCGGCGTGGTGCGCCAGGTTGACCGCCCAGGCGACCATGTTGCCGTGGACGAAGATCGGCTCGGCCATGACGATGTCGGGCAGGTGCGTGCCGCCGCCCTCGTAGGCGTCGTTGCCGACGAACATGTCGCCTGGCTGCATTTGGGCGAGCGGGTGGCGCTGCATGATGTGCGGCAGCAGGCCGATGAAGCTGCCGAGGTGCATGGGGATGTGCTCGGCCTGGCAGAGGGTGTTGCCGGCGAGGTCGAACAGGGCGGTGGAGCAGTCGCGGCGTTCCTTGATGTTGGTGGAGTAGGAGGCGCGGATCAGGGCTTCGCCCATTTCCTCGACGATGGAGGCGAGCGCGCTGCCGATGACTTCGACGGTGATGGGGTCGATGGCGATGCGGTTGGGGAGAGAGAGGGTCATTGGTCGCTCTTCTCCCCGTCCCCTTGAGGGCTTGGGCCGCGAAGCGGACCAAGGTTGGGGGGAGGGGTCGTTTCGGCACTATCCGTGCCGCGGGAACCCCGCCCCCCAACCTTGGTCCGCTTCGCGGCCCAAGCCCTCAAGGGGAGGGGGAGAAGCATGTCACCCATCGCCGATACCATTATTCCGTCTCCATAACGAGATTCAGATACGGTTCGACCCGCGCCACCATGCCGGGCAGTACGACCGTAGTTGCATCCATCTGCTCGACGATCGCCGGACCCGCGATGCGGTTGCCGGCGCGCAGGTGGTCGCGGTCGTAGACCGGACAGGTGACGAAGCCGCCGGCCTCGGGCAGCCACACGTCGCGGCGCGCGATGATGGCGGACGCGGTGTCGGGGCCAGCATCCGGCTGCGGCTTGAACGTCGCCTTCGGAACGATTCCGGCGGCCTCGACGCGGAAGGTGACGAGCTGCATCGGATCGTCCTCGGCGACGAAGCCGTACATGCGTTGATGCGCAGCAGCGAATGCCTCCGCCAACGCCTCCAGCGACGCGGGGCCGATCGGCCCGTCCGGCAGCGGAATGGCCAGCTCGTAGTTCTGGCCCGCATAGCGCATGTCCACCGTGCGGGTGAGCCGGCGCGCCGGCGCCTCGATGCCTTCCTCTGTGAACCAAACATCTGCTTGCGCGGCCAGCACACGGAACGCATCAGCAATATCCGGCAGCGCGGCGGTGGACAGCGTGTGCAGCCGCGTCGAGGCGAAGTCGGCGCGCAAGTCGGTCAGCAGCAGGCCCATCGCGCACAGGATGCCGGGATTGCGCGGCACCAGAATGCGGCCGATGTCCAGCGCCGCTGCCAGTCGCGCCGCGTGCAGCGGCCCGGCCCCGCCGAATGCGACCAGTGTGTAGTCGCGCGGGTCGTGGCCTCGCTGCACGCTGATCACCCTGATCGCGCGTGCCATATTGGCGGTCACCACCGAAATGATGCCCTGCGCGGTCGCCATCTTCCCCATCCCCAACGTTGCGGCCAACCGCTCGATCGCCGCGTCCGCCAGGTCCCGGCGCACCGCCATCCGCCCGCCGAGCAGATGCGTCGGGTTCAGCGTCCCCAGCACCACGTTGGCGTCGGTCACCGTCGGTTCCGTGTTGCCGCGCCCGTAACAGACCGGACCCGGATCGGCGCCGGCGCTGCGCGGGCCGACCTTCAGCAGGCCACCGGAATCGACAAATGCGATCGATCCGCCACCTGCACCAACAGTATGGATGTCCAGCATCGGCGCCTTGATCGGGTAGCCGTGCACCACCGCCTCGCTTGCCATGCGGCACGCGCCGCCTTGCAGCAGTGCTACGTCGGTGCTGGTGCCCCCCATGTCGAACGTGATCATATCGGAATATCCGGCGAGCCTTCCCACCGCCTGAGCACCAACCACGCCGGTCGACGGGCCGGACAGCACGGTGCGCACCGGCAGCCGCGCCGCCTGCTCGAAGCCGATCACGCCGCCATTGGATTGCGTCAGGTGCGGCGTCGCGGTCATGCCAAGCCCGGCGAGACGCCCGGCCAGCCGCTCGATGTAGCCGCGAATCACCGGACCGAGATAGGCGTTCACCACCGCGGTGGACATGCGCTCGAATTCCCGAAACTCCGGCGCGACCTGGTGGGAGACGCAGGCGAAGGCTTCGGGGAAGTCCTCGGCCAGAATGCGGCGCGCGGTTTCCTCGTGGTCGGTGCGGACGAAGCCATACAGGAAGCAGACCGCGACCGCCTGCACGCCGGCCGCGCGCAATTGGCGCACCGCGGCGCGGAATGCCGCCTCGTCCAACGGGATTTCGACGCTGCCGTCGTGGCGTAGCCGCTCCGGCACCTCCAGCCGCAGGTCGCGCGGCACCAACACCGGTGGCTTGTCGATCTGCAGATCATATAGGTCGGGGCGCTTCTGCCGGCCGATCTCCAGCAGGTCGCGAAACCCTTCGGTGGTGATCAGGCCGGTGCGCACGCCGCGATGCTGGATCAGCGTGTTGGTCGCCACCGTCGTGCCGTGGCCGAAATAGCCGATCGCCGCGGGCACGGCGTCGACCCTGCTGGTGCCCTCGGCCACGCCGTCCGCGATGCCGCGCGAAGGGTCGTCGGGGGTGGAGGCCACCTTCCACACCTCCACCCGGCCGGTGGCGTCGTCGAACAGGCAGACATCGGTAAAGGTTCCGCCGGAATCGACGCCGACTCGCCAGGTCATGTTGCGCAAGGCTCCACTGTTGGATGCTCAATGGTAAGCAGCCGTGCGTCACCATATTCTGGCCACCAGTCCCTGACCATTCATTGCCCTGAACATGTCCCCCCCAGTCGATCCCGTCATCTCCGACGCCGCACTGCCTGCCCGCACCGGTGTCGTGGTCATCGGCGGCGGCATCGTCGGCGCGTGCGCGGCGCTGTCGCTGGCCGAGAAGGGCCACGCGGTCGTGCTGTGCGAGAAAGGCCGGATCGGCGCCGAGCAGTCCAGCCGCAACTGGGGCTGGTGCCGCACCATGGGCCGCGACGCGGACGAGATCCCACTGGCGATCGAAAGCCTGAGGCTATGGCGCGGCATGAACCAGCGCATCGGCCGCGAGACCGGCTTCCGCCAGCCCGGCATCGCGTATTTGTGCGAGACCGAGAAGGAGGTCGCCAAACACGAGGCGTGGCTGGACGAGGCGCGGCCGTATCAGGTGGATGCGCGGCTGGTGCGCGGGGCCCACCTCGACTCTGTGGTGCCGGGCGCTGCGGGGCATTTCATCGCCGCAATGCACACGCCGACCGATGGACGTGCCGAGCCCTCGCAGGCTGCGCCGGCGATCGCCGAGGCAGCGCGCGCAGCCGGCGCATCGGTGCTGACCGACTGCGCGGTGCGCGGGATTGAGACGCAGGGCGGGCGCGTCTGCGGCGTGGTCACCGAACGGGGGAGAATCGCCTGCGACGCGGTCGTGCTGGCCGGTGGCGCCTGGTCGCGGCTGTTCTGCGGCAATGTGTCGTGCGGCAAGGGGAGCATCGAGCTGCCGCAGTTGCGCGTGCTGGCCTCGGCCTTTCGCACCGCGCCGCTCAGCGGCGGGCCGGAGGTCAGCGCCAGCGGGTCGGTGTTCTCGTTCCGCAAGCGGCTGGACGGCGGCTACACGATCGCCCGGCGCAACGCCAACATCGCCGACATAACGCCGGATTCGTTCCGGCTGCTGCGGCATTACCTGCCGACGCTGCGCGAGAACTACGGCGAATTCAGCATGCGGTTCGGCCGCGCTTTCTTCGACGCCTGGCGCACCAGGCGTCGCTGGTCGCTCGACGAGGCCACGCCGTTCGAGGCGGTGCGCGTGCTCGATCCGGCACCGAAGCTGGCCCCGCTTGAGCAGGCGCGCAGGGTGCTGTCGCGCATGTTCCCCGCCTTCGCTGGCATGCAGGTCGCCGAGAGCTGGGGCGGCATGATCGACGTGACGCCCGACGCGGTGCCGGTGATCGACCGGGTCGAGGCACTGCCAGGGTTCTTCCTGGCCACTGGGTTCTCCGGCCATGGCTTCGGCATCGGGCCGGGCGCCGGGCGGCTGATCGCCGATCTTGTCGCCGGCGATGCGCCGGTGGTCGATCCGACACCGTTTCGTTTCGCCCGCTTCGCCCGCTGACGTGCGTCCACCGATGTCCGCCCGCCTCATGTCCGCCCACATCATGTCCGCCCACTGATGTCCGATATCACTGCCCCGGGCGCCGTAACGGCGCTGTCCGCCACCTGGCGACGCGTGTCGGTCGTCACCCGTCGGCGCGTGCCGCCCGCCATGCGGCGCCAGGCGATGTTCGCCTTCCTGTGCGTGGTGTGGGGCACCACCTGGCTTGGCATGAAGGTGGGCATCGCCGTGGTGCCGCCGGGCCTGTTCGCCGGGATGCGCTGGACCTGCGCCGGACTGGCGCTGTTCGCCTGGCGCGTCAGTCAGGGCCACCGGCCATTTTTGCCGCGCCGGCTGATCCTGCGCATGGTACTGGTCTCCTTGCTGCTGATCTCGTTCAGCCAGGTGATCCAGTTGTACGGCCTGCGCAACATCACCGCCGGCCTCGCCGCGGTGATCAGCTCGGCGCTAACCCCGATTGCCCTGCTGGGCTTCAGCGCCGCGTTGGGGCAGGAGCGCTTTACCTGGCGTCAGGCGGCGGCGATCGCGCTTGGGGTAGTGGGCATCGTGGTGCTGTTCGGCCCGAAAGCGTTTACCGGCGAGCTGCGCCTGGCCGAGGTCGCCGGCGCGGGCGGCGTAGTGGTCGCGACGCTGCTGTATTCCTTTGGCTCGGTGCAGATCCGGCCGATGATGCGCACTGTGGCGCCGGCGGACATGGCGTGGATGACGAACCTGATTGGCGGCGGGTTGCTGCTAGTCGGCGCGCTGCTGTTCGAGCCGGGCGCGTGGGTGGCGATGCGGCTGGACTGGGGCATGCCGGCGTGGATCGCCTGGCTGTATCTGCTGATTCCGGGCTCTCTGCTGTCGACGGTGATGTACTTCCTGCTGGTGCGCGATTGGGGGGCGTCGCGGGTCGGGACCTATGCGTTCGTCTCGCCGGTGATCGCGGTGGTGGTCGGCGCGATGTTTTTTGGCGAGCATGTCGAGCTCGCCGATGTCGTCGGGATGGGGCTGATGCTGGCGGCGGCGGGGATCGTGCTGCGGCGGACCTAACCGCCGTATCGGTGCCGCCTGGTCGAGGTGCGCGGAATTGTCGGCGAGGCATGACAGGTCGTTGGCCGGGTAATGCCGGAGCCGCTCGCGAGGTCCGCCTTAAACGCCGAGGTGCGGAGATCGCACGGATCGCGGACAAGGCAAGGCAGTGAATGCGCTTCGCTCGGAGCGCATCATGCTTGCTGCCTCGGCCCCTGCCCTCGGGCGCTTGACCCGGGCGATCGCTAAGATGTCTGCGCCTATGTGTTGAATGAGCCGCCGCCGCAGGCACCAACACCCGGCGTTCGCACCCCGCAACAAGTTCCGCATTCGAGCGTTGCCACAGTCCGACGCGCCGAGTGGCCGGGCGGGGTGCTGTTGTCGATCGCCCGGGACCACCGCTAACATTCCGATGGGGAACACCGAACCAGAGGGGCCAGAGAATGAGCAACACGTTCACCGTCGGCGACTTGACCATCCATCGGATCGTCGAGATGGAGACCGGGTTCACGCCCGCGCTGGAATTCCTGCCCAGCCTGACGCCGGAACTTCTGGCGGAGAACCGCTCGTGGCTGAAGCCCGCGGCGCTGGATGACGATGACAAGCTGGTGCTGTGCTTCCAGTCCTACATCGTGCGTACGCCGCGCCACGTGGTGCTGGTGGATAGCTGCATCGGCAACGACAAGGAGCGCACGGCGCGCCCGCTGTGGCACCAGAAGAAGGATGAGGCCTGGATGCACGGGCTTGCCGCGCTGGGGTTGACGGTGAACGACATCGACCTGGTGATGTGCACGCATCTCCATGTCGATCATGTCGGATGGAACACGAAGCTGGAGAACGGGCGGTGGGTGCCGACGTTCCCGAAGGCGCGGTATCTGTTCTCGAAGAAGGAGCTGGACTTCTGGTCGGCGGAGAATGCGAAGACGCCGATCCCCTGCATCGAGGACAGCGTGCTGCCGATCGTCGAGGCGAAGCGCGCCGAGCTGGTCACGAGCGATTACGGGCTGGACGAGCATCTGCATCTGCTGCCGACGCCGGGGCATACGATCGATCATTTTGCGGTGGCACTGGGGAAGGGAGGCAAGGAGGCGGTGATCACCGGCGATCTGATCCACTCGCCGCTGCAGGGGCGCTACACGGACCTGGCAATGCGGGTGGATTACGATCCGAAGCAGGGCGCGGCGACGCGGCGGAAGTTTTTGGAGACGTACTGCGACAGCAATACGCTGTGTTGCTTTGCGCATTTTCCCTCGCCGTCGCGCGGGCATATCAAGCGCTGGGGCGAGGGGTTCAGGTATGAGACGGTAGTGTAACGAATCGCTTTTCTCCCCCTCCCCTTGAGGGAGGGAGAGAAGTGCGGTGCGTGCCTTACGCCGGCGGCAGGTCCACCGTGAAGACCTCGCCGCCGTAGCCGGCTTCGGCGGGGATGCGCATCTGGCGGATGTTGCCCTCGCCGCGGGCTACCAGCTCCGGCGTCACGGTCACAACCTTCGTGCGCGCGGCCGCTTGCAATGCCTGCGCCACGGTCGCGTATCGATCCAGTCGTTGCAGATTCATCAGCGTGGCGAAGACCAGCTTGAAGCGGCCGGCCTCGCTGCCCGCCACCACCGCGCGCGGGGCGATCCACATCGACTCGACCGATTCGGTGCCGTCGTGCGCGGCGAGCTGATCTTCCGGCGCCGCGAGGGCGAAGAAGTGCGTGTCGAAACGCCGCGGGTTGTAGACCGGCGTGATCCAATGCGCGAAGTGCACCAGCAGGTCGGCCGCCAGCACCAGCCCCGCGTCAGCCACCATCCGCGCGAACCCTTGGCCTTTGTCAGACAGACCGCGCAGGCGTTCAGCGGGGACCAGCCTCGTGCCACCGCGTGGACAGGCCAGCAGAACGCCACTCTCCTCGAAGGTTTCACGGATTGCCGCGACGCGCAGCGCTCCGGCGAGGGGATCGAGCCCGGCCGTCGCCGGCGACAACGTCGCGTCCGCGGCCAGCGCGTGATCCTCGGGATCGACGCGGCCGCCGGGAAACACCAGCGCGCCGGACGCGAATTTCATGTCATGGTGCCGCACCTGCATGAACACCTCGATCCCGTCGGGGCCGTCGCGCAGCAGCAGCACGGTGGCGGCGGGGCGGGGCGGGGCGATGTCGGTCATGCGATCAGTTTCCGGCATGCGATCAACCCCCGGCATGCGGTCGAGTTGCGGACGGCGATCAAGTTCCGGACGGCGATCAAATTCTGCCAGGTGATCTGGCTCCAGCATGCGATCAACTCTGGCATGCGATCAACGCTGGCATGCGGTCAGGTTTCGACATGCAATCAGATTCCGCCATGCGATGGGAGTTCGGCAGGCAGGGTCGCCAGGGTACCCCAGGTGGTGACGCGCGCCACGCGCAGCGCGATCACCGGAAGGCCCTCGATCTGCATGCTGCGGTATTGCGGATAGCGCGTGCGCAGTAGCGCCTGAGCGCGATCGTGCTCGGCGCCGGCGTCGAGGATCTCCGCCGCGCCGCGCAGCATCACCCAGCCGAGGCGCGACCAGTCCTCGTCATAGCGGTCGGCGATGAATGCAGCCCGCGGATTCGCCATGATATTGCGCAGACGTTTCAATCCGGCAGCATTGCCCTTCGGTTTCGCGTCGATAGTGATATAAAGCGTCGTATCGCTGCAGGCGAAGCACACCGGCACCACGTGTGGCGCGGCGCCGGCGTCGGCGGTGGCAAGGTGCCCGACCCGGCTCGCCTCCAGGAACGCGCGCGCCGCCGCCGGGATCATGTCTCGACCGGTATCATGCTTGTTTCGGTATAAACCGGTTCCTGGATCATGTCGGGCTCCGGGATCATGTCGGATCGGGGATCATGCCGACTTGAGTGGAATCGCCCGCTGCTGGCGCACGTCGGCCCGTCCGGCGGACAGGATGTAGCCCACATCCGATCCGCTGGTCAGATAGCGCACGCCGAGCTGCACCAGCCAAGTTTGGAACGCCAGGTCCTCGCGCACGCCGCCGACCCCCATCGCCTTGCCATGGTGCTTCGCCGCCGCGGCCGTCGCTTCGAACGCGGCGCGCATGCGCGGGTGCTGGTAATCGCCGGGGATGCCCATCTCGGTGGACAGGTCGGTGGAGCCGATATGCACCACGTCGATCCCGTCGACCGCGGCGATGGCATCGACATTTTCGATCGCCTCCGGCGTCTCCAGCATCGCGATCAGCAGCGTGTGCTCGTTGAGCAGCTTGTTGATCTCCGGCTGCTTCAGCGGCGCATAACCCAGCGCCGGTACTGTGCCGGCAGCAGAACGATGACCGATCGGTGCGAACCGGCAGGCCTCGACGACCGCGCGCGCCTCGGCCGCGTTCTGGATATGCGGCACCATCACACCCTGCGCGCCGCAATCCAGGATGCGCGTCGCATCGTGCGGGTCGTGCGAGGTGACGCGCGCGATCGGCGTGACCCCCAGGCCGAGCGCCGCGACGCAGATCGCCGCCGCCGTCTCGAGCGAGGTGGGGTTGTGCTCCAGGTCGATGTAGATGGCATCGAAGCCGCACGCGGCGGCGATCATGGCGATGTTCGGCGTACGCATCTGGTTGACACCCAGACACACCACCAGCTCGTCGTTCGCCAGCTTTTGTCGGGCCAAATTTGCCCCGATCGTTGTCGGCATCGGAATTCTCCCCACGTATGGATATCCCACGCACGCTAGCCCCGATTTCTCACGCTGTCGCGGTACGGTGGCGACGGGAGTTGTCGCGCCTGAACGGGCTAATGGGAGATTGAGCGCCGCCGCCAATATCGGTTGCATCGGTGAGACATGACTGGTCTTCGACGGGGCAATGCCCGAGCCGCTCGGGACGTCCGCCTTAACACAGAGACGCAGAGATCTCAGGGATCTCAGAGAAGGCTACGCAGCGACTGCACTTCGCGCGAAGTGCATTATCCGCATCTCTGAGATCTCTGAGCCTCTGTGTTAAGGCGTACTTCCGCCGCAGGCACCAACGCCCGCGCGTTTCCTCCACTCGACCAGTTCCACAGCGAGTGTTGCGACGCCACAATACACGACTACGCGAGAGTATGCGCAAGCCGCGCTAACCAACCACCAGACGCGCGCGAAACGCGAACTGCATGAACCCGATGTCGCGCCAACTCCCTAGCGTCAATACGACCAGCGCCCAGCCGAACAATGCGTGCGGCAGATGCTGGCGCGACAGGGCAAAACCGCCAGATTGGGTCAAGCGGAGGCCGCCATTGATGCCCTGGAACCGCTCGATCGCGAATCCCGCGCGCTCCAGGCTGCGCCGCAGGCTGCGCGCGGTGAACCAGCGCAGATGGGTGCGGTCCAGCACGCCGGTGTCGCGATAGTCCCAGTCGCGCAGCACCAGCAGTTCGCACAGCGCGCGATAGTGCCGCATGTTCGGCACCGACCCGATCAGCACGCCGCCGGGCGCGATATAGGCACGGATCTCGCGCAGGAAGCGGTCATGGTCCGGCATGTGCTCGATCACGTCGTTGCATACCACGACATCGAAATAACCGAGCGGCAGCGCGGCGCGTGCGGCCTCGAACGTGCCGACCAGCACGCGGTGCAGCCGTCCGGCCGCAATCGCCGCGGCATCGGCGCCCGGCTCGATGCCCCACACCTCGCCGTGCAGGCGCGCGGCGAAATCGCCCTCGTCGCAGCCGATCTCCAGCACAGTCCCGTAGCGCTCCGGCATGAACGCCAGCATCTCCGCGCGAGGCTGGCGATAGGTGATGCGTGTCACGCAGCCTGCCGCAGCGCTTTCGGCCGGCGCGCGCATGCAGTGTGGCGATGCGCGCATGCAGTGTGGCTACGCATGCGCGCTGTCCGCCGACCCGCGCGCGCCCGGCCCGTATACGCCCGGTCCGGTCGTGCAATGCACCACGGTTGGCAGGTCGATGTCGCGATGTGAGTGGAACAAAACAAGCCCAGCATGCCTGGATGCAACGAGTGCATTCCTTATGTGGATCAAAGCCGGCCATGTAGCGGTTTTGTTAACCATACCATAGTACCCGAGGCGGATGCGACCGCCAGCCCTCCTGTTTGGATTGCTGCTCGCGCTGCCAGCCGCCGCGGCTCCACCGGATGGAGGGTTCTGCGGCCGGATGCTCATGCCTGCGGTGCAGTTGCGCGTGCTGTCGCGCGGCTTCAGCCACTACCACTCCGGCCTCGACCTGATGGCGCCGTACGGCTCGCCGATCCGGGCCGCGGCGGGCGGCACCGTGATCTACGCGGGGTGGTATTACGCCTACGGCAATATCGTTGATATTCAGCTCGCTGATGGGTTGATCACCCGCTACGCCCACATGTCGGCATTCGCTCCGGGCATCGCGCGTGGCGCGCCGGTCAGCGCCGGGGGGGTCATCGGCCAGATCGGTACCACCGGCCGCGCGCATGGCGCCCATGTGCATTTCGAGGTGCGGATCAACGGCCATCCGGTCGATCCAGAACCATATCTTGGCCTGGCGGCGTGCCCGGCGACGCCGGAGGGGGCCCCGCTGGAGGAGGCGCGTGTGCCCCAACCAGTACCGGGGGCACCGGAGTTGGCAAACCCGGCCCCGACCGCTTCGGGCGTGGGTCGGCGGAACCGGTAGGCCGGGCCCTGCCGGGTGGTGCGTCGGTTTGGTTGGCACTGCCCGTCCCGCGCCGTGGCGGCGTCTGTTATTCCGGCCATCCATCGCAGAGCCCCGGGCATGGTCGGGTGATCCCCGGGTCAAGGTGCCCGGGACGGCCGTGACGAGGCACCGGCCTTGACGAGCGCCAGCCATGACGAGCGAACGAGCGGCGCCGCTATCGCAGGTGCGGGATCGGCGTTACCGTAGACTAAAAGGCGCAACCACGCGTCATTTCAGGAGAGCGAAACATGGACAACCCACCCCGCGGCGACCCCAACCGGGACGACATCGTCATCGTTGCCGCCATGCGCACGCCCGTCGGCAGCTTCAACGGCGCCTTCGCCTCGGTGCCCGCGCATGTGCTCGGAACCGCCGCGGTGCAGGCCGCGATCGCCAGCGCCGGGATCGACCCGGCGGATGTCGATGAGGTCATCCTCGGCCAGATCCTCGGCGCCGGCGAAGGCCAGAACCCCGCCCGTCAGGCCGCCCGCGCCGCCGGCATTCCCGACAAATCCACCGCGTTCGGCATCAACCAGGTGTGCGGCTCCGGCCTGCGCGCGGTCGCCCTCGGCGCGCAGCAGATCCGCACCGGCGAAAGCGCCATCGTCGTCGCCGGCGGCATGGAGAGCATGAGCACCTCGCAGCACTCCGCCTATCTGCGCGCCGGCACCAAGATGGGCAGCGTCGAGTTCATCGACACCATGCTGAAGGACGGGCTGTGGGACGCGTTCAACGGCTACCACATGGGCACCACGGCGGAGAACGTCGCCCGCGCCTTCCAGATCACCCGCGAGGAGCAGGACGCGTTCGCGCTCGCCAGCCAGCACAAGGCCAGCGCCGCACAGAAGGCCGGGCGGTTCAAGGACGAGATCACCCCGGTCACCATCAAGGGCCGCAAGGGCGACACGGTGGTGAGCGACGACGAATACATCCGCCACGATGCCACCGCCGAATCGATGGCCCGGTTGCGCCCGGCGTTCAGCAAGGACGGCACGGTGACCGCCGGCAACGCCTCGGGCATCAATGACGGCGGCGCGGCGCTGGTGTTGATGACCGCGCGCGAGGCGGCCAAGCGGGGGCTGACGCCGTTGGCCCGCATAGCGTCCTTCGCCACCGCCGGCGTCGATCCGGCGGTGATGGGCACCGGCCCGATCCCGTCCACCCGCAAGGCGCTCGCCCGCGCCGGGTGGAAGCCGGACGACCTGGACCTGGTCGAGGCCAATGAGGCCTTCGCCGCGCAGGCCATTGCGGTGAACAAGGACCTTGGCTGGGACACCGGCAAGGTGAACGTGAATGGCGGGGCCATCGCCATCGGTCATCCGATAGGGGCGTCCGGCGCGCGCGTGCTGATCACGCTGCTGCACGAGATGCAGAAGCGTGACGCCAAGAAGGGCCTCGCGACGCTGTGCATCGGCGGCGGCATGGGCGTCGCCATGTGCGTCGAACGCTGACCGGCGCTCGGCCCCGGCCCCGGCCCGGCTAACGGCGAGTCGCGTAGGGATTTTTCCCCGCGCGGCTCGTTGCGTTTCTGGGGGGCGTTTCTGGGGGCGTTCCCGGGGGCGTTCCCGGGGGTGCATTTTTAGCGGCCTGCCCAGGGCGCGTGGTGCCAAGGCGCGCGATGCCGTGCTAGAACGTCGGAAAATGCCGTAAGCAAACAAGGGGAGACGTCAACATGGCGCGTGTTGCATTGGTGACCGGTGGATCGAGAGGCATTGGCGCGGCGATCAGCGCGGCGCTGAAGGAACAGGGCCGCACCGTCGTCGCCAACTATACCAGCAGCGACGCCGCAGCCGAGGCGTTCCACGCCGAGACCGGCATCCGGGTGATGAGGTTCGACGTCAGCGACCTTGCCGCCTGCGAGACGGCGGTCGCGCAGATCACCGCCGAGGTCGGGCCGATCGAGATCCTGGTGAACAACGCCGGCATCACCCGCGATGCCACGCTGACGCGCATGACGCGCGACATGTGGGATGCCGTGCTGGATACCGACCTCGGGTCGTGTTTCAACCTGTGCAAGCTGACGTTCGACGCGATGCGCACCGCCAAGTTCGGCCGGATCGTCAACATCGGCAGCGTCAACGGCCAGATGGGACAGTATGGCCAGGTCAACTATGCGGCCGCCAAATCGGCCATCCACGGCTTCACCAAGGCGCTGGCGCAGGAAGGTGCCCGGTTCGGCATCACGGTGAACGCCGTCGCGCCCGGCTACATCGATACCGACATGGTCCGCGCGGTGCCGGCCGAGGTGATGCAGAAGATTCTGGCCCGGATTCCGATCGGCCGATTGGGCCATTCGGAGGAGATCGGGCGCGCGGTCGCCTTCCTGACCGCCGAGGAGGCCGGCTTCATCACGGGGTCTACGCTGTCGATCAACGGCGGCCAGCACATGTACTAGGCTGGCGCCTGGCACACAGGCGCGGTCCGACGCCGGGGGTCACGGAGGTCAACGGTTCCAACGACTGCCCCCACCTTCCGGTCGTGCGGTGCGTGCCAGACACCCCCTCAGCGCCCGATGCGGCGTCGGCGCTGTCACGGTGCATAGGGTCCTGCCTTACCAATTATGCGCCAGGCGCGATGGCGCACCCCCCGCCACGCCGGCGGCGACCTTGGCGACCAACCGCACAGGCACGGGATCGTCCGGGCCGACTTCGCTGCGGGTCCCGCCCGGGACCATCCGCATTTCCGGGGCCGCCTCGCCGGCGGTGCTCTCACGGTGCATAGGGTCCTGCCGACCGATTACGCGGCGAGTGCCAGGGTGGCGGCCGCCAGACGCGCAGCGACCTCGGCCAGGAGCTGATCGCCCGTGGCCTCGCCCGGGCTGGCTTCGGTGTCAGCCTCGGAATTTGCCGGCGCCGCATCGCCGGGCTGCTGTCCGGCGGCCTCGGTCTCCGGCCGCGGCGCGGGCGTGGCTTGCCGCACGGGCGCGCTCGGAGCGATGGCCGGCGCTTGCGGCGCGCGAGGGCCGGGGACCGAGGCCGCCGCCGAGGCCGGCAGCGCCGACGCGGTCTGCAGGCGCCTGAGTTCTCGAATTTTGGTATCCGCCAGCCGGCTCAACACCCCGGCCTTGGTTTCGAAGCGCAGGATCAGGGCGAGCGGCATATCGGGCCGCGCGGCACAGCGGTAGAGGTGCAGGCTGGCGTGGTGCGCGGCGAGGGCATGGACCACCAACATGGCCTGCAGCGGATCGCGCGGGTCCAGTATGGCGAGCAGGGCAAAGGCGGTATCGCGTTGCGCGGCTCTCTCTACCTCGGAGAAGTGCGGAAGGTGCGGCAGGGTGTCGACGATGGTTTGCACCAGGGTGCTGCGGGTGGCGGGGTCGAGGTCGAGTGATGGAACGTGGACGGATACTGCGGTCATGGTGTGTGGTGCCTTTTGCGCCTGCATAAAAACGTCCGAACATAACAGGAACGCGGCGGCGATGCAAGGACTATATTCCCAATTATGTCTTTCAGACCACAAACACTATATCTAGTCCGGAATGGTATTGTGAACTATATCAATCAGTTGCACAGAGAAATTGCCTATTGCGCAAAGCGGCGGAAAATCCTATGATACCCCTTGAGGCTGGAGAGATAACGTGGCGCCCCTCGTATGGTGAGACAGAAGGAGCGGCGCTTGCGGAATCGGCGGTGTGACGTATGCGCCGTTAACGGAAACGTCAATGACGGGGGTGGACAATAAGTCCACCTTGAGCGATATCACGGTATCACGTGATGTCACTTGCTATCATGAGATGGCAGGAGATGGCACGGGTAGGTGGAGGTGCGGGGAGTTGAACCCCGTGGGGCAGCTTCGCGAGGGCCGGCCTTGGGTCCACACCCCACCCCCATCTAGACGCCCAACCGGGTCACCCGGGCGCAAACCAAGATGACCCGGCGCGGGCGCGCCACCGACAACCAGCCCCCTGCGCTAACAGGGGGCTGGTGCCGGACTCAAACGCTTAGCACTACGTCCGCGCCGGTGGGAAGGGGTGCTCAACGCCACAATTGGGTAAAAATGACCGATCAAGATGACCAGTACCCGCCCGAGGAAGCTAAGGCCCGCTTTGAGGCAACGCTACGCGCTGCGCTGAACACGCCCCCGGTCATTCATCCATCCAAGAAAAAAGCGGCAGAGGCGCCAGCCCCCGCTTCCTCCGCCACCGCAAAAACCGGCCGGCAAGTATCCGGAAATCAGGCTTCGTCAGTGCGGCGGTAGGTCAGCCGCTTGCCTTCGGCGCCCCGGATCGCGGCAATCGTCCGGTCCATGTCGCCCATCCCCAGTGCGATCCGATTGTTATACCGGAAGTCGTATTCGCTCAAATACCGGTGCAAATGCTTCTCGGCACAATGCTGATAGATGCCGTTGAAACCCCGCTTGAACAGGCCGAAGAACCCTTCAGCGGAATTTGTGGTTACATCGCCCCGTGCGTATTCCTTGGCAGCGTGATTGACGGTCTCGTGCGCTGCGAACTCCTTGCCGACTTCCACATACAGCCGGCTTTCATCGGTATGCAGCCGCGACTCCTTGGCGACGTTCTTACGCACGATCCGGCCAACCTCGTATTTGTCGGTCGAAGCGACGTGGAATGACCGCACTGCGCCGCCCCGCTCTACCAAGGAAACGATCTGCCGCTTCTGCGCCCCACCAGACTTCCCGCTCTTGGTCGGCTTTGCGATCCGTCCCCGCGACAGCTTGGCCGCGGTCTCCCGCTTGCCGTGGTAGGTCTCGTCCGCTTCCACGATCTTCCCGGCACCACCCATCGGTGACATGAAGCCGCCAGACTTCATTGCTTCCCGGATCCGGTGCGATAGGAACCAAGCCGACTTGTAGGTGCAGCCGAGTGACCGCATCAGTTGGTGCGAGCTGATCCCCTTCTTGCTGGACGACAGCAGGTAGAACGCCATCAACCATTGGGTCAGGGGGATATGGCTGGACTCCATCACCGTGCCGTTGGTCACGCTGTAGTCCTTCCGGCAGTCGGGATTTCCGCACCGCCACCGGCCTTCCTTCTTGGTTGCATACTGCCGGGCACTCTCGGTGCAGTGCGGGCAGACAGGCCCGTTCGGCCACCGGACGCCCTCGATCATCGCCCTGGCGGCGGCTTCGTCCTGGAAGTATGGCTCGGTGAAGGTGTTCATCGGGGTTCTCCTTGACCCCGAAACTATCCCTAGCGGTGTGTGGTGTCAAGTATATAATTGGGACTATATTCCCAGTTGGTGTGGTGCTTCGAGAACCTGTAACGAGTGGGGAGCCGCCGACTTAATTCCGGCCCGGGGGCGGCAGCACTGACTCAAAACGCAGACGCCCGTCGCGCCCGCTCCAAGCACCGACCACCGGCCAGAGTTGGCCAATTTCAGTCCGACCGCTTTCCGGAACAAGGCGAGATAAGCGGTCGCTTGGCGGCGAGCGGCCACAACAGAGTTGGCGCGGTTGAGCAAGCCTACAACCGCAATGCACCTGCAAGCGCAGGAGGTGGGCGATTGATGCTGCTACGCGGCAAGCACCACGTCGCGGTGGTAGGTCAAAATCTTGGAGGTGGCGATGGTATTCGAGTCCGCGGACGTCGTCAGCTCCACCGTTATGAGTCGGTCTTCCGGAAATGCCGGACTAAGCTCCAACGCCAGGTAGTCGAACAGCGACCGTTCATGCACCGCGATGACGATCTTCCGTCCATTATCTTTCGATAGCGTTCTAAGCAATGCGGCAAATTGTGCGATATGCACCTCATCCATCGATTGCACGGGATCGTCCAAGACCAGCCATGGTAGCTTGGCCTCGACCGAGAGATGAAGCGCAAGGAAGAGAGTCAAGGCAGCGGTATTGAGATTGCCCGCGCTCAGCATGGATCCCGGGGTGCCCCCTGTCGCCCCGGAACGATGGCGCGTCTCCAATTGCGCCACGACGCCCTGGGCGGTCTCTGAGAGTCGAAAGGCCGGAATATATGGCTCCGTCGGCGCCAGCCGAACAAAGAGATCACGCCATAGGTCGTTGAGTCCCTCATTGAATACGCGGCGGACGATGGATGTTCGCACGCTGCGTGCTGCGCTGGCGACTGCCCTCGCCTGCTGCCGTTGACGCTCTGCTCGCTGAAACAGCACGTCTACCGCATCGAACAAAGCACCCGCCTGCTTGCCTTGCGTCTCATCGGATACTAGCGCGCTCTCAGCGCGAATGAGTGCGTCGCAGGCGGTAGCCGCTGCAATCCTAGAAGCACCAAGACTGGACCATTTGGTTTCATCGGCTATGAACTCCGCGTCCAGACGCTGGATCGCGGCCTCCATCGGCTCTGATTTCTCTATAGGCGGTTGACCCGATCTTTTGCAGAACTCTTCCAAGCCAAAGCGGAGATCCGTAGCCCTGCGATCGCGATCGCGGAGTTCGGCCAGGCGCTTTTGCGCTTGCTGCTGCCGCAGGAGGGTTTGCGCAGCAAGCATCGTAGCCGGTTCCAGCCTCGTCAAAGTCTCTACGGCGTCCTGCAGCGTGGCAAACCGTGTTTGCAGCGCCAGCGACGCCGGACCTGCAATGCGCCTGGAACTGACTGTTTGCTTCTCCCGAAGCAGCCGCGCCGAAGTTGTTTGAGCCTGAGACCGCTCGATGGCAAGCCCCGAAAGCCGCCCCGCTTCTTCCGTCAACGCAGCGATCCTTAGCTGAACGTGTTCGAGCAGGTATCCCTCATTTAACTCTCCGAAATCGCGTCCGCACACTGGACAGTCGTCGCCGTGAATATGTGGGAGGACCCCAGCTAGTGCCCCGCTTAGACCGCTTGCGCTCTGCGTCACAGTCTTAAGCTGATCGTCGATGATGTTTAAGCGAGCTGCGGAGCGTCCGATCTGCTGATCGAGTTCGATCTCGCGCGCCGCGTCCACACTGTCAGCGGCCAGCGCAGCCTGAACGCGTTCCATTTCTGCCTGTGCACGCGTGAGCGCCGTATTGTGCGCGACTGTTGGATTTGTAGATTCCCAAGCAGGCAGCTCCGGAAAAAGAGCCCGAAGCATATCAATGGCCTTGTCGAGTTCAGCGCCTGTTCGAGTTCGCCAGCCCTCAGCCGCGACCGAAGCGTTACGTTCTTCTAGCTCAAGAGCCGACCGGTTCTCCGCGCTTGCATCCTGAGGCAGAGAAAACCAAGCACTTCGCAGCGATGCCAGTTCGCGTTTCCACTGGATCAGGTTGGTTAGCCGAGACTCTTCAAACGCGATCGAGAGTTGCGCCTTTTGTGCCGCGAGGGATAGACCATCCCGGCCCCTGACAGCTGACGGCAACGCTGCGAGCAGCTTCTGAAATACCTCGCGCATCGGGATTATCAGCTTCACTCTGTCTCGGCGGTTATTGGCCGCGGCATCGCGTCTCTGGCGATATGTCGCGCGGAGTTCATCTGCAGTTCGCAGCGCCGGAGCAAGGTTTTTCGCGAGTCGCAGGTCACTCGCGGAACTCAGCCCGTCAACCAACGCTTCGAGTTTATCCAGGCGAAGCAGGTCCTTGACGAAACGCGTAAGCGGGCTCGTCCTCCGAGCGTCGGCGTGCTGATAGATCTCCAGCAGACGGCTCAACACCGATTGGGCCAGATAGCAGCGCTCTGTGAAGAACAAAATCTCGGTAGCGTTCAGCAACGCTCCGTGCGTCAGCTTGCCATCCTGGATTGTAGTCTGGCCCGGAGTTTGCGCGGCTGTAGCCTTAAGTTGCGGCCCGGTCAGGCGGATTGTCGCGGCGCGAGACCCTAAATGAACGAGATGCTGCAGGAAACTGGCGTCGTCGTTACGCATCACCGCTATGTTGCCGGTCAACGCCAGCTCCAGCGCTGCGAGTACACTGGTCTTGCCGGCACCGTTGGGGCCATGCAGCAGAACTATCGGGGCATCCAGCGGAACCGATATTGTTCCCTGAATGCTGCGGAAGTCCTTGATGGTCAGAGTTTCAAGATCGCCGATCATCACGATGCCTCCGTGATCTGATCAAGGCCTGCCAGGGACGACACGATGAGTTTCCTCAAAGCCTCCTGAACCGATGGGCTCCCGCTTGAAGCTGCGTCAAACAAGCTCTTTCGCAGGCCGTCGTCCAGCCCCGCCGGCAAAGCTTTGACAAGCTCGCCAAACGGATCAGCGGTCGCCCCGTTAGCGTCGGGCAGCCGTAACGGTAACAGGACCGCGAGCCAATCCCGCAGCGCTGCATCTGCACCATCGCCGCTTGGTGTCCCGACCGGTAGAACCCGGCATACACGGCTCAGGACCTCAAGGGTCGCATCGGATGGCTTGGGGCCAGCTATGACGGCGGTCAGGGGCCGCCTGGAACCAGCCACGTCAAGCGCTCGCGAAAAACCGTCAAGCTTCTGCCGAATGCGCAGCTCTGTGTCCGTCACTGAATCAACGACGGCGATGAGGTCGGGGGAATTACCCGTTCCGATCAAAAGGGCGGGAAACTCAAACGGGACAGATGCCACGACCAGCGGTTGCTTCATCAAGAGGAATTTTGCTCCCAGCAGGACCTCGACCACGCGGTCCACGGGTGATGCGGACGTCACAGCGTTGCCGCCTGACGAAACAACCTCTGAAACTCAGTAAGATCCGCCGCTTGGCGCAGCAAGGCCCGCATGCTAAAGTGTCGGGTATCGACAATTCCGGTCCTCCCCTTCTTCCCGCGCGGCGAGCGACGCGGCCGCTGTGCAACTATGGTGCTGCACACGACGATCGCATCACTGTCGTGATCGGTCACTGCGCCGGCAAGATTGAGCTGAAGTGCGGCATCCGTATTTGCAACAAAGAACACCCGTTGAGGCGTTGCCCCACCGGCGGGCATCACGATCAGGGCGCCGGATGAAGGCGTGGATGGATCGGCTCTGTGCACGGCCCAGTCTCCACGCTGTTCGCCTAAACCCAAAATGCCTATGACAGCGGCCAATTCCGGCAAGCCAGAGGTGTTGTTTCCTGGATCGGATGATATCTGCCCTAGCGGATGAATGCTAACTCCCAGATACCTTGTTCCGGCCAGGTCGCCGCGAAGCATTCCAAGCGCCCGCGTCAATTCGGCGATGATCGACCTGATGAAGCCCGTCCTGTCGACATCCCCATGTCCGGCAAGCTTATTTCTTAATGAGCGGATTCCAGACCCAAGGCGATCAAACTCTGTCGCGGAGAATAAAGCGCCATGCGCGCACCGGGCCAATGCGGCCAGTTTCGTGCAGAGGACATGGAGAACCAGGCCGACGAAGAGCGGCTTTGCGAACGCACGGAACTGTGCTGATTGCTGGATTGCCCGAGGATCCTTGTCGTACGCGTCACGGTACACGCAGGACAGAATCGTGTTTTGATTGTGCCCGAGCGTCTCCTCCGCAAAAACGTGCGCGGGCGTGCTTGACGGCCATTCCCAGTGAAGAAGCACCTTGGCCTGATTGAACAGGTCGCGAATGTCCAGATCTTGTGCGGACAATCCGACCATCAATGTGGGTCTTATCACCGCGACTCCAATCAACTGCTGACGCATCACCGCCGAGTTAGGATCGCTCGTCCAGCCCTCGATTTGGCTTACCCTTCCAATGAGCAGCGGACGGTAAACTGCAGGATTACCGCTGGCGAGGACAGCACAACCGTGGAATTTCATAAGGCGGGATCGCGGATCGCGCCCTCGGAAATCTTCCGGTCGCACATAGGTGGTCAGCACGCCGTTACGGGGCCCGGCCAGTTCGTCCACCGCCTTCTCGATAAGTCCGTCCCAGTTTGCTGAGGCAATTTCCGGCAAACAACCCTCGATCGCCAGCAACGCAATGCATAGATGTTCGCAATCTGGCTGCAGGCCGGCTCTCCCGTAGGTCCCTGCAACATCTACGACATCCCACATGAGGTGATCCGGTAGCTCGCCGTCGATCCGGATATCCAATAGGGCCGAGTATTTGTTCAACAACCTGCTGACGACCGTGTCCCCGACCGCGCCCCAGTTTGCGAACTGCTTGGTATAGTCGAATGCGGCAACCTCCATCGCCGAAAGCTCGGCAAAGCGGACCGCGTCATCAAGCGCCCGGACATAGCTGCAGTCCGGCAGGGAGAAATCAGCGTTGCTTCGCAGATAGGCCAGGACACGCCGGATCACCTTCTTCAGGTCGTCCACGCGTTCCCGTGAAATGCCTGAGCCTAGCCAAAGCGCGTACCGGCCCCCGGCCACGCCCTGGGCTAGGCCGGCAAACCGCCCGTCCAGTAGCTCAAGAGTCTGCAAAATGCTGATCGATCCCGCGGTCGGCGTAGCAGTCGGCGGCAGCCCGGCACCCTTGGTAGGCGGAATCACGCGGCCTGCTTTGCCAGCTTGTCATTGCCGCGCATCACCCGGTTCTCCCAAGAAACTCGCCCGCGGGCATTGCCGAAGGACGATCCCGATGTGGAACAGCTTAGAGGAGTCTATGCCGCTACGTCTAGCCATTCACCTGTGCGTCCGACCGCACCAGAAGGTACCCAGCGCTCTGATGCCAAAGGAGATGAATGAATGCCCGCTTCCGGACAGAGAAGGTACAGCCTGCAACGACCGACATGGGCGCAAAGCAGCCGGTCCTACCGACCGGGGAGCTCTGGCAGCTTCGTCTCCGGGACCGGAGCTGGGTCGGCCGTCGGTGACATGCCGACAGCCGCCGTCAGCATCAGGCCCAACACCTCGGTCTGCGCGCCGCCATAGTTGAAATAGGTGTCAGCCGGCGCCTCGCGGACATTGAACATCGCGACGGAAGGGAAATTACGACCTTGGCCGGACCGGTTGAACGCGCGCCAGCCGTGGCTCGAGGACCCCGCGATAGCGTACGGTCTCGGCCCGCGTCGCGAGCCTTGCGGCGTTGCAGGACAAGAAAGAATCTAACGCAGATAAAGTCAGGGATGCACGCAGAACACGCAGATGTTCCAGTGTGGTGCACGCCTGTGAGCCACACCGAACCATCTGCGTGTTTTGCGTGCATCGCCTTCCTGCATCTGCGTTAAAACCTTCCTTCGCGCTACGGATCTCAGTCATCTTGAGTATGGCCGCATCCGCGCCAACCGGCGGCATGTCCATGAAGAACCCGCTTTGGGTCGAATGCGGCTGATAAGGCCGAGCGCCCGGCTACCGCTGCTCTGGGTCCGAACGCCAAATTCAAACTGACCCACCATAATGGTGCCCCCCAAGCATCCGAATGATCGACCCTTCCGCGACACCACACCGTCATGCCGCCCCGGACACCGGCGCAACGTGCCCGCACCACCAATGGCCACCCCTCACCCCCCAGCCATCAACCCCCATACCGCGCCACCATCGCGTTCCACAGCACGATCGCCCCCGCCCTCCGGTCGCCGGCACCCGCACCGCGGTCTGTACCATCACCAACCGCGCGCCCGGATCGACATAGATCGACTGTCCATGGATGCCGAAAAACGCGAACTGCCGCCGCGACCCCGGAAACAGCCAGACCTGATACCCATACCCCATGTAACCGCTGGCGCGGCAGGGAGACGGCGGAAGGATCGCGATGTCGCCGGCCGATTTATGCTATGATCCCCTCATGGACCGCGACACCGTCATCAGCCGGCTGAAAGCGCACGAGGCTGAATTGCGCCGCCTGGGCGTACAGCATCTTTGGCTGTTCGGCTCCGCCGCCCGCGGGGACGCGCGACCGGATTCGGACGTCGACCTCTTTTTCGACCATGAATGGGGCAAACTGAGCCTGTTCGATATCATGGAGGTACAGGAAGTCGCGGCCCGCATTCTTGGGTGCGAAACCGATGTCATGACCCGCGGCAGCTTGCACCCGGTTTTGCGGGATCGTATCGAAAATTCCGCCGTCCTGGTGTTTTGATGATCGCGCCGTCACCGGAACCACGACTGAAGGATATTGTCGAAGCGATTGGCTACATTCGGTCGGACATGGAGAGTACCACGCTGGAATCCTTCGCGGGCGACCGCCGGAAGCGATGGCAGGTCGAGCGAGGTCTGGAAATCGTCTCGGAGGCGAGTCGCCATCTGCCGGAAGATATGAAAGCGCGGCACCCGGAAATTCCTTGGCGGAAAGTCGCGGGGATCGGCAACGTGCTTCGCCACGAATACACGCGCGTTGCCGCCGATGCTCTGTGGCGTCTGGTGCGGGACCATTTGTCGGTGCTGGACCAGGTCTGCCGCGCGGAATTGGCGGCCCTGCCACCCAATCCGTGACAGGCGCACCTGTTGAGACTGATTCCGTCGGGTTGCCTCACTTCACCCACGCGCCACGATATGATCCGCGTGCCGGGGGTGACCCTTGGTCTTTTCTGGTAGGCTGAGACACCGCGCCAGCCCTGGTAACGACTGGCGGCGCGATGTGCCCTGACGGGATAGCTCCGGCGCGGCGGCACAACAAACCGGCGCGGTGGCGCGATCGACGCCGATCTGAGCGGCGGCCTTATCAGCCGCGCATCGCCCGGCCGGGCCAAGGCCGATCAGGCTTCTATCGCGTGATCGTGGCCTACCGGGCGCAGGGCCGGGCCGTGTTTCTGTATGGGTTCGCCAAGAACGACCTCGACAACATCGGCGCGGATCAGTTGCAGACCTTCGCACCATCGGGGCAAACTGGCTTGCCGCATCCGCCGCGACGATCGCCCAGGCCACAGACGAAGGAGAGCTACAGGAGATCGACCATGACGACGAAGCAGCCTAGCCGGATGGATCGAGAACTTTTGGAAATGGCGCGGGCGCAGCGCTGCCTTGGGATCATGGACGACGTGACCTATCGGAAGATCACCATTCGGCACTTGGGGCCGGACGCTCCGCTCACGGCCGCGCCGATCAGCGCCGACGAAATCCGCACGGTGCGCGAGAAGGCGCACCTCAGCCAAGCCGCCCTTGCAAAGTATCTCAATCTCACCGCGGGCTATGTCTCGCAGCTTGAGCGCGGCACCAAGCAGGCCAAGGGGCCAGCCCTCGCCCTGTTAAACGTCATTCGCCGCAAGGGCATCGAGGCACTTCTATGAGCGCCCCGGAGAAGGCCGCCATAGTTGAAATGCACATCGGGCGGCGCCGCGCGCGCATTGACCATCGCGACGTCAGTGAAATCACGACCTTGGCGTCTGCCCGATCAAGCGTAGTGGCCAGATGCCGCCAGTGCCGCACAGTGATTTTTGACCGGTTGAACGCGCGCCAGCCGTGGCTCGAGGACCCCGCGATAGCGTACGGTCTCGGCCCGCGTTGCGAGCCTTGCGGCGTTGCAGGACAAGAAAGAATCTAACGCAGATAAGTCAGGGATGCACGCAGAACACGCAGATGTTCCAGTGTGATGCACGGCCTGTGAGTCACACCGAACCATCTGCGTGTTCTGCGTGCATCACCTTCCTGCATCTGCGTTAAAACCTTCCTTCGCGCTGCCGCCAACGGCTGGTTACAGAAGTGTCGACTGCTATTTGACAACCAACGCTATGCCCTCAAGAAGCCAAGTCTACCCAACCAGCCGCCGCACCAGCGCCGCCGCGTCCGGCGTGGACCAGTCGGCCGCACCCTCCAGCCGCGCCCGCTCCATGCCCTTGCGGTCGATGATCAGGGTGGTCGGGATGCCGCGCGCGCCCCAGGCGTCGGCGGCGGCGCCCCTGGGGTCGAGCAGGATCGGCAGGCCGCTGATGTCGTGGGCATCGAAGAAGGCGCGCACCGCCTTGGCCCCGCCACGGTCGGACGACAGCGGCAGCACGGCGATGTCCGCCGGCGCCAGGGCGTGCGACAGCGCCGACAGCGCCGGCATCTCCGACACGCAGGGCACGCACCAAGTCGCCCAGAGGTTGACCACCATGCCGTGGCCGAGGAACTCGTCCAGCCGGTGCGGCGTGCCGTCGACCGCCACGAAGACGATCGGTGCCGGCTGCACCGGCGGGTCGACGAGCTTCAGGCCCTCGGCCAACGGCTCCAACGCCTCGGCGTGCGGTTTGCGCGAGGCCAGCGCGGCGGCTAGGGTCCCGCCCGCCGCCAGCCCCGCCGTCACCAGGCTCCGGCGGGTCAGTGCACGCATGTCGGAACCCCTTTCGTGAGCCAGAAGCCGGACCGCCGCGACGCCGAGCGGGTTGCCCCAGGGGTCGCCAACTTGGTTGCCCCAGGGGACGCCGACTCGGGCGCCAACCCGGGCACCAACCCGGGCACCCCTGGGGACGCACGCCGCAACGTCGAGGCCAACCAGCAATGGGGTGGCCGCTTCGCCGCCGGACCCTCGGTGGTGATGCAGGAGATCAATGCGTCGATCGGCTTCGACAAGAAGCTGTGGCGGCAGGACATCAAAGGCTCCCTGGCGCATGCGGCGATGCTGGCGAAGGTGGGCGTCATCGACGCGCAAGATGAGCAGGCGATCCGCCACGGTCTAGAGGCGATCGCGCACGAGATCGCGAGCGGCACGTTTCCGTTCTCCGAGGCGCTGGAGGACATCCACATGAACATCGAGGCGCGGCTGGCCGAGCGGATCGGCGAGGCCGGCAAGCGCCTGCACACTGGGCGCAGCCGCAACGACCAGGTGGCGACCGATTTCCGCCTGTGGGTGCGCGAGGCGATCGACGGGCTCGCAGCGCAGATCACCGACCTGATGTGGGCGCTGGCTGAGCGCGCGGCGCAGCACGCCGCCGATCCGATGCCCGGCTTCACCCATCTGCAGAACGCCCAGCCGGTGACTTTCGGGCACCATCTGCTGGCCTATGTCGAGATGCTGGAGCGCGATCGTGGGCGCCTTGCGGATTGCCGGCGGCGCGGGAATGAGTGTCCGTTGGGGTCCGCGGCGCTGGCCGGCACCTCGTTTCCGCTGGACCGCGAGGCGACCGCGCTTGCGCTGGGCTTCGACCGGCCCACCGCCAATTCGCTCGACGCGGTGTCGGATCGCGATTTCGCGCTGGAGTTCCTGGCAGCCGCGGCGATCGGCGCGGTGCACCTGTCGCGGCTGGCCGAGGAGATCGTCATCTGGTGCAGCGCGCCGTATCGCCTCATCCGGCTGTCGGACGCGTTCACCACCGGCAGCTCGATCATGCCGCAGAAGCGCAACCCGGACGCGGCCGAGCTGGTGCGGGCGAAGACCGGGCGGGTGACCGGCGCGCTGGTCGGGCTGCTGACCGTCATGAAGGGCCTGCCGCTGGCCTATGCGAAGGACATGCAGGAGGACAAGGAAGGCGTGTTCGATGCCGCCGAGGCCTGGGCGTTGTCGCTCGCCGCGACCGCCGGGATGGTGCGCGACATGACCCCCGACACCGTGCGGATGCGCCAGTTCGCCGGCGCCGGCTTCGCCACCGCGACCGACCTGGCCGACTGGCTGGTGCGCGTGCTGAAGCTGCCGTTCCGCAGCGCCCACCACGTGACCGGGCGGCTGGTGGCGCTGGCCGAGGCGAAGGGGGTCGATCTGTCCGGCCTGACGCTGGCCGAGATGCAGGCGGCGGAGCCGGGGATCACCCAGGACGTGTTCTCGGTGCTGACGGTGGAGGCGTCGGTTGCCTCGCGCACCAGCTACGGGGGCACCGCGCCCGCGAATGTGGCGGCGCAGGCCGCGCGATGGCTGAAGGTGCTGACATGAGGACGACGGTGCTGCTGCTGCTCACGGTGCTGGCGCTGGCCGCTTGCGGGAAGAAGGGGCCGCCCGATCCGCCGGGCCCGCCGAACGAGATCACCTGGCCGAGGACCTATCCAACGCACTGAACCAGGGGCGATCGGGTGAAGGAAGCAAGGCCAGGGGCTCCGCCCCTGGACCCCGCCAAGGGGCGCTGCCCCTTGGATCCCCGCCAA
>PLXO01000262.1 GCA_003151425.1 Acetobacteraceae bacterium
ACCGGCTCGGCGATCACCTGGAAGTATCCATCCTGCGTGCTGCTCGGCGATGACAGCGTGGGCGAGTTCTACTCGGTGGCGGTGACCACCAACCGCCAGCAGGCCGATACCGGCACCAAGATGATCCATATCGGTCGCAACACGAAAAGCACGATCGTGTCGAAGGGCATCAGCGCCGGGCAGTCGAACAACACTTATCGAGGTTTGGTGCGGATTCTGCCGAAGGCGGCGGGCGCGCGGAACCACACCCAATGTGATTCGTTGCTGATCGGCGATCAGTGCGGCGCGCACACGGTGCCGTATATCGAAAGCCGCAATCCGACGGCGAAGGTGGAGCACGAGGCGACCACGTCCAAGATCGCCGACGACCAGTTGTTTTACTGCCGCAGCCGCGGGCTGTCCGAAGAAGACGCGGTGAACCTGATCGTCAACGGGTTCTGCAAGGAAGTGCTGAAGGAACTGCCGATGGAGTTCGCCGTCGAGGCACAGAAGCTGCTGGCAGTGAGCCTTGAAGGTTCGGTTGGTTAGGGCGTGATGAACTCGGTGGATTGAGGCCTGGTGGGCTCGGTTAGTTAAGTCCCGGTGGATTGCCTGGGGGATTGCCCGAGAGGTTGCGTGGGGAATTGAAGGAACGACGAATGCTTGAGATTCGCGGCCTGGCCGCATCGATCAACGACAAGCCGATCCTGAACGGCATCGATCTCACGGTGCCGCAGGGTGAGGTGCACGCCATCATGGGGCCGAACGGATCGGGCAAGTCGACGCTCGCCTACGTGCTGTCCGGGCGCGACGAGTACAAGGTCACCGCGGGCGGTGCGACCTTCGATGGGCAGGATTTGCTGGCGATGGAACCCGAGGCGCGGGCCGCCGCCGGCGTGTTCCTGGCGTTCCAGTATCCGGTGGAGCTGCCGGGCGTCGGCAACGCGAATTTCCTGCGCACCGCGCTGAATGCGCAACGACGCGCGCGGGGCGAAGCCGAGCTGGATGCGATCCAGTTTCTAAAGCTGGCGCGCGGCGAGCTGCGCCGGCTGGCGATCGCCGATGACATGCTGAAGCGCAACGTGAATGTTGGGTTCTCGGGCGGTGAGAAGAAGCGCAACGAGATTCTGCAGATGGCGATCCTGCGGCCGCGCCTGGCGATCCTGGACGAGACCGACAGCGGGCTGGACATCGACGCGCTGAAGATCGTCGCCGAAGGTGTGAACGCGCTACGCGGTCCGGATTTCTCTGCGCTAGTCATCACGCATTATCAGCGGTTGCTGGATCATATCGTACCCGATCGGGTGCATGTGCTGGCGGGCGGGCGGATTTTGCGCTCCGGCGGCCCGGAGCTGGCGCGCGAGCTGGAAGCCACCGGCTACACCGACCTAGTGGCGGAGGCAGCGTGATGATTGTCGTCCGCGCAATGGGCACAACACTCCCCCTCCCCTTGAGGGAGGGGGCTGGGGGGAGGGGTCGGGGCGCCATCAGCTTTGGTGTGGCACTGGCACCAACCCCTCCCCCCAACCCCCTCCCTCAAGGGGAGGGGGAGTGTTGGTGTGTTTGCCGCGAGGCCGTCCAATGAACGCCCCTGTCGCCACCGGCGTTCCGGGCTTCATCTCCCGCTTCGAAGGCCTCCGCACGCGGCTTCCCGGCGATCCCGCGCCGCGCCAAGCCGCAGCGGAAACGTTGCGCACGCTCGGCTTCCCCGGCCGCCGCGACGAAGCCTGGCACTACACCAATCTCCGCCCCGTCGCGGAGGCGGAATTCCACGAGCCGCTCACCCTGCTGGTCGATTGCGCCGCGCTGCTCGCACGGGTGCCGAACTTCGGCACACGCTTGGTCTTCGTCGACGGCCGCTTCCGCGCCGACCTGTCCGGCACGCCGACGGGCGCGTCATTCGAACCATTCGCCGTGCACGCCGCATTCGGCACGCTCGCCCGGCCCGACCGAGACCCGCTGACCGCGCTGAACACAATGCTGGCGGAAGATGGCGCCGTGATCACGGTCCCAGCCAATACTGACGGCGGAACGATCGCGCTGGTCAATCTTGCCACCGACGCCTCCGGCCGCGCCACTGCGTTCCACCCGCGCCATATCATCCGCCTCGGCGCCGGCGCACGCCTGACACTGGTGGAGATCGCGCTGGGCGAAGGCACCTATCTACACAACCCAGTCACCGAGATCGCGGTCGCGGACGGCGCCACCCTCACGCATGTGCGGCTGCAGGACGAATCACTCACCGCCTACCATCTTGCCACGCTGTACGCCTCGATCGCCGTCGGCGCCACCTATGACAGTTTTACCCTTGCCCTCGGCGGACGCTTGGCGCGCGCCGAGATCCACACGGAGCTGACCGGCCCCGGCGCCACCGCGCACCTGAACGCGGCACAGCTTCTCACCGGCGTGCAGCACGCCGATCTTACCAGCGTGGTGCGTCATGCGGCGCCGCACGGCACCTCGCGCCAGACGGTGAAGCACGTGCTGGCCGGACGCTCGCGCGGGGTGTTCCAGGGGCGCATCGAAGTCGCGCGCCACGCGCAGAAAACCGACGGCTACCAGATGAACCAGGCATTGCTGCTGTCGCCCGACGCCGAGATCGACTGCAAGCCGGAACTGGAAATTTTTGCTGATGACGTGAAATGCAGCCACGGCGCCACGGTGGGCGAGCTCGATCCCGAGCAGCTTTTCTACCTGCGCAGCCGCGGCATCCCGGACAACGAGGCCCGCGCGATCCTGGTGCGCGCCTTCCTGACCGAAGCGATCGAAACGGTCACGCACGAAGCCGCGCGCGGCATGCTGGAGCGCGCGGTCGGTGCGTGGTGGGAGCGACAGGCAGCATGAACGTAACGACAAGACCGGATATACGCCGCATGGACCTCGCCCCAGGACACCCAACAGGATTCGACGTTGCCCGCATCCGCGAGGATTTCCCGATCCTGCGCCAGACGGTGCGCGGCAAGCCGTTGGTGTTCCTCGACAGCGCCGCCTCCGCGCAGAAGCCGCGTGTGGTGATCGACGCCATGCGGGACGCGATGGAGAGGCAATACGCCAACGTGCATCGCGGCCTGCACTGGATGAGCGAGCGCACCACCGATGCGTACGAAGCGGCACGCGACGCCGTCGCTGCGATGCTCAACGCGCCGGACCGGCACGAGATCGTCATCACGCGCAACATCACCGAATCGCTGAACCTGATGGCGCACAGCTACGGCCGTGGCGTGCTGCGTCCGGACCAGGCAGTGCTGATCTCCGCCATGGAGCATCATTCCAACATCGTTCCGTGGCAGATGCTGCGCGCCGACCGCGGCAACGAACTGCGCGTCGCGCCGATCACCGACGCGGGCGAGCTCGACATGGCGGCGTTCGAGGCACTGCTGGAAGACGGCAAGGTAGGGTTGGTTTCCATTACGCACATGTCGAACGTGCTCGGCACCTACACGCCGGCGCAACGCATCGTGCAGATCGCCCACGCGCACGGCGCCAAGGTGCTGTTCGACGGCGCCCAGGCGGCGGTGCACCGGCGCGTCGACGTGCAGGCGCTGGATTGCGATTTCTATGCGTTCACCGGTCACAAGTTGTACGGCCCCACCGGCATCGGCGTGCTGTGGGGACGCCGCGAACTGCTCGACGCGATGCCACCTTTCCTCGGCGGTGGCGAAATGATTTCATCGGTTACGTACGAGCGCTCCACCTGGGCGCAGGTGCCGCACAAGTTCGAGGCCGGCACGCCGCCGATCCTGGAAGGCATCGGGCTGAAGGCGGCGATCGATTACGTGCAGTTGATCGGCTATGAGGCAATCGCGGCGCACGAGGCGGCGCTGACCGACCACGCGCTGGCCCGGCTTGGCGCGGTGGAGGGCGTGCGCATCCTGGGCAGCGCACAGGATCGCGGCGGCGTGGTGTCCTTCACCGTCGATCGCGCGCACGCACACGATGTGGCGACGCTGCTGGATCGCCAGGGCATCGCGGTGCGCGCCGGGCACCACTGCGCTGAGCCACTGATGCACCGTTTTGGTTTGGAAAGCACCGCGCGGGCCAGCTTCGCGCTGTACACCACACGGGAAGAAATCGACTTCCTGGCCGACACGCTGGCGCGCGTGCGGGAGTTCTTCACCTGATGTCCGACACCGGTTTCGACGATCTGCGCGATTTGTATCAGGAAGTGATCCTGGATCACGGCCGCCGGCCGCGCCACACGGGGCGCCTGGCCGCGTTCGATGCGACCGCGAAGGGCGACAACCCGCTGTGCGGCGACCGCATCCAGGTCTGGGTGAAATACGGCCCCGACGACAGCATCGCCGAAACGAGCTTCGAGGCGCGTGGCTGCGCCATCAGCGTGGCCTCGGCCGACCTGATGGCCGAGGTGGTCGCCGGCCGCAGCAAGACCGATACGGCGGCGCTGTTCGCCGCGTTCCGCAACCTGGCGCGCACCGGGGCCTGCCCGGATTGCGCGACGGACTTGCAGCCGGCGTTGGAGCGGCTCGCGCCGCTCGCCGGCGTGCACGAGTATCCCTCGCGCGTGAAATGCGCGACGCTGCCGTGGCACGCGCTGTCGGCGGCGCTGGAGGGTCGTGGCGAGACCAGCAGCGAAGGAGGTCAGACATGAACGACCCGACGCCGGTGCCGCACACGTCCTGGACGCCGGACGGCGAGATCGATCCAAATCTCGGTTCAACCTCTGGTTCAACTCTCGGTTCAACTCCAGATGGGCCCAAGCCCACCGAGGACGCGCTGATCGCCGCAATCGGCAACGTCTATGATCCGGAAATCCCGGTGAACGTCTACGAGCTCGGCTTGATCTACACGATCGACATCCACGACGACGGCCGCGTGAAGGTGGAGATGACCTTGACCGCGCCGGCCTGCCCCAGCGCGCAGGAGTTGCCGGTGCAGGTGCAGGAGGCCATCATGGCCGTGCCCGGCGTCACCGACTGTGAGGTCGAGACAGTGTGGGACCCGCCTTGGGACCCCAGCCGGATGACCGAGGAAGCCCGGCTGCAACTGAACATGTATTGAATGTCGCCCCTACTGATCACACCGCTAACTGATAAACCCCACGCGCGAACAAGCTTGACGGAACCAGCCATGAGCACGACCACCGCACCCCGCACCACCCGCGCCCTGCCGCCGATGATGGCGTTGACCGACGCCGCCGCGAATCGGCTGCGCGGCCTGTACGACTCGGGCGAGCACGGACGCCTGCTGCGCATCGGCGTGAAGACGAAGGGCTGCTCCGGCCTGTCCTATGACATGACCTGGACCGATGCGCCCGGCCCGGGTGACGAGGTCGTCAAGGACAAGGGGGTGACAGTGCTGGTCGACCGCAAGGCAAGCCTGTTCCTGATTGGCACCGTAATGGATTACGAGACGAAATCCCTTGCTGCCGGCTTTACTTTTTCCAACCCGAACGAGAAGGGTCGGTGCGGCTGCGGCGAAAGTTTTCACGTCTGAGTCCGACCACGGTGCTGCCATTATTGCAATGAAACGGCGCCCATGAAAGCGGGTACGGTTGAGTTGTGACCGGCTGCAACGAATTCGGGCTGGCTATTTTCTCAATAATGCTTTAAGCATCGTGGCATCGACCACGTTTTGAGGTAATCAAATGGCTGAACCCGCCGGGAAGGAGACGATCCTCACGCTCGCCGTGCAGATCGTCTCGGCGCATGTACAACATAACAAGATGCAGTCGGACGAGCTGCCGGCCTTCATCCAGCAGATCTACAAGACGTTGCACTCCGTGGGTTCCGAACCCGCCGTGCAGGACAAACCCGCTCCCGCCGTGGCGGTGAAGAAGTCGGTGTTCGATGATCACGTCATCTGCCTCGACTGCGGCAAGAAGCTGAAGATGCTGAAGCGGCACCTGATGACCGATCACAGCATGACGCCGGAGCAGTATCGCGAACGGTGGGGACTGGGCCGCGACTATCCGATGGTGGCGCCCGACTATGCGTCGAAGCGCTCGGCCCTGGCGAAGAAGATCGGGTTGGGACGCAAGAGTGGCGCCAAGGTGCCGGCCAGAGCGAAGACCGCCAAGGTACCTGGAAGAAAGCCCGGCCGCCCGCGCAAGGTCGCGGCCTGAGGCGGGTTCATCGCGACCGAGTCCTGCGAATACCTGGTCCCTTGTGAGCACGGGTTGCGTAACGGTCGGCTGCGGCGCCGACCGTGTTCCGCATCAGGGTAGGTAATTGGGGCTTGCCGTCGCGGATGCGACAATGCGACGGCGTCATCCGGAAGCATTAACTTGGCGTTCTGGCCGTTCTAATGTTGGCGGGGCCGCTACGGTGCAGAGTCATGTCACGGTCTGCCCGCTGTGCTATATGGACGATGTGTCCCCGGCGTTTGCCGCCAGTCGCGAGGTGGTGGGATGCTGCGATATGGGCCTCGTCACACGGTAATTGCCGGAGTGGGATGCAGGTGTCAGGTGAGTAACGGGCGGATGCCGTCGTGGAGCTTCAGGTCATTGGCCAGGCGGGGTATCGAGAGACTCCCATTCAGCCTCCTGTATGAAGTCTTTTACCAATCCGGGCGCGCCCTTGGGGTCAAGAGTTACGAAGTTGCCGGAGACGGCGGCACTTTCATTGGTCCGTTTAACGACCAATCGATCACCAAACAATATCTCAGAAACCGGACAGTCTCGCCGGTCATTGTGAAATTGTTCAACGCGTTTTTCGAATCTCGCGGTGGCGGGACCTTCTACGATCTGGGGGCCAATATTGGTATGGTCAGCGTGCCGGTGGCGCAGAATGCCCGCGTAAGCTGCGTTTGCTTCGAACCGGACCCCGGCAACTTCGCGCTGCATCGCGCCAACGTGCTGCTGAACTGCGCGCACGGAAATGTCGAAACCATCAACGCCGCGGTCGCGCAGGAGCGTGGACAATTGCGATTCGAAAGAAGCGATTACAATTGCGGCGATCATCATCTGTCGGCGGGCGGATCCCTGATCGTGGAAGCCGTGCGGTTGGACGACTACACGCCCAGGCCATGCCGTTGGCGGTAAAAATTGACTGCCAAGGGGTCGAGCCATCCATTATCAATGGGGGCATGAAGACGCTCGGGAAAGCCGATCTGATCGTATGCGGGTTCTGGCCATGGGGTATGCGGCGCATGGGTCTTTCTCCGGAACCCATTCTGGATTTCGTGAGCGGAGATTTTCCATTTGCCCAAGTGCTGCGCCACGACCAACCGGCCGGCGCACCACTGCGCGCCGAAGATGCCATCGGGATGTTGCGGAAGCTGATCGAAGATGGCGGCAAATACGCGCAGGCCGATCTGGTCCTGACGCGCAAATAGCGCGGCGGCGAAGCTGCCCGCTCGCGCCTTGGTCCGGCTGACCGACATCAGAATTGGAAGTAGAGAAACTCCCCGGTCCCGCCGATCGAGATCAGGGCAACCACAGACGCACAGCCGAATGCGATCGCCCACGGCAGTGTGCCGCGCCAGCGCAGCCAGACGATCGGGCCGGGCTCGACCGTGTCCAGCGCGGGGGCCGCATCGGCGAAGATCTGCTGGGTGTTGGGCAGCAACCAGACAATCCCGTAAAGTCCAACCAGGCCACCAATTGCCACCAGCGCGTGCACCGCGTCCTGCCATCGCGCAGCGTCGATCACTCCGTGCGCCTGCAGGACTGCGCCGAGCCCGCCCTCGTCTGGCAGCAGCCAATCCGGCACCGGAACGCCTGGGCCGATGCCGTGCAGCCCCAGCATACCCCCCAGCATACTGAGCGCGTCCGGAACTGACAGAGCACGGAAGAAGACGGACCCGACCAGGACGCACAAATATGTCAACAGCACCGACCCGACATGCGCGGCGAATCCTGGTGCGACGGCGTGCGCGCGCCGGGGCCTCAGGATCCGCCACGCGTGGTTCACCGACAGATAGATCGCGTGCAACAGGCCGAACACCAGGAACTGCGCACCCGCGCCATGCCAGATTCCGGCGATCGTCATCGTGATGAAGATCGGCACCAGGACAAGCGAGGCGAAGCCGCCGGGGGTTGCATAAACGGCGCGCGACAGGCCCAGGCCAAGCGCAACCCGCCGCCGCGCGATGCTCAGCGCGATCGGGTTGTACAGATACGCCATCAGGTAGCGCGTCAGCGTCATGTGCCAGCGCTGCCAGTACTCGATCACCGACGCAGCCTTGTACGGCGAGTTGAAATTCAGCGGGAAGCGTAGGTTGAACATGCGCGCCAGCCCGATCGCCATGTCGGAATAGCCGGAGAAGTCGAAATAAAGCTGCAACGAATAGGCCAGCGCGACATGCCAGGCTTCAAACAGGGGCAGTTCGGCGGCATGCGCGAACCCCGCCGGCACGATTGCCCCGATCGGGTCGGCGAGCAGGCACTTCTTCAACAGGCCGATCACAAAGATGCCAAGGCCGACCGAGAAGCTACCGGCGGAAAACCGATACGTCGCCGGCGCCGCGAACTGCGGCATCATCTCGCCGTTGTGCAGGATCGGTCCGGCGATCAGGTGCGGGAAGAAGGTGACGAACACCAGGTAGTTCAGGAAGCCTCGGGCCTTTGCCACGCCCTGCTTGCAGTCGATCAGATAGCCAAGCTGGGTGAAGGTGAAGAACGAGATGCCGAGCGGCAGCACGATCCCCGGCACGGCGCGATGCAGCCCAGCCGCCGTGTCCAGCAGACCGACCAGCCAGGCGAGATACTTGTAGTAGCCCAGCGCGCCGAGGTTGGCGGCCACACTCAGCGCCAGCACCCAGGTCTGCAGCCTTGGCCGTCGCCCGGTCGCACCGATCAGCAGTGACAGCAGATAGTTGCCGCAAATGGAGATCGCCAGCAGCGGGATGTAGGCCGGATTCCACCAGCCATAGAAGACGAAGGAAACCGCGACCAGCCATAGCGCCGCCGGCACGCGCCCGAGCCGGGCGAGCAGGTAATAGCCGACGAGTGCGATCGGCAGGAATGCGTATAGGAACACGTAGGAATTGAACAGCACGGCGCGCACGCGTCTCCAGGGCCGGATGGCCCGGCCGTGGGGCGCTGTCTAACAGGCGGTTGCTTAAGCCTTGGTTGATCCCACGGGGGATTGCGCCCGCGGGCGATTACGTACGACGTGCCTTCTACGGCCCGCCATTGGCGAGCCAGCCGCCGTCCACCGACATGATCGCGCCGTTGATCCATGCCGCCGCCGGCGAGCCGAGAAAGCACGCCATCGCGGCGATGTCCGCAGGCCGGCCCAGGCGCCCCAGCGTGGTGCGGGCCAGCAGCGCCGCGCGATCGATCAACCCCTGCTGCACCAGTGTCTCCAGCATGTCGGTCTGCACGTAGCCTGGCGCGATCGCGTTCACCCGCACGCCGTGCGGCCCCCACTCGCTGGCGAGCGAGCGCACCAGGTTGGAGACCGCGCCCTTCGTCGCGGTGTAGGCGGCGCGGTTCGGCCCGGCGGTGAGGCCGTAGATCGAGCTGGTGGCCAGGATCACCCCGGCCCCCGCCGGCACCATCCGCCGCGCCGCCGCCTGCGCGGTCAGGAACACGCCGGTCAGATTAAGGTCCAGCACTGCGCGCCACTCCGCCTCGGTCAGCTCCAGGCTCGCCTTGTTGGCGGACATGCCGGCGTTGGCGTGCGCCACGTCGACGCCGCCCCAGGCGCGGTCCATCGCGGCAAAGGCCGCCTCGATGTCCGGCCCGCTGGCCGCCGATCCCTGCCGGGAAATCCACCCGGCCGGCGCGTCCGCCACGGGATCGCGATCCAGGATGCAGATGCGCCCGCCGCGCGCCGCATACGCATCGGCGACCGCGCGCCCGATGCCACGCGCGCCGCCGGTCACCAGCAGGCGCGTGCCCGGGACGGGATCCGCGGAGAGGACGAGAGGGTCAGGCATGGCGGCATCTCCTCGCACGATTGCCGGGATCGTGGCATGGCGCGAAACTGTTGCCCAACATCCGCCCGCCTCCGCCTTCGCCGCCCACTCCCCTGCAAGGACGATCCCGATGCCCCTGCCGCCGACGATGACGCATATCGAGATGACCGCGCCCGGCGGACCGGACGTGCTGCGGACCACGACGGGTCCCGTCCCCAGCCCGAAGCCGGACGAGGTGCTGATCCGCGTGCTGGCGGCCGGGGTCAACCGTCCCGATGTCGCGCAGCGCAGCGGCTCGTATCCGCCGCCGCCTGGTGCCAGCCCGCTGCTGGGCCTGGAGGTCGCCGGCGAAATTGTCAGCGTCGGCGCCGAGGTGACGCAGTACAAGCAAGGCGACCGCGTCTGCGCGCTGACCAATGGCGGTGGCTATGCGGAATATTGCGTGGCCCCCGCGCCGCAATGCCTGCCCTGGCCCACGGGCTACGACGCAGTGCGCGCCGCCGCGCTGCCGGAGACCTATTTCACCGTGTGGGCCAACCTGTTCCAGGGCGGCAGGCTGGCGAGGGGCGAGAGCACGCTGATCCATGGCGGGTCGTCCGGCATCGGCGTTACCGCGATCCAGCTCGCCCGCGAGTTCGGCGCCACCGTCTACGCGACCGCCGGCTCGGGGGAAAAATGCGCCGCCTGCGTGAAGCTGGGGGCGGCGGCGGCGATCAATTATCGCACGCAGGACTTCGTCGAGGAGATCGCGCGGCTGACCGGCAAGCGCGGCGTCGATGTGGTGCTCGACATGGTCGGCGCGCCGTACTTGCAGCGCGATCTGCGGGTGCTGGCGATGGACGGGCGGCTGGTGCTGATCGCTTTCCTGCAGGGCTCGAAGGCGGAGAATTTCGATTTCGTTTCCGTCATGACCAAGCGGCTGACCATCACCGGATCGACCATGCGCCCGCGCAGCACGGCGCAGAAGGGCGCGATTGCCGCGGCATTGCGCGAGAAGGTGTGGCCGGTGCTGGACGCGGGACGTTGCGGGCCGGTGATCCACGCCACGTTCCCGCTGGCCGAGGCGGCGGCCGCGCATCGGCTGATGGAATCCAGCGTGCATATCGGCAAGATCATGCTGCGCGTGGCTGACTGAAGCGGGCGCCGCTCTGTATTATGCTGCTTGTGGCTGACTAACGTTCGCGCGCCGCGCATCCTCGCGGATCATCGCCGCGCCCTTCTCGGCGATCATGATCGTCGGCGCGTTGGTGTTGGTCGAAGTCACCGCCGGCATCACCGAGGCGTCGACCACGCGCAACCGTTCCAACCCGTGCACGCGCAACCGGTCGTCCACCACGGCCAGCATGTCCTGCCCCATCCTGCAACTGCAACTGGCGTGGAACACTGTGCCGCCAGTCTGACGCGCGTAGTGCAGCAGTTCGTCGTCGGTCTGCACCTGGCTGCCGGGGACCGTTTCGGCAATGACGTATTTCGCCAGTGCCGGCGCGGCGAACAGCCGGCGGATGAAGCGCAGGCCGCCGACCACCGCGCGGCGATCAGTCTCCTCGCTGAGATAGCGCGGGTTGATCGCCGGGGCCTCGGCCGGCCGGTTCGATTTCGCTTCGACATAGCCGCGGCTGAGCGGACGCATCTGCCACATCCCGGAGGTCATTCCCGGCCTGGTATCGAGTTTTCGAACTGGCCCGGGCGCGTAGCTGCCTGGGGCGAACAGTGCCTGGATGTCGGGGGTCGCGGATTCCTGGAGCACCTTGACCGAGGCGGCGACCAGCGACGCGCCGTAGGTCAGCATCCCGGTGCCGCTGAACACATAGCGCAGCAGCTCGCCGGCGAAGCGCACGCCGCGCGACTTCTCGTTCAGCGTTCGCACCCCGGTGACCGCGCAGGCCACGCGAGCCAGGAAATGATCCTGCAGGTTCCTGCCGACGCCAGGCAGCACGTGATTGACCGCGATCCCGACACGATCGAGATGATCCGGATCGCCGACGCCGGACAATTGCAGGATGTGCGGCGAGCCGATGGCCCCGGCGGACAGGATTACCTCGGCCGCGGCGTCAACGCGCTCGACCGTGCCGCCACGGGAATATTCCACGCCGACGGCGCGCGTCCCGTCGAGCAGGATGCGATGCACCAGCGCGTTGGTGACGACCCGAAGATTGGGTCGTTTCATTGCTGGACGCAGATAGCTGCGCGCGGTGCTGGCCCGAAGCCGTCCGTTGCGGGTGTGTTGCACCCAGCCGATGCCGTCGCCGGCACCGGGCGGCAGGTCATTCACGTCGGGACGGAATTCCAAGCCGATCTGCTGGCCGGCCTCGATCGCGGCGAGGCACAGCTTCGGCATGTCGGCGGTCTTCGAGGTGTGCAACGGGCCGCCGGCGCCGTGCGTTGCGTCGGCGCCCGCCTCCCAGTTCTCCGCCCGCTTGAAGAATGGCAGTACGCTGTCCCACGACCAACCGCGATTGCCGAACTGTGCCCAGTGATCAAAATCCTCCGGCTGACCGCGCACATAGATCATGCCGTTGATCGAGCTCGACCCACCCAGCACGCGGCCGCGCGGATAGGCGATGGCGCGGCCGTTGGTCCCCGGATCGGGTTCCGCTTTGAAACCCCAGGTCAGGGTCTTATGGTCCAGCAGCTTCATGTAACCGGCGGGGATGTGGATCAGCGGATTCCAATCACGCCCGCCAGCCTCCAGCAGCACGACGCGCGTGCCCGGATCTTCGGTGAGCCGGTTGGCCAGAACGCAGCCCGCCGAGCCCGCGCCGATGATGACGTAGTCCGTCTGCATGGTCGTTCTCTCCCCGATGGCGGGCTGGTGCGCCGTCGTGGTGCGGCGGCCCTTGCGTCACTTGTCGTCATGGCCGGCCGCCGGGTCAAGTTGGCCGCAGCACGGGTAGTGGGTCGGTTTGGCCGGCACGTTACCCTCACGTCATGGCCGTCCCCGGGCGCTTGACCCGGGGATCAGACCCGGCCATCCCCGCAGCACGGT
>PLXO01000277.1 GCA_003151425.1 Acetobacteraceae bacterium
GCTGCGTGCTCGCTGCTGTGTGCTCGTTGCTCCGGCTCGCTGGACCGGCTCGTTGCTCCGGCTCTCAGCCCCTGGGCGCTCAGCGCAGATCGGTGACCGCGACCTCGTCCATATCATCAAACGTCTGGTTCTCGCCGACCATGCCCCAGATGAAGGTGTAGGCACGGGTACCGACGCCGGAATGGATCGACCAGCTCGGCGAGATCACCGCCTGCTCATTGTGCACGATGATGTGCCTGGTTTCCTGCGGCTCGCCCATCAGGTGGATCACCGAAGCGGCGGGATCGAGGTTGAAATAGAAGTACACCTCCATGCGCCTGGCATGCGTGTGGCAGGGCATGGTGTTCCACAGGCTGCCCTCCTCAAGCTGCGTCATGCCCATGCAGAGCTGGCAGGTCTCGACGACCTCCGGAATTAGGAACTTGTGGATGGTGCGGACGTTGCCGCTGCGCACCTTGCCGAGCTTGACCGAGACGGCATCGTCGAGCGTCAGCCGGCGGGTGGGCAACGTGCGGTGGGCGGGCGCGGAATTGTAATAGAGCTTCGCCGGACGGGCGGAGTCGACGCTGCTGAAGGCGAGCTCGCGCGCGCCCATGCCGACGTACAGCGCCTCCGCCGGGCCGACCGGCACCGTCTCGCGGTCGATGACCACGCGCGCGGGACCGCCGACGTTGATAATCCCCATCTCCCGGCGCTGCAGGAAGTAGTCAACGCCGTAGGTGCGGCCGATCCCGTCCGGCAGCCCGACCGCGGCGTTGAGCGGCATGATGCCGCCGACCACGATGCGGTCGATCTGGCTGTAGGTCATGGTGAGCTCGCCCGGCCGGAAGATTTCCGGGATGAGGAACTGCCGGCGCAGCCCCTCGGTGTCGAGCGTGCGGGCGTGCGCGGGGTGGATGGCTTGGCGGGTTTCCATCATGCGACTCCTTGGCCTGGTGCAGCAGCGGCGACAGCGTCAGCGTCGGCGGTGGCTGCCGCGTGGCGCTGGTGGCGTTCGGAGTAGATGCCGAAGCGGTGGGCCCACCACGCGGTGAGGAACGGCGTGAGCAGCGCGGTGACCACCACCGACGTGGCGATCAGGGCCGTCGCGCCGGGGGCGACCGGGAGATATTCCGGTGCGAGTGACGCAATCACGGTCGGCACGGTCACGGCGGCACCCGCGGTCGAGGCGGCGGCGATGCCGGCGGTGCCGTTGCCCTTGCCGAGCAGGATGTCGGCCAGCACCAGCGTGGTGCCGGTGACGACGATCACGGTCAGGCCGAGCAGGATGCCCAACAGGCCGGTGTTCAGGATGACGGTGAAATTAAGTCCGTTGCCCAGCGCAAAGGCGAAGAACGGCACCATCACGCTGACCGCCTGGCTGAAGAAGGCGCGCAGCTCCTTGTCGAGGTTGCCCAGCACGAAGCCGATGGTGAAGGGCAGCAGGGCGCCGACCAGGCTCTGCCACGGGAAGGTCGTTATGCCGGCGAGGCCCAGCGTGCACATGGTCATGAACGGCCCGGATTCCAGCGACATCAGGCAGAAGGCGCCGGCTTCCTCCGTGGTGCCGAACTGCTGCATCAGCGCCATGTAGAGACCGCCGTTGGTGTCGTTCATCGACGCCATCACGGCCAGCACCGAGAGCCCGGCGAAGAAGCCGGCGTTGATGCCGCCGGGGGGAATGAAGTGGGCGGCGATCAGGGCGACGCTGGCAGCGGTGAGGACCTTCACCGCGACCAGCACGCCGCTCTTGCGCAGCACGATCGGGGCCGCCTTCAGGCTGATGCTGGCGCCCATGCAGAAGAACCACACGGCCAGGATCGGCAGGGTGCCGGTGATCATTCCGTTGGTGAACGAGCCGAAGAACTTGCCGGTGTTCGGCGCGAAGGTGTTGAGGCAGGCGCCGAGGAACAGCGGCACGATCATCATGCCGCCGGGGATTTTCTCAACGCCACGTTTGATGTTCACGGCAGCCTCCTTGCATTGAGGACGGCACTGTGTGGCGGGCGATGCGCGCGACGGGCGCCCGGACGGGATTGCATGTGATGCGATCGGTGGGACACCGCATTGACCTGGGTCAAACGGGATACCGGACTCCGGTTGTCAGACCTTGTATCCCTGCCGCACCAGCAGCTTCCAATGTCCGCCCTGCTGGTGCCAGACCATCACCACGCCGAACTTCAACGCGTTGGTCTTGCCCTCGCGCTCGTTCTCGCCGACGAAAATGTAGCGAGAGATGGCGCTGTCGCCGATCACGCGGTTGGTCGGATTTTCAAAATTGATCGATTTCCAAGTCGTCTTGCCGCTGGTTGCGTCGGCGATGAACTCTGCCTTCGTCTGAAGCAGGCCGGATGAGTGGCCGTAGCTGACCTGGTCCATGCACAGCGCCTCAAGTTGCGCCTTGTTGGCGGTGAGCAAGCCCTTCCGGTAGGCCTCGAGCGCCTGCGCGATCGCGGCCTCGCCGACGATATCTTCCATGGCTGCGTTCCCTGGCTGCGCCTTGGCATCCCTGTGGCGATCCCTCGGAACGATGTCATTGATGCAGGTCAAGCAGCCAGTTCACTGTCATTGCGAGAAGCGCAGCGACGCGGCAATCCCCACGAGGGTGCGCAATTGCCAGGGGGTTGCTTCGCTACGCTCGCAATGACAGCAACACGCTGGCAATGACAGCAACACGCTCGCATGACAGCAACACGCTCGCAATGACAGCAGCACGCTCGCATGACAGCAACCTCCGGGCGGGGCCATTGCTTCGCCCGATTGCCCTGGCGCCACTGGTCGCGGTGCGGATCAACCGATCGCTTGGCTGGCCAGCGCATCACGACCGCGCGCGGTCAGGACCACCAGGCAGTCACCCATCGCCTTGCCCGATGCGTGGTCGATCCGGACCAGATCGCCGTCGACCGCCGCCTCCCATACCGGCAGCCGCGGGCAGGACGTGCGCCACGCCTCCATCACGTCGGCGTAGCAGCGCGGCCGGGCCGCCACAAATTCGAGGAACTGCCGGATCAACAACTCGGCGGGCAGCGTCTGTGAGGTGTCACGCATGGGGTCCCTCCGGGGTGGGATCGGCCGGGGCTGGATGGGTCGGCGTCGCCCATTCATTGACCAGGGTATAGCCGACCCCGAGCAGCACGGGGCCGAGAAATATGCCGAGCAGACCGAACGCCAGCGCGCCCCCCAGCACGCCGAGCACGGTCAGCACGAACGGCAATTGCGCGCCGCGGGCGATGAACCAGGGGCGGATCACGCTGTCGGCCCCGGAGATGGCCAGCGCACCATAGATGGCCAGGAAGATGCCCCAGCCGAGATGTCCGCTGGCCATCAACCACAGCGCGGCCGGAATCCACACCAGCGGCGCGCCAACCGGCAGCACGGCAAGGAAGCCGGCGACCGCGCCCAACAGCACCGGCTGCGGCACGCCGGACAGCCACAGGCCGAACGCGGTCAGCACGCCCTGCACGACAGCCGTGCCGAGAATGCCGTAGACCACGCCGCGCACCGTGGCACCGGTGACCTCGATCAGCCGGTCGGCGCGCTCGGCGGCGATGCGCCGCAGCAGGTCGGTCAGGCGCTCCGCGATCGGCTCGCCGTAGACATAGAAGAAGAACGCGATAAACAGCGCGAGAATGAACAGCAGGACGCCCCTGGCGATGCCGAGCAGCAGGTCGAGCCCACCCTCCAGGGCGATGCCGAGATAGGGCTTCATCGCCTGCAGCATCTCGGAGATGTCGGCGACCCAACTGTTCCAGATTCCGGTGAACGTCGGGCCAAGGAACGGTATTCCATCAATCCAGCCGGGCGCCGTCGGCAGACCCGCGCGCACCGCCGCCTCGATCATGCGCCGCATCAGGCTGATGTCCTCGGCGCTCGGGGTGGCGATCACCAGCGGCAGCACCACCATCACCGCGGTCAGCGTCACCATCAACCCGGCCGCGGGGGTGCGGCGCAGGTGCAGGTGCGCGCGCAGCCACTCGAACACCGGCCAGGTGGTGAAGGCCAGGATCGCCGCCCAGAGCAGCGAGGACGCGAACGGATAGAGAACGATAACGCAGCCGATGCCGATGCCGCCAATCAGCAGGGCCATCAACACCCGTTCGGCGGTCATCCTGCCGGCCTCCGGCATGGGCTGCTGGTCAGTCTCCGGCTCCCGCTGTGGGCTTGAGGCGGGCAGCGGCCCAACCGCGGGGGGAGGGGCTGGTGGCAGCGTCTCACGGATGGTTCTCATGCGTTGACGCCTCCCGCAACCCCCGACCTCGCGCGCGCCACCCGCTTCCCCCACCCTTGGTCCGCCTCGCGGCCCAAGCCCTCAAGGGGAGGAGGAGATGACGGCTGGTCAAGCGGCCCGCCGGCCTGTAGCTTCGGCTGCACCATCCGGGGAGGTCAATCGTGCCACGTTTTGCCGCCAACCTGTCGATGATGTTCAACGAGCATCCCTTCCTCGACCGTTTCGATGCCGCGGCGAAGGCCGGATTTACGGCGGTCGAGTTCCTGTTCCCGTTCGAGTATCCCGCCGTCGAGCTGAAGCGCCGGCTGGACGCCAACGGGCTGACCCAGGTGCTGTTCAACATGCCGCCCGGCGATTGGGCAAGCGGCGAACGCGGGCTGACGGCCCTGCCCGGCCGCCAGGCGCAGTTTCGTGACGGCGTGAAGCTGTCGCTGGACTACGCCACGGCGCTCGGCTGCAAGCTGGCGCACTGCATGGCCGGCATCGTGCCGCCGGGCGTGTCGCAGACCACGGCGGCCAGCGTGTACGCCGCCAATCTGGCATGGGCGGGCGAGCAGGCGCTGGCCGCGGGCGTAAAACTCGCCATCGAGCCGATCAACCATCGCGACATGCCGGGCTACTTCCTCAACACCGAGGCGCAGGGTGCCGCCGTGGTGGAGGCGATCGGGTTCGACCGGGTCGGCTTGCAGTTCGACGTCTATCACTGCCAGACGACCGAGGGCGACCTGACCAAGCGCATGGAGCTGCACCTGCCGCTGATCGTGCACATGCAGGTCGCCGACGTGCCGGCGCGCAACGAACCGGGCACCGGCGAGATCGGCTGGCGCTACGTGTTCCGGCGGATGGATGAGCTGGGCTATACCGGCTGGGTGGGTCTCGAGTATCGCCCGGCCGGCGAGACCGTCGCCGGGCTGGTGTGGCGGCGGGATTTCGGGGTCTGACAGGCGGGGTCTGGCACGCCGGGCAGTCAACGCCCAATGCAGTCAACGTCCGGCACAGTAACGTCCGGCACAGTAACGTCCGGCACAGTAACGTCGGGCACAGTGACGTCCGGTGCAGTCATGCCCGGCGCAGTAACGTCCGGCGCAGTAACGCAACAGCACGCCGCGACAGCACGTCCGTCACGGCGTCGGGCCGTTGCGGTGAAGCATTCTTTCCAGGGAGACACAGCATGAAGATCGGTTTCATCGGCCTCGGCATCATGGGCCGCCCCATGGCGCTCAACCTGCACGCCGCGCAGCACAGCCTGCTGGTGCACGACCACGCCCCCCCGGCGGACGACATCAAGGCGGTCGCGGATATCGCGCCTGACGGCAAGACAGTCGCGGCAAAGTCCGAGGTGGTGATCGTCATGGTGCCCGACACGCCGGACGTGGAGGCGGTGCTGTTCGCCCCGGGCGGCGTCGCCGAGGGGCTGAAGCCGGGCACGCTGGTGATCGACATGTCCTCGATCAGCCCGCTCGGCACCAAGGAGTTCGCCAAGAAGATCAATGCGCTGGGCTGCGACTACCTGGACGCCCCGGTGTCCGGCGGCGAGGTCGGCGCGAAGCAGGCGACGCTGACCATCATGGTCGGCGGCCCGGCCAAGGCGTTCGAGCGCGCCAAGCCGCTGTTCGAGAAGATGGGCAAGAACATCACCCATGTCGGCGAGGCGAACGGCGACGGCCAGACCTGCAAGGTGGCGAACCAGATCATCGTCGCGCTGAACATCCAGGCGGTGGCGGAGGCGCTGGTGTTCGCGTCACGCGCAGGCGCCGATCCGGCCAAGGTGCGCGCCGCGCTGATGGGCGGCTTCGCGTCGTCGCGCATATTGGAGCTGCATGGCGAGCGTATGCTGAATGGCACGTTCAATCCGGGGTTCCGGATCAGGCTGCACCAGAAGGATCTGAACCTGGCGCTGTCGGCGGCGCGCGAACTGGGCGTGGTGCTGCCGAATACCGCGATCGCGCAGCAGATGTTTTCCTCGTGCGCGGCGCATGGCGGGGCCGATCTGGATCACTCGTCGATGATCCTGGCGATCGAGGGGCTTAGCTCGCACTCGATACGGGAGAAGAAGTGAGGCGGGTTCGCGCGCTCCGCGGTGGAGTTTGCTTGCGGACGGGCTGACGGGGCGGGGCGATCGGGGGACGGCGGCGTGCCACGTCATCTTTTGCCGTCGGTATGAACTTGCATGTGGACCCATATCGCCTCCGCCTCGTCGGAAGGTAACCAGCTAGACCTTTACGAGCGGAACGGCGTGTACATGATACGCGCCGACGGCTGGGAGCTGATGAACGGTGCGTATCACGCGTCGGAGGACCAGCTCGGTCGTCTCGCGGGCCTGCTCCCGAGCGCGTCGCATCCGGCGATCCTTGTGGGCGGCCTCGGCCTTGGATACACGCTGGCGAGCCTGCTGCAGACGTTGCATAAGCGGCTCTGGCCGGCCCGGCCGAGGATCACGGTGGCGGAACGGTCCGGCGCCGTGTTGCGCTGGTTCGGCAGCTATATAAACCCGCGGCTTGCGGCGACGCTGCCGTCTGGCGTGCGCCTGATCGAGCGCGACGTCGTGGCTTATCTCGGCGTAGACCGGCGCTGGGACGTGATCGTGCTCGACGTCGACAACGGCCCAGAAGCGCTGTCGACCCCGGGCAACGCCGTACTTTACGGGGAGCACGGCTTGGCTCGCTGTCGGGACAGCCTCGCGCCCTCGGGGCACCTCCTGCTGTGGACAGGCTGCGAGGACCTGAACTTTGTCGAGCGAGCCCGCGCGGCGGGCTTCTCGGTCACGCGGCAATCCATTCCTCTTCCAAACCGGTCGGATCAGGCCCACGTGCTTTACGTGCTGTCGCGTGAGCCCCTGTCGTCGGCCGACCGCGACCGCGTCAGCTTGGACGGGTAAGCCAGTCGCACCGTTGAATCCGACCCAAAGCAGCGGTAGCCGGGTCGCTTGACTTGAACCGCCGCTTTCGACCCGAAGCAGACACTCTCCCCCGTACCGAACGTGCCGCCACCTTCCCGCAGCCACGGTAGCGTCAACGAAAACAGATAGTTCCGGGTACGGCCGACAGGTATCTGCTCAACCCTGCTGAA
>PLXO01000079.1 GCA_003151425.1 Acetobacteraceae bacterium
GATCACGCGTCGGATCGACATCGCGCGGCATTGGGCGGGCACTCACCCGCCTCCATCGGCCTGATCCGTAACGTTCGTATCCCGGGGTCAATGTGCCAGAAGTTCTCATGTCGGCCTATCGGTTGCCACATCGTCATGGCCGGACTTGTTCCGGCCATCCATTGCGGCACCGTGCTGCGGGGATGGCCGGGACTGATCCCCGGAACAAGTCCGGGGACGGCCATGACGGGGAGAGAGCGGTGCCAACCAAACTCACCCACTACCGGACGCAGGGCAATCGGGTGAACGAAGGAGAGGCGGACGATCAGCCGGTTCACTGTCATTGCGAGGAGCGCAGCGACGCGGCAATCCCCACGAGGGTGCGCACCCGCCAGGGGATTGCTTCGCTGCGCTCGCAATGACAGCGACATCCGGGACAGCGACATCCGGGACAGCGACATCCGGGACAGCAGCATCCGGCCGGGCCCATTGCTTCGCCCGATTGCCCACTACCGGACGACTAGGGTCTTGGGGGTGGCGGCCGGATGGTGGCAGAGTGAGGGCGAATCCCGGGAGGGTCCAGGAGGCAGTGATGACCGGCAAGCAGGTCTCTCAGCGGCAGCTCGAGTTCCGCGCGGACTTTCGCGGCAAGATCGCGGCGGCGTATTCCGGCTGGGCGCATGTCGCGCTGATCTACGCGATCGGCCTTGCCGCGATTTGGTACTGCGCGCGGCAAATCTCGGCGCCGGCCTGGTACGAGTGGCTGGTGATCCCGGTGGCGTTCGCGCTGTCGAACGTGTTCGAGTGGTGGATTCACCGCACCGTGATGCATCGGCCGGTGCAGGGGTTCATGGGGATCTACAAGCGGCACACCCTGGCGCATCACCAGTTCTTTACCGATGCGGAACCCAGCTTCGACACCAGCCGCGATTTCCGCATCGTGTTCTTCCCGCCCTACGCGCTGGTGACGTTCATTGCGCTATCGATCCCGCCGGCGGCGCTGCTGTGGCTGCTCGGGCTGGGGAACGCGGGCTGGCTGCTGCTGATCACCAATGTCGGGCTGTATTTGAATTACGAGCTGTTCCACTATTGCTGCCACGTGAAGGACGACCGGATCGTGCGGCACCTCCCGTTCGTCAACTCGATCCGCCGGCACCACATCGCGCACCACAATCCGGCGCTGATGATGGAGCGCAACTTCAATTTGACTTATCCGATCGCGGATTGGTTCTTCGGGACCTCGGACTTGACCTGCGGGCTGCTGCGGCACGTGTTCAATGGGTATGACACGCGGTTCGTGTCGCGGACCCTCAAGCGCGTGCGCAATGGCACGGATGATGTGCGCGCCGGCCAGGTGCGCGCCCCGGTGCGCGGCGTGGCGGCGGAGTAGGGCGCATGGCCGGGCCGTTGCAGGGTGAGATCAAGCCGTTGCAGGGTGAGATCAAGCGAGGCCGCGCCAGCCTGATCGGCGGCATCGCGGTGGGGATTGGCGTGTTCGCGCTGTGGGTCGGATTGGCGCGCGATCTCGGCGCGGCCGGGACCGGAACGATCGTCGCGGGCCTGGTGGTGGCCGCGGCGATCGCTGCCTGGATCCGCATCGCCGATCTGTAGGGGCCTGGCGCATGGCCAAACCGTCCATTTGACCGGTGGTGCCACTCCGCCGGGCTTTGGTCAGTGGCGCTGAACGACTTGTTTACCTCCGTCGCCGAAGTCGATGCGTCGCGTTGCGGCCATGACCGTGGACAAGGCGATGAACAGCAGCGCGGAGCCGGCCAGCAGCGCGTAAGTCTCCAGATTGATGATAATGAACAAGGCGGCGAACATCACTGCCTGAACCACCATGAAGATGGCCGTCAGTCGCACGCGGCCGGTGATCGAGGCGGTAAACCAGGCGCCCTGCAGGCTGACCAGCGCGGCGCTGATCACATAACCCGCCGTGAAGCCCAGCGGCTCCGCGACCGAGACCAGCAGCAGGGCGAACAGCGATCTCGTCCCAACCTGGCCGTCTCGATTTCGTCGCAGCCCTGTGTGACGCTTGATTGTTTGCTGCGCCATGGCACACCTCAGGCCAACGCGCCTGACCGCATGCGGTTACCCTGACCGTCCTGGCATTGAGGGCTGTAAGCCGGAATGAAATCACGCACCCTGTCCCGGGGTCCCGCCTCGAAGCAATCATCGGGCGTCGTCCAACGCTCATCCGTGGCCCTGAAGCAACTGCGCCTTCAGCGTTGGCGACGCCGGCGCAGGGCCGAGGAACGTGGCCAACACGGCTCGAGCGAACTCGGGTTTAGGAATTATGCCGTACTGACGCCCATTGACGGTCACCGTGGCCCCTTGCCGGGTGAATAGAATGGAAAAGCTTGCGCCCTCCGGCATGGCGGGGACCTGCGCGAGGAAGCGCGCGATGTCCGCCGGGTCAAGCTGGCAGGGAGCCCGGCAGTTGTTCTCCAGGCCCGTGCGCCATGAATCGCGCGCGGCCTCGGCACTGACGTTGTGGACAAAGTGGACCGTCACAAGCTTGGTCTCGGGTGACTGCAGGATCGCCTCGGCATCGGTGCTCAAATGCTCGACGTAAAGCCCGGCGACATAGATATGGACTCTGAAGATCGAATAGATGCGCAGCCCGAAGCCATTCAATTGCAACGTTTTCCCGTCGGCTTGAATCGTGTCGGGCAGTTGCACGCCGTCGAGCTCCGCTGCGTGCGCCGCGAACCGGGCGGGCGTCCAGGCCGGTACCCAGACGGCCGCGATGATGGCGGCCATCAGCAGGGCGCGCCGCAAACGAACGCAGCGCGAGGCGCGCCCCGATCCTATGCGGCGTCGCTTGCGGCGATCTGAGACCTCGCGTCGGGGTGCGTCTGGTGCCAACATAGCCTGTCGAGTGTGGCTGAAGGTGACGTCAACCTCAAGGTGAGGGCCGACAGGCCGGCAATTCTCATTTCGTCCCACCTGG
>PLXO01000240.1 GCA_003151425.1 Acetobacteraceae bacterium
GCCCTGACCTTGCTTCGCTCACCCGATTGCCCTGCCTGCCGCGATTCAGCGCCCGAAGCGACGCTTGCGCTGCTGGAATGATCTGACCGCGCGCAGGAAGTCGATGCGCCGGAAGGCCGGCCACAGTACGTCGGTGAAATAGAACTCGCTGTAGGCGCTTTGCCACAGCAGAAAACCCGACAGGCGCACCTCGCCGCTGGTGCGGATGATCAGGTCCGGTTCGGGTGCATCGGCAAGATAGAGGTGCCGGCCGATCGCCTCGGGTGTCACGCTTGCGACCAGCTCGTCGGCCGACGCGCCGTCGCGCGCGGCCTTGGCAAGAAGGTCGCGAACCGCGCTGGCGATTTCCTCGCGGCCACCATAGGCCACGGCGATCGAGAGAAGCATTGCGTCGTATCCGGCGGTGACGTCCTCCGCCGCGCGAATCGCCGCGAGGGTCGCGGCCGGCAGCCGGTCCAAGCTGCCGATCGCCTGCACGCGGATGCGGTGGCGATGGATCCAGGGATCGCCGACAAGCGATCGGAGCTTGGTTTCCAGCGCGCCGAGGATGCTGGCAACCTCGGCTGCCGGACGAGCGAGATTGTCGGTGGAGCAAACCCACAACGTCACCGCCGGGATTGCCAGTTCGATGCACCAGGTCAGCACCTCGTCGAGTTTTTGCGCGCCGCGGCTGTAGATCTGCATCGGATCGAGCAGCCCGGCGCGCTGGCCATGGCGGCGGTTGCCGTCCAGGATGATGCCGACATGCCGGGGAGAAGGCCGCTGCCGCACCTGCGCGAGCAGACGGCGCTCGTACAGCGCGTAGAGCGGACGCAGCAGAGACCGCATGCCGGCATCGACGGCTTGGCGTGTCCAGGACATCCAGTCGCGGCGCGGCAGGGCAGGTTCGATGGCGTTCATCCGCGGTGCCGCGGTATGGTCGCGCTGCCGCTGCGGGGACGCGTTGTGCGTGTTGCGCGTGTTGCGCGTGTTGTGCGTGTTGTGCGCGCCTTGCGTGTTGCGCGCGCTTTGCGTGTTGCGCTTGCCGTGCCGCCTGCCATCAAGGCCATGCTGGTCATCCCGGAATGAACATGCATCGCCTTGGATATTATACTGTCAGCGGTCCGGTTGGCCCAGCACGAAATCGGTGCTGCTGAACCCGCGCGTGAAGGCCCAGTAGTCCACCAGCCGCCACGGCGAATTGGCGATCACGCGGCCTCGTGCGTTTTTGTACCAGTTGCCGACCCCGCCGTGCGACCACACCATGTTGCGGTGCGCCGCATCCACCCTGGCGTTGTAGGCATCGTGCGGCGCCTGGCGGCATTCCAATGAGGCGATGTCGTGCTCCAGCATCTCGCGCAGTGCCTGCATGATGTAGTGGACCTGGCACTCGGTGTGGAAGATGATGCTGCCGCCATGGCCGAGGTTGGTGTTCGGGCCATACAGCATGAACAGATTGGGAAAGCCGGGCGTGGTGATGCCGAGATAGGCGCGCGGATCGTCGTCGCCCCAGCGGTCGCGCAATGTGTCCCCTTCGCGGCCGCAGATCTGCATCGGCCACAGCATGCGCCCGGCCTGGAAACCGGTGGCCAGCACGATCATCTCGGCCGGATGGCGCGCGCCGTCGCGCGTGACGATCGCGTCGGGATCGATGTGGTCGATCCGTTCGGTTACCAAATCGACATTCGGACGCGTCAGCATGCGGTACCAGTGGTTGTCGCGCAGCATCCGCTTGCCGTAGGGCGGATAATCAGGCACGACCTTGGGCAGCAGGTCGGTGCGCTCGCCAAGTTCCTTGGTAATGTGCGCGATCAGCAGGTCCCGAAACTGCTGGTTGGTGGCGTTCAGCGAGCGGTCCGGCATCGGCCAGTCGGGATCGATCTGCAACGAGGCGTGCAGCCCGTCCGATGATGCCCAGAACAGCAGGAACCGGTTCCACTTCGCGTAGAATGGAATGTTCTTGAGCGCCCAGATTTTCCCCGCGCTGACGCGTGCATGGTAGTTCGGGTTGTGCACCGACCAGTGCGGGGTGCGCTGGAAGATGGTGAGATGTTCCACATCAGGCGCGATCGACGGTCCGGCCTGCATGCCGCTGGCGCCAGTGCCGATCATCGCCACGCGCTTGCCGACGACGCTTTGGCTGTGGTCCCACTGTCCCGTGTGGAATACTGGTCCGGGGAAGTCCTTGAGCCCAGGGATATCCGGGATCGACGGGCGATTGAGCTGGCCGACCGCGGTGATCAGCACATTCGCCTCGAGGGTCGCCGTTGCGCCGTCGGCCTCGCGTACCGTAACGTCCCATCGCGCCCGTGCGGCGTCCCAGCGCGCGGCGGTGACCTCGGTGTCGAAGGTGATATCGCGGCGGATGTCGTACTCGTCGGCGCAACGTTCCAGGTAGCCCCAGAGTTCGTTTCGTTTGGAGAAGTGCTCCGGCCAGTCGTGGTTGGGCGCGAAGGAGTAGGAGAAGAAATGGTTCGGCGTGTCGACGCCGCAGCCGGGATAGGTGTTCTCGTACCAGGTGCCGCCGACGGTCGGGTTCTTCTCGATGATGGTGAAGGGGATGCCGGCCTCGCGCAGCTTGATCGCCATGCAGAGGCCGGAAAGGCCGGCACCGATGACCACGGCGCGAAAACCCGCCAGCACCTCGGCCGGCGGTCTGGCGCGCCAGGCCACGCTGCGCGGATCGACCTCGCCCAGTCGCATTTCCTCGAGCAGCAGCGGGACATATTCCTCCGGGACCGCCTGGCCAACGCCGACGTTCAGCATCTTGCGCAACAGATGCGCCGGCGGCGTGGCGGGTAGAGCGCGGCCGGTGGAGTCGTAGTCGCGCAGCACCTCGGCCAGGCGGTCGCGTATCCCGACCTGCAGCGCCGGCGGCACGGTGTGCATGAAGTTCCAGGCGCCGTGGATGTAGGGCGCGGCCTCGTCGAGGATCGCCTCGTCGCCGCTGAGATGCGCCAGCACCAGCAGCAGCGGAACGATGTCCGCTTCGTCGATCGCGGCGCGCAGGTGCCCCGCGTCGCCGAGCCCGTCATTCAGTTGCACGTCCATGGCAATCCTGCTTCGTTGGCCCGGCTGGTTGGACCAGAGCTACCTATCAGTATCATGGCGCGCCGATGCCGCAAGCACCAGGAGGAAACCGCATGAGCCGTCTGTTCGGACCGCTGCGTCAGATGGGCTACGTCGTGCCGGACATCCAGGCCGCGATGCAACACTGGGTGGAGGTGTGCGGTATCGGGCCGTGGTTCTACGCTGACCGGTTGCCGGTGACGAAATACTGGTTCAATCGCACGGAGTACCCACTGCCGCATTTTTCGATCGGGCTGGCCAACTCGGGCGAGGTGCAGATCGAGCTGATCCAGCAGCGCTGCCAGACACCCAGTCTGTATCTGGAGTTTCTCGCGCGCAATCCGCAGGGCGGGTTGCAGCACTGGTCGAGCTGGCCGGAGAGCTACGACGAGCTGTACGACCGCGCGGTGGCCAACGGCTACCATCCGGCGCAGGAGGGCGACGCCCCGCGCGGCCGCTTCGTGTATTTCCGCGAGGAGGGGCATCCCGGCACGATCATCGAGATGTCGCACGCCACGGCGAAGCGGAGCGCGATCTTCGATGCGGTGCGGCAGGCGGCGGTGGATTGGGACGGAAGCGATCCGATCCGGACGGGGTGGCCGAATATCGATTAGTGGAAAAGACTCCCCGTCCCCCTTGAGGGCTTGACCCCTCCCCCCATCCCCCTCCCTCAAGGGGAGGGGGAGTAAGTCAGTTACTGGTTTGGCGCCACGTCCAGCCGCACCACGATCCCCTCCAGTTCGGGCCTCGGCGCGGGATAGCGGCGCATCACCTCCGGATCGTGCCCCGGAACGATGTGCTGCGGCGTCGGCGCCGCGGCACGCAGCTTGTCGAATCCCTCCAACATCTCGCCGATATGGAACGCGGTGGTGAACGGCCGCTCGGTCTCCATGTTCTCGTAGAAATGCGTGACATCGGAGGCCACCACCACCCAGCCGCGCTGCGTGTGCACGCGCACGAATTGCAGCCCGGCCGAGTGCCCGTGCGCCGGGTGCAGCGTGATGCCGGGCAGCAGATCCACCTTGCCATTGTACAGATGCACGCGCCGGGCGTAGTTCAGCCGCACGATGCCGACGACATCGTCCACCTCGAAAGAATGCGCCAGCTTCTGGTAGCGCATGTAACGGCCCACCGCGTAATGAATTTCCGGCTCCTGCAGATGGAACTGCGCCGCCGGGAAGCGGTGGAAGTTGCCGACATGGTCGTAGTGCAGGTGCGTCAGGATCACGTCCTTCACGTCCGCCGCATCGACGCCGACCAGCGCCAGCGCGCCGATCGGGCAGCGCAGGAAGGTGCGCTTGCGCTGCGCGGCGACCTTGGCGGTGAAGCCGGCGTCGATCACCACGGCGCGGCCGTCGCCCTTGGCCACCCACAGGAAGTAGTCCATCGGCATCGGCCCGTCATGCGGATCGCCGCCGATGAAATGATCGGAGCGCCGCGCCTCGCGCATGGCGTAACGGATGGCGAACAGTTCGTAAACGGGTGGCGTGTCGGACATCGCGCGTTACCTCGGGTTTGTTGGGCTGCTTTCCTCAAAGTGTTGGCCTGGTTTCCTCAGGTCTCGTCGGGCCGGCCGATCTTGTTGGCAACACCAGGCGATGCCGCCGCACCAACCAGGAAGGCGCGAGCCTCGGCCGCCGACCACCAGCTTACCACCAGGTGCGGCGCATGTGCCGCGATCAGAATGGTCTGCGCCGGATCGCTCTCGACGAAATGCGTGCAGCCCACGCGCGTCGCGGCCGCGGCCTTGTAGCGGGCGATCAGCGTGGTCTCGTGCGGCATGCTGTCGGGACGGCATTCCACCCGCAGCGCGGCGTGACCGTGGCGGGCCAGCCACTCCTCGGTCAGGGCGCGGTCCATCTCCGGCCGTCCGGTGATCACCACGGCGCGGGCGGGGTCGAAATGGGGCAGGATGTCGTGCGGCGCGGTGTCGTGGCGTTGCGCGACCGCCGCGGCCAGATCGGCCTCGTAGACTGCGGAGGGCACGTCGGGCAGGAACACGCCGTCGAGGTCAAGGCCATGGAACGGCGCCTCGGTCGCGCGGTCCGGTCCGTCGCCGGTGGCGCGCCGGGCGCGGCCGGTCGGCGTTGCCTCGCCGCGTTCCCACGGGAAGCGCCACAGCGCACGCAGCGGGTGCGACAGGTCCGGCACGTAGCCGGTCACCTCCGGGTCGTGCACCACGGCGAGCGTCAAGCAGTCGCGCCCCTCGGCCAGCAAGGCGGTACGCACCGCGCGCATCGTGCCGCCGGTGGAACACCCGTCGTCGACCAGCAGGATGCGCCCGGCATCCGGCGGCGCGCCGATCCACTCCACCGTGCCGGTGGGCCGGTCGAAGCCGATCATCGCCAGGTGCAACGCCAGCAGGCCGGCGGCCATCGAGGCGGGCACCAGGCCGCCGCGCGCGATGCCCACCACCGCGTCGGGCTGCCAGGTGCACGCGCGGTCGAGCAGGGCGGCGATCATCCGCTCGGTCTGGTCGTAGCCGAGGAATACCGGCATGCGGTCGGTTTGCAGGCCCTTCCAGGCGAGTCGTGTGGACACTGTCATGCTGTCATGGTGGGCATCGGATCGGCGTCCGGCAAGCTCCGCGGCAGCGCGGTCTGCCCCAGCACCCAGCCCTCCCAGCGCCGGATCCACGGATCGTCGGGCGCGGTGTCCGGCCGGTTGCCCGCGAGCACGTTCAGCACGCACAGCAGGCCCAGAACGCAGTCGAACCGATCCTCGCCGGCCGCATCGGCGCCGAAGCCGTCGCGCGCCGTGGCAACCAGCGCCGCATCAGGCTGCGCCTGCACCGCCACCATTGCATCCAACAGCTTGTCCGCGACCGCGGCGCGGTCCGCCTGGCGGCGCTTGCTGCCCTTCAGGCGGATGCCGAGGTGGCGTAGCGCCTCGGCCGGATAGGTCTCCGCCACCGCGATCGTGCCGGGCGCCAGCAGGTCGCGGAAGGCGCCCTCGAACGGCCACAGCCGGATGGGCGCCTCGGCGAGCAGCGCGGGCAGCAGCATGTCGCGCCACGCCGCGATGGCCGCCTTGCCGGACTGGTTGGCCCCCAGGGTCCAGAACAGCGGCGCGCCGGCCGGGCGCTCCATGGTGGCGCGGTCGCAGAGGCGCGACAGGCCCATCGGTCCGCCAAGGTCCAGCGCCACGGCGTGCGCGGCCCGCGTCATCCCGCGCAGCCCACGGGCAGGATAGAACGGGCGGTCCTGCCTGATCTCCTGCACGGTCGCGCAGACCTGGAAGAAATCCGGCCAATGCACGGTCTGACGTAGGAAATGCAGAAACCCGTTCTCCGCCCGCCGTGCCGCATAGGCGCGCGGCAAGCCGATCGGCAGGTCGACGCCGAGCGCGACCGCGCCGCCGTCGGCCGCCGCAAGCAGGCGCGCCAGGAAGGTGGCGACGTCGCCCACCGGCTCCGGCGCCATGACGCGCCAGCCGGCCGGCGTTTGCCGCGCCCGGGCCATCCAGCGCTTGCGCGCGTCGATGCTCCAGTCGGCATGCACCGCCAGCGACGGAAGGTGGAACGATCGGCTAGACTGCGCGAACATCAACTGGGCTACGTGAACATCAAAGGGAGATCCGCCCGTGCCCTACCGCTATAGCCAAGTCGCCCGCTTGCTGCATTGGCTGACGGTGCTGCTGGTGTTCGTGATGTTCGTGCTGGGTACCGCCATGGTCTACCTGGTGCCGGACAGCGCGGCGGCACTGTCGCACCGGTTCTACAACACGCATGAAAGCCTCGGCGTGGTGGTGCTGCTGGTGATGCTGCTGCGGCTGATCCGCCGCTGGCGCTATCCGCCGGGGCCACTGCCGGAGGGCGTGCCGCGCATCTTCCACGTCGTGGGGCATGCCAACCACATGCTGCTTTACATCGTGCTGCTGGTGCAGCCGGTGATCGGGCTGCTGCGCGACAACGCCGACGGGTTCCAGCTTGACTGGTTCGAGATCGTCCCGGTGCCGTTGCTGATTGGCAAGGACGTGGCGCTGGCACATGCGCTGTCGGCGGTGCACTGGTACGGCGCGCTGCTGATTGCGCTGCTGATCGGCGCGCATATCGGCGGCGCGCTGTTCCACGGCGTGATCCGCCGCGATGGGGTGCTGCAGCGGATGTTGTAACGCGGATTGCTCGCTCCGTCGCGGGCGCTTGGGCTGGAGCTGAGCTGGGGTCTACTTCAGCGGCTTGTGGGCGCGGTCGAGCAGGCGCGAGATCAGGCCGGGCTTTTTCGGCGGCTTCGTGGCCTCGACGGCCTTCTGCTTCTCGCGTTCCTCGGCCGCGACCTGGCGCTGCTTGCTGGCGAGCCATTTGTCCAGGCTCATGCCGGCCTTGGCGGCGCGTTTGGCTTCATAGGCGCGCTGGCCCTCGGTCAGGGTCTTGGTGGTCTTCAAGGTTTTCTCCCGCGGCTGGCGCGCGGTTGTGGCGCTGCGGGGCGGGCCGTGCAAGCCCTGGCCCGGGCGTTATGCGGGCGCCAGGCCGAAGCGGTTGGGGCCGTCCGTGCCGCGCTGGCACAGCCAGACGATGAGCAGGATCGCGCCGACCAGCGGGACGAACGCGATCAGCCACCACCAGGCGCTGCGGTCGGTATCGTGCAACCGGCGGAACATCACCGCCAGGCCGGGGAGAAGAGTGGCAAGATCGAACAGCGCCAGCAGGATTCGATACGGCAGCGCCCAGTCGATGATCCCCACCACCAACCCGACAATCACGATAAACAGCACCCAGTACCAGTATTCCGGGCGAGTCGCGCGACCCCCCGAACGTCACGTATTTCGAGAAGCACGTGCTGACGGCTTGGCCAAAGGACATGTTTGATCCCCCATTTACGTTACGTGGATGATATATCGACCGGTGTCGGACTGCAACGGTATGGGCCACCTCGGCCTTGATCGTCATGTGACTCGGACCGCCGACCGCGCCATGATCCCGGCTCGACGGAGGAGGGAGCGAAATGCAGCCCGGACTGGAAGGGGTGGTCGCGGCGGAGACAGTGTTGAGCATCGCCGATCCACAGCGCAGCATGCTGTGGATGCGTGGTGTGCCGGTGCCGGAATTGGTCGCCGAGTACGGCTACGAGGGCACCATCGCGCTGCTGTGGGACGGGTTTGCCGGCGATGGACTGACGCGCTCGGGCATGCGGGCCGCGCTTGGCGAGGCGCGGCTGGCCGCGTTTGCCGCACTGCCCGCGTGGCTGGATGAAGCGGCGTGCCGACCGATGGACCAGGACATGCGCCGCTGCCTGGCCGAGCTGGCGGATGACAGCACGCCGGCGGCGATCGTTGCGGCATTGAGTGTCGGCGTGCCGGCGTTGATCCGCGCACGCCGGGGGGATGCGCCGGTGGCGCCGGACGCCTCGCTGAGCACCCCGGCGGACCTGCTGCGCATGACGCACGGTGCGACGCAGGACGCGGCGAGGGTTGCCGCGCTGGATGCCTATTTCACCGCGATGATGGATAGCGGGCTGAGCGCGTCCAGCTTCACCGCGCGGGTGGTGGCGTCGACGCGGGCCTCGCTCGCGTCGGCGGCGCTTGGCGCGTGGTGTGCGTTCACCGGGGCGCTGCACGGTGGGGCGCCCGGGCCGACGCTCGATCTGTTGGATGCGGCGGAGGGGGCGGCGGATCTCGATGCGTGGCTGGAACGTAAGCTGGTCGCGGGCGAGCGGCTGATGGGGTTCGGGCATCGGCTGTTCCCGGACGGGAACGATCCGCGGGCGCAGGCGATCCGCGCGGCGCTGCGCCGGCTCGGTCCGCAAGCGAGCCGGCTGGAGTTCGCCAGCGAGGTCGAGCGGCGGCTGCAGGCGGTGCTGGCACGGGTGAAGCCAGGGCGCCGGTTGCCGGCAAACGTCGAGATCGCGGCGGCGCTGCTGCTGGATGCGCTGGGGTTCCCGCGCGAGGCTTTCACCGCGGTGTTCGCGGTGGGGCGCGCGCCGGGTTGGCTGGCGCAGGCAATGGAGCAGGCGAAGACGGGGCGGATGTATCGTCCTTCTGTCGCCTATGTTGGGCCGCCGATTGGGGATTAGGGCCGGTCGGGGATTAGGGTCGGTCGGGGATTAGGGCCGGTCGGTGATTACAGTCGGTCGGTAACCAAGGGAGGACGCGACGATGTATGTTGGCACGCAGATCAAGCCGCGCGATGACCAGGATTACCGCATGTGGGCGCAGCTTGGCGTGACGCATGTGTGCGTCGATCCGCCGGGCAATCCGCACGACTGGAGCCTCGACGATCTGGTGCGGACGCGCGAGCATGTCGAGCGGTTCGGCCTGACACTGGATATGGTGCAGTTGCCGCTGGCCTCGCGTCCGATCGAAGAGGCGCAAAGTCCGCATGTGCTGCTGGGCAACGATCCGGAGCGGCGGCGCGAGCTGGACTCGATCTGCCGGCTGATCGAACGGATCGGCGTGGCGGGCATTCCGGCAGCGAAATATAATCTGAGCCTGATCGGTATTCCGCGCACGGCGAAGGAGGCGGGGCGTGGCGGGTCGCGCAACGCGGCGTTTCGCTGGGAGGCGGCGGATCAGGCCGCGCCGCCGGGTCTGGCCGGGACGGTGAGCGAGGACGAGAACTGGGAGCGGATCGATACGTTCCTGGCGGCCGTGGTGCCGGTGGCGACCGCGGCGCGGGTGCGGCTGGCCTGCCACCCGCATGATCCGTATACGCCGCCGGGGTATCGCGGGGTGACTCGGGTGCTGGGCACGGTGGCGGGGCTGCAACGCTTCGTGACGATGCACGAAAGCCCGTATCACGGATTGAATTTCTGCCAGGGCACGGTTGGCGAAATGCTGGACGATCCCGGGCGGGAAATCTTCGACGTGATCCGCTGGTTCGGGTCGCGCGGCAAACTGTTCAATGTGCATTTCCGCAACATTCGTGGACGCAGGCTGAGCTTCATGGAGGTGTTTCCGGACGAGGGCGACATGGACATGGTGCGCTCGCTCGCGGTGTACAAGGAGGTCGGTTACCAATACATGGTCATGCCCGACCATGTGCCGGAGATCGACGGACGCGATCCCTCCGGGACCGCATTCGCCTATTGCTATGGGTATATTCGCGGGGTGATGCAGGCGTTGGGCTGCCAGCAAGTGGACTCGTAACGCGCAGGCCGCGAGCGCGCCGCTTTGAGTATGGCCGTGCTTTGAGCAGATGAGCAGCAGCAATTCTCATTTTGGCCCNNCCCGACCAAAACGAGAATTGCTGGATGAGCAGGTTGGCCTTTGGCAACATGCTAGGTGAACCGAAGCCTCGCATAGTCCTCGGGCAGGGTCGCGGTCGGGACGTGAAGCGCGGTACGCATGCCGGCGTCGTCCCACTGCGTGCCGCTGCCAAGCGCCCGCGTGCGCGCGAGCTCCGCGGCCCGCGCCTGGGTGTGATCCGTCAGATGGCGCTCCTGCGCCTCCCACCGCTGCAAGGACGCCGCCACATCACGGTCATTCGACACCGCTTCCGCCAGGCTCAGCGCATTCATCATTGCGCAGCCGGCGCCTTGGGCGAGCGTCGGCGGCATGGCGTGGGCAGCGTCGCCCACGATGGCGACGCGCCCGACCGACCACCGCTCGAGGTGTGTCGTTTCGTACACATCATAGCGCCCGCCCGGCCCTATTGCGGCCAGTGCCGGGGCAAGGGCCGGGAAGCAATCGGCCCAGATCGCCGGATCGACCGGCAGCGCCGAGGCAGTGGCGTCATCCCGCGGTGCCATCATGGCGAAATACAGCATCCCATCCTCGCACGGCGTGTAAAGGATCCGCAGCGTGCGTGGCGTGAACGCCCAGAAATCGATGACGTGATCCCATTCCCCGCCAACAAGACCGGATCGCGGCACAAGCACCCTGATAAGGCCGTCCTGGTATTTCCGCCGCGTCCCGAACAAGCCGAGCGAGTCGCGGACGACCGAGCGCACGCCGTCCGCCGCGATCACCAGGTCCGCTTGCAGGCTGCGCCCGTCGAGAAGCTGCAGAACGCCCTCCGGTCGGGCGCCGACCGCTTCCGAGCTGGTAACGATCTCGACCCCCTCCCGCAGCGCTGAGGCGAGGATCGGGGCGTACAGATGTTGCCGTGTCATGGTCAGCAACCGATAGCGGTTGTCGCCATTCACGCGCTGGAAGGCGACGCAGACGCCGTCGCGCCGCGTTTCGTAGACCGGCGCCTGGTGTGCGCCGCGCACGACGTCCTCGGCCGCGCCGATCGCTTGCAGCACCCGCAGCCCGTTCTCCCAGATGAAAATCCCGGCACCGAAGGCGCGCAGCGCGGCGTCCTTCTCATGCACTCGGACCGTCCAGCCACGGCGTCGCAGGGCGATCGCGGCAGTCAGTCCGGCGAATCCCGCACCGGCGATTTCAGCATGCATCGGCTCCACCACACTCCGGAGGTTGCGGTCCCAGGCGTGCTGTCTATAGCATCGCCGTGCGTGGCTGCACCCGGGCGTGCGGCCCAACCACGGGGATCCAAGCCATGACGACGCATGTGCGTTGCGGAACTCTATTCGCCAGCGACACGAAGACGGCACAGGCATCGTGCACCATCACCTATGATGATCAGGGCATCATCCGTTACGCCGGTCCCGATGCCGGCGCGCCTCCGGTCGCGCTGCACGACAGCGTGCTTGACTACACCAGGCTGTTTGTCATGCCCGGCCTGCTCGATGTGCACACGCACCTGGCCTATGGCAATGCCAAGAGCGAAGAGGACATCGATCTCTATCAGCCGCTGGAATTCCGCACGCTGCGCGGATTGTTCTTCGCGCAGAAGGTGATCGCGGCCGGATATACCTCGATCTGCGCCCCGGGCGATGCCGGGCAGATCAGCCTGTCAGTGCGCAACGCCATCGAGTTCGGTCTGTTCGATGGCCCTCGCGTCACCGCCGCCGGCCGCTACATCACGACGCGCCAGGGCCTGACGGATTGGTACCCCAGTTGGATCGGCGCCCCGGAAACCTCGATCGGACGCCTGGTCACCAGTCGCGACGAAGCGATCGAGGAAATCCGCGTCCAGGTCAAAAACGGTGTCGACTGCATCAAGCTTGCCATGGACGGAACCCTGACCCGCGACAATGGCGAGCTGGTCGCCGCGTTTACCCAGGACGAAACGACCGCGATGGTCACCGAAGCACACCGCCTCGGCAAGAAGGTCGTTGCCCATGCCCGCGGTCGGGAGGCAACACTCTACTCGGCGCGCGCCGGCATCGATCTGATCTTCCATGCCTATTACCTGGACGACGAATGCCTGGAAGAGATGGTGAAATCCGGCAGCGCGATCGGCCCGACCATGACCTTTCCGCGCAACATCATCGACTTCACCCAGCCGCACGAGCCGGCGGCGATCAAGGGGCGCATCGCCGACGTGGAACGCGAGTACGAAATCGCCTGCCGCAATCTGGGGAAGGCACGCAAGGCTGGAATCCCGATGATGACCGGCACCGATTCCGGGTTCGCGGTCACGCCGTATGGCGAGTGGCACGCGCGCGAGCTGGAGATTTTCGTCGACGATCTTGGGTTCAGTCCGGCCGAGGCGCTCGCGTGTGCGACCTCGGTCACGGCGCGTTTCATGACGAAGGGCGATCGGATCGGCGTGCTCCAGCCTGGCCGTTTCGCGGACTTCATCGCAGTCGACGGCTCGCCTTTGGAGAACATCGCGATCCTGCAGGACAAGTCGCGCATTCGCCATGTCCACATCGCCGGCAAGCGGATGCAGATCCCGGAGCGCGGCTACGATCCCCGCCAGGTGACGGATCGGGCTTTTACGAACTGGAGCGAGCTTTATACCCAGGAAAAGGTCAGGGCCTTGCGCAAGTCTCGGCAAGGACTTGCCGCGGAATAGCGCAACACGGCGGTCGTTCTCCCCCTCCGCTTGAGGGATTGGGCCGCGGAGCGGAACCAGGTCGGGGAAGGGGATGCCGCGGCAATAGGCTTCGGTGCGACACTTGGCCCAGCCCCCCAAACCTTGCTCCGCTTCGCGGCCCAAGCCTCAAGGGGAGGGAGCCAGGGTGGTCGAATTTGGCGTGATCCGCCCGCAGCTCCTGCGTCAGGTTGAGGTGGGCGCACAAAGCGCGCCATTATCACATATGGAGCTAGAGCATTTTCACCCTGACCGGAAACGTACCCTGTCATTGCGAGGAGCGCAGCGACGAAGCAATCCCCTGCCGTGGGGGATTGCTTCGTCGCTGCGCTCCTCGCAATGACAGGTGGGGGCTATGACAGGTGGGGGCTATGGCAGGTGGGATCGGCGATTCCAGTCAGCGTGAACGTGCTCTAACCCCGTTGATCCGCACGGGCCGGAAAGCTACATGCGCGGGATGCTTGATACTGTTGGCGAAACGCTGCCCATCCTGCTGGTCCCCGACCCGACCCTGCGGGCGAAGTGCCGCCCGGTCGGGCCGCAGGACACCGACACCGTGCGCGCGCTGCTGCCGCGTATGTTCGCGACCATGTACCAGGCACCCGGCATCGGCCTGGCGGCGCCGCAGATTGGCCAGAAGCTGCGCTTTCTGGTGGCGGATGTTCAGCCCAACGAGGCGCGTCACCCAATTGCCATGATCAACCCCGAAATTGCCGCGCGTAGCGCCGAGCTGGCGGTGCGCGAGGAGGGCTGCCTGTCGCTGCCCGGCCAGTATGCCGAGGTCACCCGCCCGGCGCGGGTGAAGGTGCGCTACCTGGACGCGACCGGCGCGCGCCGGGAGATCGAGGCGGTGGGGCTGCTGTCGGCCTGCCTCCAGCACGAGATCGACCACCTGGACGGCGTGCTGTTCGTCGATCACCTGTCGGCGCTGAAACGCAACATGATCCTGCGCCGGCTGGCCAAGGAGCTGCGCCAGAAACGCGACGAAGACCGGTAGGCGCGGCATGCGCTCCACTTTCACAGGCATGCGCCCCGCCTTCACAGGCATGCGCCCCGCCTTCAGAAGCATGCGCCTTGCCTTCATGGGCAGCCCCGACTTCGCCGTGCCGGCGCTGACGGCGCTGCACGACGCGGGACATGGGATCGCGGCGGTCTACTGCCAGCCGCCTCGCCCGGCCGGCCGCAGGCAGGCGGTGCGGCCCTGTCCGGTGCATCGCGCGGCCGAGCGGCTCGGCCTGGAGGTGCGGACGCCGGCGCGGCTGCGCGGCGATGATGCGGTTCAGGCTGGATTCGCCGCGCTGGAACTCGACGCCGCGGTGGTTGTCGCCTACGGGCTGATCCTGCCGCCGGCGATGCTGGCCGCGCCGCGGCTTGGCGCTCTGAACATCCACGCCTCGCTGCTGCCGCGCTGGCGCGGCGCAGCGCCGATCCAGGCGGCGATCCTGGCCGGCGATGCCGAGACCGGCGTGACGATCATGCGCATGGACGCGGGGCTGGACACCGGGCCGATGCTGCTGCGCGAGGCGGTCCCGATCACCGCGACGACCATCGCCGCGGTGCTGCACGACTCGCTGGCGGCGATCGGCGCGCGGCTGATCCTGCGCGCGCTGGCCGAGGATTCTTCTCCGGTCCCGCAACCGTCGGAGGGGGCGAGCTATGCGCCGAAGCTGACCCGGGCGGATGCGCGGATCGACTGGACGGCGGACGCGATGGCGATCGAGCGGCGCGTGCGGGCGTTCGATCCGTGGCCGGGCACGTTCACCCTGCTGGATGGCGCGATGCTGAAGGTGCTGGGCGCGATGCCGGCCGAGGGGGTTGGCGTACCTGGCGTCGTCCTCGACGACTGCCTGACCGTCGCCTGCGGCAGTGGTGCGCTGCGACTGACCCGCGTGCAGCTCGCCGGCCGGGCGCCGCTGGAGGCTGGGGCGTTCCTGCGCGGACATCCCGTGGCCGCCGGCACGCGACTCGGCTGATGATGGGTGCGCGGCGGGAGGCGCGGAGGCATATCGACGGCGTGGACGCGGCCAGTATGGGCAAGGCTGCTCCTGCAAGACTCTCCCCCTCCCCTTGCGGGCTTGGGCCGCGAAGCGGACCAAGGTTGGGGGGAGAGGTTGGTGCCAGGGCCGCACCGAAGCTTCCCGCCGCCGGGACCCCTCCCCCCGCCCCCCTCCCCTTGAGGCTACGGCGGTGCCACAAGTGCGAAT
>PLXO01000023.1 GCA_003151425.1 Acetobacteraceae bacterium
TCCCAAGTGACCATTCCATGGCGGCCCTGTCAGTCGGTTGCCGCCGGTTACTGAGTCGTACTCGCTCCGCGTCGCGCAAGCGAAATCTGCGGCGGGCGGATGAGGCGCGGGCGACATGACATGTGCGCATGCCCTAGCGCAAGCGCGGGAGAGGTGTACGGGTGACGCGGCGATCAGGCGCCGGCGCGAACCAGCTTGCCCGGCGTTGCCCCGGTATATGCGCCACGCTCGAACACCGGCGTGCCGGCGACAAACGTGGCCACATATCCATCCACCCGCTGCATCAGCCGGCGTCCGCCGGCGGGCAGATTGTAGTGGACCTCCGGGATGCAGCCGCAGCGCATCGAAGTCGATCACGTTGACATCGGCGCGCAACCCAGGCGCCAGCCGCTCGCGATCACCCAGCCCGAAGAAATCCGCCGTCTCGCTGGTCTGGCGTTTCACCAGCAGCTCCAGCGGCAGGCCGGGCCCGCGCTTCCGGTCGCGCCCCCAGTGGATCAACATCCAGCTCGGCACGCCGGCATCGACGATTGAGGAGCAGTGGGCCCCGCCGTCGCTCAGCCCCAACACCGTTGCCGGATCCGTCAGCATGGTGCGGATGATGTCGTGGTTGGCCTCGGCGTAGCCGACGATCGGGAAGAACAGGAACCGGTCGGCGCCGCCCGCCAGATAGTCGTACGCCACCTCACCCGGCGTGTGATTGCCGCGCCTGGCGATGGCGCGATGCTGCTGCTTTCCGCCGGCTCGTAGTCCGGCGGATCACCCATCACGAACATGCGGTCCCAGCGCGTGGTGATCTGCTGGCGGAACTGCGACAGCACGCGCACCAGTTCGCGTGACGGCCCCTCGCTCATCAATTTTTTCGGCTCTCCCACACCCGGACCTCAGCGATGGTACGAATAACTTGCATCATCAGCACGGCACCCATGATGGCTATGGCCGCGACGAGCGCCCATCTAACTTCAGGGCTGACAAACCACCCAGTCCTTGGCGCCCCGGTGGACGCGCTATGGAGCACGAGCACTAAGTCAACAAACGCGGCAAAGACGGGAAAAATCAAGACGGTCGTGACAAGCAATAGCATCCCCAGTACTGAACGTACCACGCCTGGAAACACGGAATCCCGGATAGCCGTTTCATTCCCAGGAAATATGGAACGGATCTGCATCATATACGCGACAAGCGCGAGCTGAAGGCTGAAAACGACGACCGACGCCACAACCAATGCCAATGGCGCATCCAAGGAAGCGCCAAGAAAGTCAATCTTGAGCTTTGCTTTTTCACTTTCTTCGCGTTTCCTGGCATCGAGATACGCATTGGCACTTGGTATCTCTCTAGCGCTTACTTCCGACCAGACCTCTCGAATTGCTGGAACATATATGTCCCAACGGTCTTCCCAATCTCCAAATTCTTCTCCCTTAAGGAAATCAGCAATATTATACTCATACAAGGGCAAGCTGTCCACGGCATCGACTATCACTGGCACGCCAGACTCCAGCAGAGGCACGCGCTTTGTGGCGTGGATCTTTCCGTATGTTTCGGTATATTCGATGCTTATAGAGCAGCGAAAATCGGTCTCTGATTTGGGCTCCAGGTTGGAGCCCCAGGCTCTAACGATGACTCGCCGTATTGCCATCGGAGCTTTAGCAGAAAATACCGAATCTAGGGCTGCTGTTGCGGTAGCTTTGTTAACTTCACACAATATTAAAGGGATGCCTATACGGCCATGCGAGCCGTGAAAGGCCGTGTCGGCCCAAGCGACTTCCTCACCGACAGTGACCGTAGTATCTTTATCCGCAGTAGGGGTTGCCAAATCTCGTGGCAACAGAGTTTCAATCACGACGTTTTTTCCGGCATCTACGCCATGTTTTTTTGCCCAATCCGTGACTGCTTCATGTAACTCGGACACATCATATATTTTTTGATAAGCCTCATTCATCTTGTCATAAGCGGACCTTAATGTGTTTTCAAGGTGAGTTAGTTCCTGTTGGGCTTCAGAATATTTGGAATCAGACGGATTGATGGACATCCCCAGAATAACCAATGCAATGGTCGCTACAATTAGAAAACGATGAATAGCTTGGAGATTATCCAACAGCTTGTCCAAATTCACCCCCTGGGCGCCGGTTTTCAATAGATCTGCGAGCGCATCGCCGGATCGGCCAGCCGCTTGAGACGTTCCGCTGCCGGCAGTTGCAACAGCGCCTGATAGCCGGGTCGGATCGAGAACGGATTGAGCGCGGCGTCGACGCCGAGCAGCACGCCGACCGGCCAGCCGGCAACCTGCGCGGTGACCATCGCGCCCTGCGCGCGCGCCGCGTGCACCGCCTGCATCGGCCGGCGCCAGCGCTGCGGATCGGCCATCCGATCGGTCAGCAGGAACCAGACCGGCCGACCAGTGTCCTGCGCCAGCCGCGTCATCCACGCCAGCTCTTCCGTCTCGTTGTCGAAATCGCTGTTCATGCCGAACGCGCCATAGCCGAGGCCCTTCAGCGCCGAACCGAGCCCCATCAGCTCGTCTACCTCGGAGTAGCGGCCGGGCACCATCTCGCCGGTCAGCGTCTTGTGCGAGCTGGTGCGCGAGGTGGTGAAGCCGAACGCGCCCGCCTGCAGCGCCTGGCGCGTCAGTCGCTGCATCTCGGCGATATCATCCGCCGTGGCCGGTTCGCGATCGATCGCGCGATCGCCCATGACGAAAACCCGCAGCGGATGGTGCGGGATCTGCGCACCGAAATCGATCGCGTGCGGAATGCGCTCCAGCGCATCGAGATATTCCGGGAAACTCTCCCAGTCCCATTTCAGGCCCTCGGCGAGCGCGATGCCGGGGATCTCCTCGACCGCCTCCATCAGGCCGATCAGCGCCTCGTGGTGCTCGTGCCGCACCGGGGCGAAGCCGACGCCGCAATTGCCGAACAGGATGGTGGAGACACCATGCCAGGACGACGGGGCCAGTTCCGAATCCCAGGTCGCCTGCCCATCGTAGTGCGTGTGCGCATCGACCCAGCCGGGCGTGACGAGCAGTCCGTCAGCGTCGATCTCGCGCTTGCCCGGCCCAGCCTTGCCACCGACCTGGGCAATCTTTCCGTCCTTGACCGCAACGTCGCCGGAGAAGGCAGCGCTGCCGGTGCCGTCGATGATCGTGCCGCCACGGATGACCGTGTCGTGCATCGTCCCCTCCTGCGTTCTTTCCCGCTGGTATTGAGAGGCCGCACCACGGCGAACGTCAAGCATCGCATCAAGGGCCATCACCTGAACGAAGCAAGGCCGGGGCTTCGCCCCGGACCCCACCAAGGGGCGCTGCCCCTTGGAACCCCGCCAAGGGCAGCGGCCCTTGGAACCCTCTTTTTGATTGGGTGTGAGGAAGGGGGGCCGACCTTCCTTCGCTCAGGCGGCGGCCTTGCGGTTGAGCTCCAGCCGCGCGTCGACCAGTGCGACGGTCGCGTCGAGCACGGCATTGTGCATGCCGTGTTGTGCCGCGATGCTCTGCACCAGGCGGTCCACCCGTTCGATGTTCGGCGCACCGTTGAACAAAGCGCGCGCCGCCGAGGACGGCCGCACCAGGCCGTTGGCCGCCGCAGCGTATTTGTCGAACGGCACAAGATCGTTCGGCGACGCGCCCAGTTTGACGCACAAGTCGCGCACCCAATCGTAGATCTGCCGGGATGCGTCGAGATCGGTGTGCACCGCTTCCTTGATGGTGACCGCGGCGTCTTTCGTCACGCAGCGATAGTTGCCGGTCACCAGCATGGACCACTTGGCCAGCGGCACGAAGATCGAGTCGTGCACCTTGAGCTTGACCGGCAGGTCGATCGGGCCGTCGCCGGGGTCGTAACGGATCGCCTCGATCTGTGCCTGCATCTCACGCAGGATCGCGGTGTGCTCGTCGGACGCGAAGCGTGCCGCCTTGAAGTTGGTCGGCAGCGTGACTTGCAGGACGTTGATCTTCTCGCCCGGCGGCCGGATCGCCTGCGGGTCCGGGCTGCACAGCGTCAGCAGCCCCGGCTCGAAATTCTGCCAGACCGTTGCGTCAGTGTAGCAGTTCGTCAGCTTGTCGGTCGCGAGGCCCGGGATGCGCTTCAGATAGGGCAGTGGCGGCATGTTCATGATCGACATGCAGGGCACCTTGGAGAGGGCCACCGCATCCAGCAGTTCCCGCACGCCGGGCGAGCGATATTGCGGTTCCTGCATCGCCAGGCAGATCAGATCGTACTCGGACGGATTGACCGCGCCCGGACCATCGGCGGACAGATGGCCGGGCAGCTTGCGCGAGTCGATCTCGACCGGGGCGGACCGGCCCTTGATCGGAATGCGCACGCGGGCGCCCTCGGTGTTGAACGCCTCCGCCTCGGCCGGCAGGCAGACCAGTTTCACGTTGTTGCCGCCGAACAGCAACTTGGTTGCGAGCAGCGACCCGTAGGACGCACCCATGATCAGCACATTGTATGTGGTCACCTGAACTCCCTTCCCTGTCGCGGGGCATGCCGGATGACCGCCATACCCCATCGAGACATGCTTCGGCTCGCTTGCCGGCAAGTCTGGCACAGATGACGGCGCAGGTTAACTACCATCCTGGGGAACGGCAGGACGATGCGATAAAGAGATGAAACGCCGCATCGGTGGTCGCCATCGAGCCGGTGGGTACCGACGCGCGAGGGTGCGGCTTGATTCCCCAATTTCATTCCCCAATGTGGCGACTGGTGGCCAACTTGCCGGCGCTGCCCATTTGCCGTTCGCTGTCCGCCAACGAACCCGAACCCCACGAGGCGGTGCATGACTCAGATCCCCTTGCGGCACGGCGTCTTCCTGCCGCCGTTCCATCCGATGGATGAAAATCCGTCAGCCTGCCTCGACCGTGACCTGGAGCTGATGGAGTGGCTCGATCGGCTCGGCTTCCACGAGGCGTGGATCGGCGAACACCACTCCGCCGGTTGGGAGCTGATCAGCTCGCCGGAGCTGTTCATCGCGGTGGCCTCGCAGCGCACGCGATCGATCCGCTTCGGCACCGGGGTGATCTCGCTGCCGTACCACAACCCGCTGATGGTGGCGAACCGCATCATCCAGCTCGATCACCACACGCGCGGGCGGGTGATGTTCGGCGCCGGACCGGGGCTGCTGGCGTCCGACGCACTGATGCTGGGGATCGATCCGAATACCCAACGCGACCGCATGGCGGAGGCGCTGGATGTGATCCTGCGGTTGTTCCGTGGCGAGATCGTTACGGAAAAGACAGACTGGTACACGCTGGTCAACGCGCGGGCGCATCTGCTGCCGTATACGAAGCCGTATCCCGAGGTGGCGGTGGTCAGCGCGGTGACGCCCTCGGGCGGGCGGCTGGCGGGCAAATACGATCTGAGCATGATCTGCGTCGCGGCGACCAACCCGTTCGGCTACGACGCGCTGGCGGCGAACTGGAAGATCGCCAATGACCTCGCCGCGACGCGGGGACGGCGCATGGACCCGGCGCGGCTACGCCTGGTCGGGCCGATGCACATTGCCGAGACGCGCGCCAAGGCGTTCGAGAACGTTCGTTTCGGCTTCGAGCGCTACCTGGGCTACCTGAACAACAACCAGCCGCGCTTCCTGGTGCCGGACGGACAGGACGCGGCGGAATGGTTCGTGGAGAATCGGTTCGGCGTGATCGGCACGCCCGACGACGCGATCGCGCTGATCGAGCGGCTGTATGCGAAACAAGGCGCGTTCGGCGTGATGCTGCACCAGGCGCATAACTGGGCGGACTGGGACGCGACGAAGCGCTCCTACGAGCTGTATGCCCGCTACGTCATGCCGCGCTTCTCCGGCGACAACGCGCCGCGGATCGAATCGTTCGATTGGTGCACCGAGCATCGCGACGAGCTGACCGAGAAGCGCTCGGCCGCGGCGCGTGCGATGTTCGACAAACACGAGGCCGAGCAACTTGCGGTGCAGGCGCAGACGCCGGGGCCGACGCAAGCCCAGACCTTGGGACAGACGCCGGTGCGGACATCGGCACAGATGGGGGCCATGGCGCGCCCGAAAACCGGGCGGGAGGCCTGGTGAGCGACGGCAACCTGCTGGCGGAGGTCCCTGCTTCCCTGGCCGGGGAAGAGCTGCGCGCGCTGCTGACCACGCCCGAGCTGCGGATCGAGCGCATCGTCTCCACCGGCCAAGCCAGCCCGCCGGGATTCTGGTACGACCAGGACTGGGCGGAGTGGGTGCTGGTGGTGGCGGGGCAGGCCGGACTGCTGATCGAGGGCGAGGCGGGGCCGCGCGTGCTGGAACCCGGCAGCTACGTGCATCTGCCGGCGCATTGCCGCCATCGGGTGGAATGGACCTCGACGGAGGTGCCGACGGTGTGGCTGGCGGTGCATCATCGGTGAGGCCTGTCCAGGCTGGTGGCCGGGTGCTCGACCTACGGCAAGACAGCAAGATCCACCGCGGAACGCGCGGAGAAAGGGAAAAGACACTCGCTTCGCGCGGAACCGCCTAGCTTGCCTTCTCCGCATGCTTTGCGGTGGATCTTTGTTGCGGACCATCCGAGGTCCCGGACGATTGTTGCCATCCGCCGCGTCCTGCCATTGCACATCAGCGACTCAATTTAACGGCTTGGAGTCGTTCGGAGTCTCGGCCGGCGGCACAATCTAGGACGGGAGTCCTCTTTCCCAGTCATTTTGTTCACCCTAAGTTCTCTTCCTGCATAAGCCGATGCCCACCACACAGACCCACGTGCTGACCGACCTCCGCTCCCGGATCGCGCGCATCGCCCGCGACCCGGTCCGCCGGCACGCGCCTGCCATCCGCTTCGGCATCCAGGCCCTCGACCGGCACCTGCCGGATGGCGGCCTCGCCATCGGCGCGTTGCATGAGGCCGCCGGGACTGGCCCGGATACCGAGCACGCCGCGGCCGCCGCGCTGTTCGCCGCCGGCGTGCTCGCCCGCCTGCGTGGCCCGGTGCTGTGGGTGCTGACGCGTGACGACCTGTTCGCCCCAGCGCTGGCCGGCGTCGGACTGCACCCGGACCGGCTGATTCTGGCCGAGGCGGGCAAGCAGGTCCTGTCGGTGATGGAGGAGGGGCTGCGCCATCGCGGCCTGGCCGGGGTGGTCGGCGAGCTCGACGGCAGGCTGACGCTGACCGCCTCGCGCCGGCTGCAGCTTGCCGCCGAGACGTCCGGCGTCACTGCCATCGTGCTGCGCCGGGCGCGCCGGCACGACGACCCCGCGCTGGCCGAGCCGAATGCCGCGGTGACGCGCTGGCGGCTCACCGCGCTGCCTTCGGCGCCACCGCTGGCGCAGGCGCCGCACTTGGCTGGCATGGGGGCTGGCATGCGCGCCGGCGCCCAGGTGCTGCGTGCACCGGACATGCCGGGGCTGGGGCGGGCACGCTGGCGGTTGGAGCTGCTGCGTTGTCGTGGCGGCGAACCCGCAACCTGGATCGTGGAGGCGTGCGATGCGACGGGTCATCTCGCTCTGGTTGCCGAACTTCCCGACCGATCGGCTGCGCCGCTGCCGCCCCCCCTCACAAGGGACCGACGCGCTGTCGGCTGGCGCACCGCCGGCTGATAGTCCACCGGCTGGCACGCCATTTGTGACCTCGGCGCATGACGGGCACCGCCGGGTGATTGCCGCGGTCGATGCGGCGGCGCGCGCCCTGGGCCTGTGCCCCGGCCTGCCGTTGGCGCAAGCGCAGGCGCGCATCCCCGGCCTGGCGGTGACGGAGGCCGAGCCGGAGGCGGATGGGGCGACGCTCGGGCGGCTCGCGGCCTGGTGCCTGCGCTACGCGCCGCTGACCGCGCCCGATCCGCCGGACGGGGTGTGGATCGATGCCACCGGCGCCGCGCACCTGGCTGGCGGGGAGGCGGCGCTGCTGGCCGATTTGGTCGTGCGGTTGCAGCGGGTTGGATTTGCCGCGCGGGCAGCGATCGCTGATACGCCGGGTGCCGCGCATGCGGTGGTTCGGTATGGCGAGAAGATTAAGAAAGTTAAGAAGGTTCTCCCCCTCTCCTTGAGGGAGGGGGAGAATAACGCATCGCCATGCCCTCATCCTGCCTACATCGCCTACACAGCCATCGTGCCGCCGGGCGGCGCCGCAACCGCTCTGGCACCACTGCCGATCCGCGCGCTGCGGCTGAGCGACGAGGCCGTGGCGGCGCTGCACCGCCTCGGCCTGACACGCATCGGCCAGCTCATGGCTGCTCCCCGCGCGCCGTTGGCCCGCCGCTTCGGCGCCTCCCTGCTGCGCCGGCTGGACCAGGCGCTGGGCCAGGTGTTCGAGCCGATCGTCCCCCTCGACCCGCCGGAGGTGATCAGCCGCCGCCTGCCCTTCGTCGAACCGCTGTTCACCGCCGAGGCGTTCTCCGCCGTCATCGCCCGGCTGGCCCGCTCGGTCTGCCGCCGGTTGGAGCGGGCAGGCCTGGGTGCGCGCCGGCTGGACCTGCTGTTCGAGCGGGTGGACGGCAGCGTGCAGGCGATCCGTGTCGGCACCGCGCGGCCGGCGCGCGACCCCGCGCATCTCGCCCGGCTGCTCGACGAACGGCTGGAGACGGTGGATCCCGGCCCGGGGGTCGAGGCGATGCGGCTGACGCTGCCGCTGGTCGAGAAATTCGCCCAGACCCAGACGGCGACGCTGCTGGATGACGAGGCGGCCCCCGATCTCTCGGTGCTGCTGGACCGGCTGGCCAACCGGCTCGGCGCCGAGCTTGTCTATCGCGTCGCACCGGTGGAATCCGACGTGCCGGAACGCTCGGTGCGGCGCGTCCCCCCGCTTGCGCCACCCACGCGCCGGACCTGGCCGGCGGACCTGCCTCGCCCGGCGCGACTGCTGTCGCCACCGCAGCCGGTGCGGGCGCTGGCGCCGCTGCCCGACCACCCGCCGGTCGCCTTCACCTGGCGGCGCAAGCGCTTCCGCGTGCACCGCGCCGACGGGCCGGAACGCATCCACGGCGAGTGGTGGCGGCGCGATGCGGAGATGCTCGCCGTGCGCGACTATTTCCAGGTCGAGGACGAGGACGGGCGCCGGTTCTGGCTGTTCCGCCGCGGCGATGGGGTCGATGCGGAGACCGGCGATCTGAGCTGGTTCCTGCACGGGATTTTCTAGGCTGGTTCAGTGTGGCGGGGCCAGCGTCCATCGCACGCACCTTCCAGCACGTGAAGCTGCTGGCGAACCGCAGCGTGCTGGAAAACATCGCACTCGGGGCGCATCTGGCGGGTCGCGCCGGTTTGTTGCGCGCGATGCTGCGGCTGGATCGAGCCGAGGAAGCGCGGCTGCTCGCTGACGCGCGCGCGCAGGCCGCGCGGGTGGGGCTCGGCCGGGTGCTGGACATGCCGGCGGGCGATCTGCCGCTGGGTCAGCAGCGCGTGGTGGAGATCGCCCGCGCGCTGTGTCTGCGCCCACGCCTGCTGCTGCTGGATGAGCCCGCGGCCGGGCTGCGGCTGGCGGAAAAGCAACTCCTCGCGATCCTGCTGCGGCAGTTGCGCATCGAAGGCATCGGGGTGCTGCTGGTCGAGCATGATATGGATTTCGTCATGCAGTTGGCGGATCGCGTCGTGGTGATGGATTTCGGGCAGAAGATCGCCGAAGGTCCGCCGGCACAGGTGCAGTCCGATCCGGCGGTGCAGGAAGCTTATCTGGGCGGACTGGCATGACCATACCGCTACTGCAATTGGACGGGCTGTGTGCGGGCTACGGTCATGTGGAGGTGCTGCACGGGGTCAGCCTTTCGGTGCCGGAAGGAACCACGGTCGCCATCGTCGGGCCGAACGGCGCGGGCAAGACCACGTTGATGGGCGCCGTCATGGGTGTGTTGCCGCGGCGCGGCGGCGCGGTGCGCTATCTTGGCGAACAAGCCGGCGCGACCGAGGCGCTGGTGGCGGCGGGCGCGGTGCTGGTGCCTGAGCAGCGCGCGCTGTTTGCCGACATGAGCGTGGAGGACAACCTGCTGCTGGGCTTCTACCCGCGTCGGCGCGCGGGCGAGCGCGACGCAGGCCCGGGGATGCGCGAGGTATTCGCCATCTTCCCGCACCTGCACTCGCGGCGGCGCCAGCTTGCCGGCACGCTGTCGGGCGGCGAGCGGCAGATGCTGGCACTCGGGCGAGCGCTGATGAGCCGGCCGCGCCTGCTACTACTGGACGAACCAACCCTTGGGCTCGCGCCGATGATCGTGCGCGAAATATACCGTGTGCTGATCGACCTGCGACGGCGCGGCCTGTCGATGCTGTTGGTGGAGCAGAACGTCCGCGCCGCGCTACAGGTCTCCGACTACGGGTATGTTTTGGAGATGGGCGAAGTGGTCGCCGAAGGGCCTAGCCCAGACTTGGCGCACGATCCGCGCATCCTGGAAACCTATCTGGGGCTCAGGCGTCGCGATGCCTGCGGATAACGCCGGGCCTGTGCCCGACAGCGAGGTCCCCGGTGCGTAGCACCATTGTGGATCGCCGCCACGCCGAGTATCGCAAGCCCGCAGACAACCACGTTGGCCCCGATTTGTGATACGCATGGACCAGTGCGGCTCGCGAACGAAAGGTCACGCGCGGTCACGCTGTCGTGGATCGAGCACCAGACTGAGCCTGTCGCCGACGAGGTTCACGGCCATCACCGTTAGGAAGAGCGCGAGCCCCGGAAATATCATCGTCCACGGCGCGTAGCGGACATATTCGCGCCCGGCATTCAACATCGCGCCCCACTCCGGTGTCGGCGGTTGTGCCCCTAGTCCCAGGAAGGAGAGCGTCGCCGTGAATAGCACCGCGCCGCCGAGATCGAGCGTGGTGATCACGATCAATATGGGGGCAAGATTGGGGAGCAGATGGCGTAGCACGATGCGCATGCGCCCGGATCCCACCGCACGCGCTGCCTCGACGAAGTCGCGTGCCACCAGCGACAGCGTGGCGGCACGCGTGATGCGGGCGAAGCGCGGAATGCCCGAAATGCCGACGGCGAGAGCCGCATTCCAGAGGCCGACACCGAGCACGGCCACGATCAGGATGGCGAGGATGATCGGGGGGAAGCAGAGCATCGCATCGATGAACCGTGCCCCGATCGCATCGATCCGGCCGCCGCCATAGGCGATGACGATTCCGAGCAGGCCACCGACCACCAGGCTGATCGCGACGGTCGAGACGCCCATGGCGAGGGAGAAGCGTGCGCCATACATGACGCGGCTCAGGATGTCTCGCCCGAACAGATCGCAGCCGAACCAATGTCCGGCGGATATCGGGGCCAGCCGCCGGCATTGGCTGGTGGCGTTCCAGTCATAGGGGGCAACCACCGGCGCCAGGACGGCCAGCGTCAGAATGGAGACCAGCACAACGGTGCCGGCCAATGCACCGGGGGCGCCGAGCAGCCGCGAGATGACACCGTGTCCGCGCGGCCGCACCTGCGCCTGGCTCACACCTGCACCCGCGGATCGATGATGCCATAGGCAACGTCGATCAGGAGATTGATCAGCACGTAGGCTGCCGTGGTAAGCACGACGACGCCTTGGACGACCGGGAAGTCCTTCTCCAGCACCGCAAGCACGAGCAAGTGACCGATGCCGGGGCGTGCGAAGACCGTTTCGGTGACGACGGCACCGCCGATCAACAACGCGAACTGGATGCCGAGCAGCGTCAGTGGCGGAATGACCGCGTTGCGCAGAGCGTGCTTGGTGACGACACGCACCGTGGTGAGGCCCTTGGCGTGCGCTGTGCGGATATAATCCTGCGTCATCACCTCGATAATGCTGTTGCGCACCAGGCGCGCCAGTCCGCCGGCGAGAAACAGCCCAAGTGAGATGCTCGGCAAGATCAGCGCGTCGAACCCGGTGCCAAGGACCGGCACCCACCCAAGCTGGGTGGCGAAGACCTGGATCAGGATCATGCCGATCCAAAAGCTCGGCAGCGACAGCCCGGCAATTGCCAGCGTCATGCAGACGGTGTCGATCCAGCCGTTGGGCCAGACGCCGGCGACGATGCCGAGTGTGCCGCCGAGCAGCAGGCCGACCACGAAGCCGCCGATGGCGAGCTGCAGCGTGTAGGGGAATTCGTCAGCAATGAGCTGCGTCACGGGCTGGCGGCTGCGGAAGCTTGCACCGAAATCGCCACGCCCGGCATTGGCCAGGAAGCTGACATATTGCACGACCAGCGGCCGGTCGAGGCCGAGCTTGGCGCGTGTCGCGTCCATGGCGGCATCGCTGATCGGCGTTCCCTGCAGCATCAACAGCACCGGATCGCCGGGCGCGAGCCGCATGGCGCCGAAGACGACGGTCCAGGTGATAAGGAGTGTCACAATGGCGCCGAACAGCCGCGTGAGGACGCGCGGCATCCTCATCGGGACACCGACAAGCTGCCGGTTTCGGCGTTCAGCATCGGCCGCAAGCCCAGGTCAGCTTGTGCATCGAGGATCCATCTGGCCTGTTCGGGATGTGACTGTCTGCAAGAATAGCGATGCCGAATGCCCGCACAAGCATGCCGGCGCAAGCATTGCCGACAAGCGTGCCCGACAAGCATGAATGTGCCGATTGCATGCCGCCGTTGGGCACCGCACAGTCCGCGGCAAATTAAACCCGCATGGAGGCGGTTATGACCGGACGCAGACCCTCAGGCCTGACCCGCCGCGCGGTTGTTGGCAGCGCGCTTGCCGCACCGATGATTGCCACTGGGATCGCCTCTCGGGCCGCCCGCGCCGCCGCCGCGCAATCCGGTGACGGCCTCACGGTGACATGGGGCGAGGACGACGCAACCCCGCGCACCTATGATCCCCGAGTCACCAGCTCCCGCCATGAGTATCAGGTGATCGCACAGATCTTCGACACGCTGATCGCCAGCGACGGATCGAACAAGCTGTTTCCCGGCCTCGCGACGGCATGGGAGGTCGCGCCGGACGGCAAGAGCGTGACACTCAAGCTGCGCAGCGATGTCGGCTTCCATGACGGCACGCCGTTCGATGCGGAAGCCGTGAAATTCACCTTCGACACGATTGCCGATCCGAAGACCGCGAGCGAAGGCGCGGTGACCCAGCTCGGCCCTTATGCCGGCACCGAGGTGATTGACCCCCACACGGCCCGCGTGACCTATTCGCAGCCCTTCGGAGCCGCGCTGGCGAGCTATGCCGAGGGCACGCTCGCGCCGGTTTCTCCCGCTGCGGTGAAACGCCTGGGCAACCAGGGCTTCGCCCGCGCGCCGGTGGGCGCTGGGCCGTTCCGCTTCGTCTCGTGGGAGGAAGGGCGGCAGGTGGTGCTGGAGCGCTTCGACAAATACAATTGGGCGCCGGGCTACAATGCGAACCAGGGGCCCTCCCGCGTCCAGCGTGTCGTCAGCAGGTTCATTGCCGATGCCTCGACGCGCGTGGCTGCGCTGGAGGCGGGCGAGATCGATATTTCCGACGCCACACCGATCCTGGATATGAAACGGTATAGCGGCACGCACGACTACGGGACCATGATCGGCAACGCGGCCGGCATTCCATTCGGCCTCGAACTAAACGGCAGCCGCGGGATCTTCGCGGACGTTCGCGTTCGCCGCGCGCTGGCGATGGCGGTGGACCGCAAGGCACTCAGCGACAACCTGTTCTTCGGCCTGATCGATCCGGCTTATGGGCCGTTGTCGAAGGGCACGCCCGGCTACTGGGCAGGCACCGAGGATATCTACAAGCCGGACCCTACTGCCGCGATGGCGCTGCTCGATCAGGCCGGTTGGAAGCCCGGGCCGGATGGCGTACGCATCAAGGATGGCCAACGGCTGAGCGGTTTCTATGGCGCTCCGCCGCCGCTGGAACCTGATACGGCGGTTGAACTCCAGGCGGTTGCCCGGCGCGTCGGCTTCGACCTTAAGGTCGAAACGATCACGTTCGCGCGCAACCAGTCTCTCGTCTTCGACAACGCGTTCGACATGCTGCCGGTGCGCTGGATACAGGCCGATCCGATGTGCCTGGAAAATCTGTTCGCAAGCAGCAACATCCCGAGCCCCGGTCGTTACAAATACAACTGGATGCAGCTCAACGATCCGAAGTTGGATGCGTTGTTCTCCGACGGCCGCGCGGTGACGGACCCGGCCAAGCGCGACGCGGTCTATGCCGACGCACAGAAGCGCATCATGGACACTGCCCTGTGGTTCCCGGTGCACAACCAGGTCCAGACGATTGCCTATCGCGCGGAGAAGCAGGGCTACCACTTCGCCCGGGCAAGCTGGGTGGCGCTGTTCTACGACGCGACGAAGTCGTGATGATTAATTGTGGCACGTAGGAAGGCATGAGGGGACCGCGATGCATGCATTGACCGGGTATGTCGACCGCTGGAGCGTGAAGCCGGGCGGCGCCATCCGCTTCATGGTTTCAAGTGCCGGCGGGCGGGATTTCACCCTGCGCTTTGTTCGCCATATCTGTGCCGACCCCAATCCTGCCGGACCGGGTTACGCCGAAATCCCGATGCCGAGCGCGCTCGACCGCGTGCACCCGGGCAAGGAACAGCCCGCCTATCTCGGCAGCTTCGGCCATGTTGCCTCGTTGCCGGTTGATGTGCAGGGCGGTGTGAGCCTGTCGGCGACGATCTGGCCGACCACGCCGGGGAAGGGCCGGCAGGGCCTGGTCGCGCTGCGCCTCGACGGCTTCACGTTCGCACTCGGCATCGGCCCGGGCGGTGGTACCATGGCGGAGGTCACCGGTCCGGATGGGGCACGTGTGCGCACCGAAGTGCCGCGCCGGCTTTTGGAACGGCGATGGTACGACGTGAAGGCCACGCTCGATCTCGACGGCGCCGTAACGGTCACGCAGGTGCCGCACGCCCCGCTCGGCGATGCCGGCGAGGCCCGGGCGCCGGCGATGCGCCCACCTGGCGGCGCGCCGGAAATTTTTCTGGCGGCGCTGCCGAGGGAGGGCACCGCCCCGGCCGGCGGTCACTTCAACGGCAAGCTGCAACGCCCGACCATCCATCGCCCGGCGCCCTCGAACGCGACGCTGGCAGCCTGGGATTTCTCAATCGGCATCGCCACCCAGCTCGCCACCGACACTGGGCCGCACGCCGCGCATGCACGCCTGATCAATCTTCCCACGCGCGCCATGACGGGTTCGAACTGGACCGGCGCGGTGCATGACTGGAAGACTGCCCCCGATCAATACGGCGCCATCCATTTCCACGACGACGACCAAGGGCCGCTTGGCTGGACCGAGAGCGCCTGCCTCACTGTCCCGCCGGACTGGCCGAGCGGGTTCTACGCCGCGCATATCAAGAACGACGCCGGCGAGGACTACATCCCCTTCATCGTGCGACCGCGGGAGCCAAAGGCGGACGTGGTGCTGCTGGTGCCCACATTCAGCTACCAGGTCTATGGCTGTTTTGTTCGTCCGGGCCGTGGCGTCGAGATCGCGGACCGCGCCGCTGCGTGGGATGCGCTTCCCGAAACGCCCGACATGAACCCACAGTTCGGGCTTTCCTGCTATAACCTTCACAGCGACGGCTCAGGCGTGTCGCTGGTCACGCGGCTCCGTCCGATGCTCGACACTAGACCCCGGCAGATTTCATTGATGGACCCGGCCGAGGGGGGATCGGGCACGGGCCGCTGGGTGGCGGACAACTATATCGACCAGTTTCTGTCCACCACCGGAATGGCGCACGACGTCATCACCGATCACGACTTGCACGACGAGGGAATCGCGGCATTGGCGTCCTATCGCGTCGTCATCGCCGCGCAGCATCCGGAATACCACTCCGAGCGCATGATGCAGGTATTCGAGGATTTTCTCGGCCAGGGCGGCCGCCTGATGTATCTCGGCGGCAACGGTTTCTACTGGCGTGCCGAACCGTCGCAGGACCAGCCCGATACGCTCGAAGTGCGCCGTGCCGAGGGCGGCATCCGCGTGTGGGAGACGATGCCCGGCGAGAGCTACCACGCATTCGGCGGCTATGGCGGGTTGTGGCGGCGTATTGGCCGATCGAGCCACAAGCTCCTCGGCATCAGCTTTTCCAGCCAGGGCCGCCACCTTGGCTTCCCATACCATTTTGTTGATGGAATTAACGATCCGCGCGTGGCGTTCATGACCACGGGTCTCGATACGCGAGCAGGCACGATATTCGGTGATGCCGGCTACATGGGCGGCGGCGCGGCTGGCTTCGAGCTCGACAGCGTCAATCCAAAATACGGCACCCCACCGCACGCGCTTGTTGTGGCAAAGGGCATCGTCATTCACCCGGACTACGGGTGGGTGAACGAGGACATGCTGATACAGCGCCACCCGCTGCCGCAGCAGGACTGGTCCTGCGCCGACATGACTTTTTTTGAAACCGCCGCCGGCGGCGTGGTGTTTTCGGTCGGTTCGATGACCTATGCAGGCAGCCTGATGATCGACGGCGGGGCCAGCCCGCTCGGCCAGCTCACGGCCAATGTCGTCCGCCGCTTCGCCGATCCCGTGCCATTCGAACTGCCGGCGGCACTGACGCAGTGATGCGCTCTTCGACGCTTCCGCCGACTGGTATCAGAACAGCGGCAGCGCCGGGACCCAGTCCGGTCGGGCGGGGTCGTAGAACTCGCTGATGCCACCTTCCTTTTCATAGAGCGCGTGGTAGCGAGCGAGCTTGTCGCGATCGAGCTCGACACCGAGGCCCGGGCCGTCCGGCACCCGCATGGAGCCGCTTTCGTAGACAAATGGCTCGGTGATAAGGTCGTCGAGCTGGTCGTGATAATGGCTGTCGATGGCATAGGTTATGTAGGGCGTGGCGGCGGCCAGATGCAGCATGGCCGAGGTGGAGATGCCGAGCTCGCGGTCGCTGTGCATGCCGATGCCGAGATTGAAGGCCTCGGCCACCGCGATCATCTTGCGGTTCTGCTGGAAACCACCCCAGTAATGCAGGTCGCTGAGAATGACATCCACCGCACGCATGCGGATGCCCGGCGCCAGCTGGTCCCAGGCGACGAGGCACATGTTGGTCGCAAGCGGAATCGACACCGCCTTGCGGACCTGACTCATGCCCTCGAGTGTCGCTGTCGGATCCTCGAGATATTCGAGGTCGATCCCGCTCGCCATCAGGCGGTGTCCGATGCGGATCGAGGTTTCCACCGACCACGCGGCATTGGGATCCCAGCGCAGCGGGGCATCGGGGAAATCGGCGCGGATCAGCTCCAGCGCCTTGAATTCCTCGGCGGGGCGGTAGACGCCGCCCTTCAGCTTGATGGCGCGGAAGCCGTGCCGGGCGCAGAGCTCGCGGGTGCGCGCGGCGATGGCTTGCGGCGAGTCCTCGCCGCCAATGCCGGTCTTCGGATCGCGGTAGCGATAGAAGACATAGGCGCCAAACTCGATTCGGTCGCGCGTCTTGCCGCCGAGTAGCCGATAGACGGGCACGCCGAGGCTCTTGCCTGCCGCATCGAGGCAGGCCATTTCGATGCCGGCGCGCACCACGGCGGGAATGGCCGTTTCGTAGCCGATGCAGAACACCGCAAAGCGACGCATCAGCAGGCCGACATCGAGCGCGTCGAGGCCGATGACGAAGGGACGCGCCGTTTCGATGGCGTGCTCGATGCCGGCGCCGCCATATGTCTCCCCGAGGCCGATGATGCCGTCCTCGGTGACGACCTCGATGATGCCGCGCGTGGTGCCGGTCTCCACGCCGCAGGCCCAGCGCAGCGTGGCCTCAAACGGGACGTTCACCGACGTTATGCGGAGGTCAACGATCTTCATTGGCCAGCCTCGTTGTAGTCGACGGGATAGAGCGGGCGCGTGACGTTGCGAAAACGGAGCCGCCGCATGTTGCCCGCCGTGGCGCCAGGCGTATCAGCGGCGACAATGCGGTCGGCATGCGGGCCGAAGGCGACGCGGAAATGGGACGAGGATTTCACGAACACCAGCGCCGCTTGCCGCAGCGGCAGGCCGACCGAGGTGTACATGCCCGTGTCCCACTCGAAGCTTGGCAGGGTGCGCAGCGCCAGGCGGATGTCGCCGATGGCGACGACGGCCGTTGGCCCGAAATTCGCGTCGAGCCCCTGCGCGCCGGCATCGTGCTGGGTGAACACGCCGTCGGTAAGCGCGCGAACGCGGCCGGTGACGCGGACGGGCTCGCCGTCGCCAGAGAGCCTGTGTCCGACGCTGAGCGTGACGGTGACCCCGATCCCCGCCGCGACCGCCTGCGCAACGGCTTCGGCATCGACAAGTGCCAGATACGAAAGCCGCCCGGCCCTGTCGGCACCGGCGGAAAGCAGCGCGCGCAGTACCGCGGTGTTGTCGCCCGCCGCGCCGCCCGACGGCCCATCCCCGGTGTCCCCGACGATGGTGGTGCCCTCGCTGGTGAGGCCGATGCGCACAGCCTCGTCGAGCGGCGTAAGATCGGGGATGAACGCTTGGCGCGCGTCCCACGCCGTGGCGGCAAGCTCCTCCGCGGCGTCACGCGCGGCCTCGGCATCGCCGTCGGTGCAGACGAGGGCAGCGAAACCGAGATCGGGCACATCGATCCAGGGCTGGACGGGAAACAACGAGGCGTGCAGCACGCGCCCGGCATCCTCCATGGCGCGGGCGGCGGCGACGATGTCCGACAGCGGCGGCTCGGCCGTGCGGGCATTGACGGGGCTGACGATCATGTGCCGCTTGGCCAGCGCCATCGTCGGCCGCCGGCGCCCGGCGAGCGTATCCAGCATCAGCCCGGCGACGCGCTCACCGGTTTCGTACATGTCGATGTGCGGATATTCGCGGTAGCCGATGAGGAACGTTCCGGGCTGCAGCATGCGCGCCGTGATGTGGCCGTGCAGATCGAGCGACACGCCGATCGGCCGCCCGGTGGGAAGGATGGCGCGCATCCGCTCGATGATCTCGCCCTCGGCATCGGGATTGTCCTCCACGACCATGGCGCCGTGCAGCGCCAGCAGCAGCCCGTCCAACCGCCCCGCGTCCCGCAGGCGCTGCTCCATTTCGCCCACCAGCGTATCGAACGCGGCGCGCGTGACCGGACCGTTGGACCCGGCATGTCCGGCGAGCAGTGGAACTGCCTCGGCGCCGGCTGCGCGGAGCACCTCGAAGAACGCGGGAACCTCGACGCGTGCGGCGCCGTAGCCGGTGAGCATCTCCGCCCCGCGATGCAGGTAGACTGAACGGAAGGTGTCGAGATCCGTACGGAAGGGGACAAAGGTGTTGGCTTCCTGCATGAGGGAGCCGACGGCGATGCGCATGGGTTCCTGTCTCCCTCGGCCGGCAGGCTGGTTGGGGCGAAAGTTGCGGTTGGAAGGATGGGAGTCAATGCGGGCGCGTGGATCGCGCCGGCATCCATCACCGAAGCTGCGGCGCCCGCCCCACGTTCCACGCGGCTGCAATCGGATCGTAATTGGATTCCAGGCCGCGATGGCGCGTCCCTGGCGCGCCGACACGCTTGCGCGTCACCGCGGCCGATTAATACGACTCACCTGAACGTAATATTACGCCGTCAGCTTGACGTTCCAGAAGGCGGGCGGCTGTGCGGACGTAAAGTTCTCCAGCTTCGTGCTGATGCCGTACAGCAGCTGATAATACCCGACCAACAGGCTCGGCACCTCCCGGTAGAACAACTCGTGCATCTTCGTCCATGCCGCCAACCGCGCCGTGTTGTCCGCGGCGGAGGTGAAAGCTTGCACTGCTGCGTGGATCCCCGGGGTATCCCACCAGCCCGCATAGTTGCGGTTGAACGGGCTGAACAGTGTCGGGTCCGGAAAGATCGGGCTGGAGGTCACGAAAGCCTCCCAGATACTGGCATCATTACGCCGTTGCAGCAGCGTCGCCCAGTCCATCACCTGCAGGTCCACTTTGAACCCGACCTCGGTCAGATTGGCCTCGGCGACCTGCGCGATCTTGAACATGTAGTCGTATTGCGCTGTGGTAAAGATACGGAACGGCTGGCCCTTGTAGCCGGCCTCCTTCAGCATCGCCGCCGCCTTTACCGGATCGTGCGCGTTGTAGCCCGGCGCATCCGCAATGTACAGTTCGGTGCCTTTCGGGTAGATCGATCCTTCCAGCGTCCACACCGACGGTGGACCGAAGGCGGCCGCCATCATGTCAGACGGCGAGATCGCCGCCAGCGCGGCTCGGCGGATGCGCAGGTCGGCGGTAAGCCCCACTTTCGTGTTCATCACGATGATCGCCCAGCCCGGGACGATCATCGTACCCTGCTTGACGTTGGGCTTGTCCGCGAGCTTCGCATAGCTCTCGATCGTCAGCCCGTCGGCGAAATGGTACTGACCCGTGATCAGCCCATCCACCCGCGTCGTCGTGTTCGGAACCGGAATGAATCGCAGCTCGTCGATCAGCGCCTTCCGCTCGCCGAGGAAGCCGTTTGGCTTGCCCGTGGGGGAGGCGTATTTGTCGAAAGGGACAACGCGGATATAGCGGTCCGGCGCGTGCTCCACGAGCCGGTACGGGCCGGTACCGACAAACTCCTTGATCGGATCCATCGAGGACACGATGCGCTTCGGCATCACCGCGGCCGCTCCGTTGAACAGCGACAGCAGCGTCATCAGCGGGGAATAGGGCTGCTTCAGCGTGATGACCACGGTCTTTGCGTTCGACGCGGTGATGGTATCAACGAATGGTGCTGCCGCCTTCGCGCGCGCCGACAGTGTGAGCCAACGCTGCAACGTGGCAACGACATCGTCGGCCACCATGATCGTGCCGTCATGAAACGGCACGTTCTCGCGCAACGGAATGGTGTAGCGCATTCCGTCGGGTGAGATGTCGGGCATCGCCGCGGCCAGCACGGGGCCGATATGGAACAACGGATCCATATAATACAGAGTTTCGAACAAGTGCTGGTCGATCTGGTTCACCAGGTCGGCCAGCGTCAGCATCGGGTCGATCGAGCCGGGCTCTCCGATTACCGCGATATTGCCGGCACGTGCCGCGGCCGCCGGGCTGCTCTGTGCCAAGGTCGCGTGCACCGGCAGCAGCGAGGCTGCGGTCACGGCAAGGAATCGGCGGCGTTCCGGCGAGACGACCTTGTCCATGCACTCCTCCGTATGTGCGCCGAAAGCCCGATTCTCCGCCTGACCGCCTGAAATCGTTTGGCGTCCCGTGCGGGATTCGAACCCGCGTTGCCGCCGTGAGAGGGCGGCGTCCTGGGCCTCTAGACGAACGGGACCACGGCCAAGGCGCGGGTTCTAGGCCAGAGGCGGGATGACTTCAAGCCGCAGCTTGTGCCGGGTTCCCGAACACACCAATGGCCGCGGCTTGCGCAGCGCGGCACCGCGACGCAGCATCACGCGAAACGCCGCCCGGAGGTAAGCCGTCCCCATGCCCACCATCGTCCTGTGTCGCCCGCTGCACGCTAGCGGCATGGCATTGCTCGAAGCCCGCCACGACGTGACCCTTCGCCAGCTCGCCCGTCCCGGTCCCGCCGAGCTGGCGGCTGCCGTTCCGGGCGCGCACGCCGTCCTGGTGGGTCTGGAGAAGGTCGACGAGAAGCTGCTCGATCGGGCACCCGAGTTGAAAGTCGTCTCTCGTTTCGGCGTCGGCTACGACACGGTGGACATCGCGGCCTGCACGCGCCGCGGCGTCGTGGTCGGCGTCACCAACGGCGGCAACGATCTTGCGGTCGCCGAGCACACGATGATGCTGCTGCTAGCGGTGGCACGCCGCACCATCGAGATGGACGCCAGCGTGCGTGCCGGCGGCTGGATGATCCGCGAAGGCCGGCCGATGGGCGAGCTGGCCGGCCGCACCGTCCTGGTGGTCGGCTATGGCCGCATCGGCACCCGCGTCGCTCGCCTCTGCGCCGCGTTCGGCATGCGGGTCATGGTCCGCGACCCCGCCTTCCCGGTGCCGCGCATTGCTGCCGACGGCCACATCCCGGTGACCGACGTCGCCGCCGCGCTGCCGGAGGTCGATGTGCTGACGCTGCACTGTCCGCTCGACGAAACGACCCACCATATGATCAACCGCGAGATGCTTGGGCTGATGAAGCCGACCGCCTGGCTGATCAATGCCGCGCGTGGCCCGCTGGTGGATGAGGCGGCGCTGGTCGCGGCGCTGAGCACTGGAAGGCTGGAGGCGGCCGGCCTGGACGTGCAACTGCGCGAGCCGCCGGACCCGGCGAACAAGCTGCTGCACCTGAAAAACGTCGTACTAAGCCCGCACAATGCCGCCGCGCCGATCGAATGCTACGAGAAGATGTCGATCCGCGCGGCGAAGAACATGCTGGAGGCATTCGACGGCGTGCTGGACCCGGGCTACGTGGTGAACCCGGAGACGTTGCCGAATCGTCGCAACGTTTGATCCCTGCGTCCGACCCGCCGTGTTCCGACTCGCAGTATCAGACGCCGCGCAGGAAGAAGCTCAGGGTGATGGCGCCGGAGATCGCTATCACGCCGGCGCCAACCAACGCTCGTCCAGCCGCAGCGCCACCCACGCGCCGACATAGCCGCCGATCGCAGCGGTGAACAGCATGGCCAGCGTCTGCGGCCAGACCACTGCGCCGGCGCCGACGAAATACAGCACCGCTACCCCGTTCATCGCGCCGACCAGCACGGTCTTCGTCGGGTTCATCTGCCGCAGGTCGCCGGCACCCAGTAGTCCCCAGACCGCCATCATCGTGATTCCAACCGCGCCGCCGAAATAGCCGCCATAGACGGCGAGCATGAACTGTGCGGCGAGTGTCGTGCCGCGGCCGATGCGCAGTACGCGCCGCAACGCCGTGCCGACCCGGCGGCCGAACGCGAAGGCCAGGGTCGCCAGCAGCAGCCACGGTACCAGTACGTTGAAGGCGCCCGGTGGTGTCGCCAGCAGCAGCACCGCACCCAAAAGGCCGCCCGCCACGCTCACCGTCAGCAGAACCGGCAGCGTCACGCCGCCGATCCCCGACAGCGCGTGGCGATAGGTCCAGCCGCTGGTGACGGCGCCGGGGAACAGCGCCACGCTGGAGGCATTGGCATAGACCGGTGGGACGCCGGTAACGATCAGGGCGGGGAAACTGACGAACGAGCCGCCGCTGGCCGCCGCGTTCATCGCACCGGCCAGGAAGCCCGCTCCGGCCAGCAGCAAGGTTCGCATGGACGCGTGCATGCACGCAGCGCGGGCGCGCAGCAATCCCGGATAGCGCCGTCTCGTTTCGGAGGTTGTCGAACGATCGGGGTTGAACGATCTGGGTCGAACCGGGATCGTGCCCGATACGGGATGGCGTCCGATACGGGATGGCGGTTGGTAGTATGTTTGGCGGCGTGTTCGCGCGGCAAGCCGAGTTAGCATTACGATTTGGCCAGAGTTATGGGAAAATTTGTCATGGCGGGCCGGCAGGTCGGGTTCGCCGTGAGCACCGCCGCGCCGGGTCGGTCCCACCACGCACGGCCCGGCGCGACGCACAAGCGCGTTACGCCTGCGATACCACCTCGCGCAGGGCCGCCTGCAATGCACCCAGCACCTCGGCGCTGAAGCCCACGAACACCACGCACATGATCGATGCTTCGTCGCGCAGCACCGCGGTCGTTTCGGCCACGGCGATCCGCGCCGCCGCCTGGATCGGATAGCCATACACGCCGCAACTGATCGCCGGGAAGGCGATCGAGCCGACGCCATGCGCGATGGCGAGTTTCAGGCTCTCGCGGTAGCAACTGGCAAGCAGGTCGGGCTCGCCGTGACTGCCGCCGCGCCAGATCGGTCCGACCGTGTGGATGACATGGCGCGCCGGCAGCCGATAACCCTTGGTGATGCGTGCCTGGCCGGTCGGGCAGCCGCCGAGTGTGCGGCATTCGGCCAGTAGCTCGGGGCCGGCGGCGCGATGGATCGCCCCGTCCACGCCGCCGCCGCCCAACAGCGTCTGGTTGGCGGCGTTGACGATCGCATCCACCGCGAGGCGAGTGATGTCGGCCGCCAGCACCGCGAGCTGTGTGCTCATGTCAGACGTCGTTCGCGGTAAAGACGTTCGTGACGTTGTGGTCAAGCAGGCCAGCGCAAGAGCCGGCTGCGGCTGCACACCGACGAAAGCCGCATGTATGACGCAGCCGGCCAAGTTTGCCACGCATGAGGCGGTGAGGTGGTGGGTCGGCTTGGAAGTCGACCGCCGAGCCATTGCGGACATTGGCCCGTCGGCCCACGTAGCCGACCGGTGGAAAGCAGCGTCATGGTTGCTTCCGATCTTCGCTGTAGACTAGGATCGGTAGCGATATGTGAGGGGATCGCGTATGCCGCTTTCGCTGGACCGCCGTAGCTTCCTGCAACGCTCGGCCGAGGTTGGCGGTTCGCTGCTGACATGCAGCATTCCGCTTGATCGCTCCGGCCATGCCGCTCCCGTACGGATCGATGCGCCGGTGGTTGACCAGATCATTGTCCGCGAGATCACCGACAATACGCACGACATCTTCCTCCGCGGGGCGGAACTGCCCGGTCTTGCGGTCGGCCGCGTGGGATTTCCTGAGGCGCCGCAAGGCAAGACCCTCGAGAGTGAGTGGGGGTTGACATTGCACGTCCGGTCCCGAAAAGGCCAGGAGACGCACCGCTATCTGCTCGACTTCGGCTTCACCCCCGACGCCGGGCGAACCAAGCCGGCCAACACCACCTCTACCGAGACCCTGCGCAGCATGGTCTTAAGCGCCGATATATCAACGAGCCGCAGATCGTTGATGCTTTCGACAAACATGTCGTGAAAGTGGTCCTGTGTCGTGCAACCGCGCCCTATGCCGTCGCCGCTTCCTGCACCCCCAGCTCCGCCGTCATCCGCTCACGCATGATGAATTTCTGCATCTTGCCGGTCACCGTCATCGGGAAGTCGTCGACGAAACGAATGTGCCGCGGCACCTTGTAGTGCGCGATCTGGTCGCGGCAGAACTCACGCACCTCATCCGCCGTCAACGTCTCCCCAGCACGGACCTTGACCCAGGCGCACAGCTCCTCACCGAGCCGCGTATCCGGCACGCCGAACACCTGCACATCCTGGATCTTCGGGTGACGGTACAGAAACTCCTCGACCTCGCGCGGATAGATGTTCTCCCCGCCCCTGATCACCATGTCCTTGATGCGCCCGACGATGTTGACGTAGCCCTCGGCATCCATCGTCGCCAGATCGCCGGTGTGCATCCAGCGCGCCGCGTCGATCGCCTGCTCGGTGCGCTCCGGCTCGTCCCAATAGCCGCGCATCACCGAATAACCGCGCGTGCACAGCTCGCCCGAGGTGCCGCGCGGAACGATCCGGCCCTCGGCATCCACGATCTTCACCTCCACGTGCGGGTGCACCCGTCCGACCGTGCTGGTCCGCCGCGCCACCGGATCGTCGGTCGTGGTTTGCGTGCTGACCGGGCTCGTTTCGGTCATGCCATAGGCGATGGTGATTTCCGACAGGTGCATCTGCGCCATGCAGCGGCGCATGACCTCGATCGGACAGGGCGCACCGGCCATGATGCCGGTACGCAACGACGACAGGTCGAAGCCGGCGAACTCCGGATGTTCCAGTTGCGCGATGAACATCGTCGGCACGCCGTGCAGACCGGTGCAGCGTTCCTCGGCCACCGTCTGCAACGTCACCAGCGGATCGAAACCCTCGCCTGGATAGACCATCGCCGTGCCGTGCGTGGTGCAGGCCAGGTTGCCCAGCACCATGCCGAAGCAATGATACAGCGGCACCGGAATGCACAAACTGTCCTGCGGCGTCAGCTTCATCGCCTCGCCGATGAAGAAGCCGTTGTTGATGATGTTGTGATGCGTCAGCGTCGCCCCTTTCGGCGCGCCGGTCGTGCCTGACGTGAACTGGATATTGATCGGCTCGTCGAATTGCAGCTTCGGCGCCAGCGCGGCCAGGTGCGCGCGGTGCGAGGCGGCGCCCATATCATACAGGCTGTCGAAGCCGATGAACCCCGGCGCGGCGGCGGGACCGATCTGGATTGCCATCTCCAACTTCGGAAACTTCGCAGCACTCAGCCGACCGGCCTGTGCCGAGGCCAGTTCCGGCGCCAGTGTGGTGAGCATGCCGACATAGTCCGAGCTCTTGAACGACGTCGCGGTAATCAGTGCGCGGCAGCCGACCTTGTTCAGCGCGTAGTCCAGCTCCGCCAGGCGATAGGCGGGGTTGATGTTCACCAGGATCAGCCCGGCCTTGGCGGTGGCGAACTGGGTCACCACCCACTCGGCGTTGTTGGGCGACCAGATGCCGACGCGCTCGCCGGGCTGCAGCCCCAGCGCGACCAGGCCCGCCGCGAAGGCATCGACTTTCTCCCCCAGCTCGCGATAGCTCCAGCGAATGCCCTGCTGGCGCACGATCAGCCCGGGGCGATCGCCCCAGGTGGCCACGGTACGATCGAAGCTGGCGCCGATCGTTTCGCCAATCAGCGGGATGTCGCTGGCGCCGTGCGCGTAGCTCTCGATGGACGCGGACATGGACGTGCTCCCCGGCAGAAATGCGTTGCGAGGCATTGTGCGGCGGGTGCGGGGGCGGTTCAATCAGGCTGTTGAAACTGTCCTTGGCGCAACCCTCACCCGGCGACATCCCGCGCGCCGCCTAGATCCGCTTGGCGGCCGAAGCCCGCAAAAAGCAACGGCGGTGTACGCAGTCCCTGCTTGGTTTAGGCGGGCTGTTCCGCCCGATGCGCCTCTACCATCGCCGCCATGCTGGGAAAGCGGAAATCGTAGGCAGCTCCCTCGGGCGGGGCCATCGTCGCGCCCCAGCCTTGCTGGTCGTGCCGCCGATCGATCCACGCCGACGCGAGACCGAACCGTTTCGCCGGCGCATGGTCGTGGAACAGGCTCTGCGCCGTGTGCAGGATGTCCGCCTTGGCGACACCGCGCTGCGCGAGGTGCGTGAGCAAGTACTCGAAGTTCTTCGAGCTCGGCTTGTAGGACCCGACATCCTGCGCGGTGTAGATCGCGTCGAACACAACGCCCAGGCGGCGGTTGCTGCCCTTGAAGCTCTCGCGATCGACATTGGACAGGATCACGAGCTGGTAGTGCTGCTTCAGGTAGGCGAGCGCGACCGCGGAATCCGGAAACGCGGGCCAATCGGGCACCGACGCGCCGAACCGCGCATGGTCCCCGTCTTCCATCGCAACGTTCCATTCGCGCGCCAGGCGCCGATGCACCGTTGCCAGCAGCTCCGAATAGACCATCGCCGGCGTCGCGTCCTCCTGCGCCGACTCATGGCGCGCAAAGGTTTCCAGTGCGGCGTCGCGCGACAGCGTTTGGCCCACGGTTTGCTTGGCTTTTTGCAACAGCGGCTGCAGCGCGGCGTAGATGCCGGCCTCCCAGTCGATCAGCGTGCCGTAGCAATCGAAGGTCAGGACACGGAAATCGGACAGTCTCATTTGTGCGGTCTCCAGGGTGCCGGAACGCCGGCGGGAACGATAGAGTGGCTCATGCGCAAGGGGACAAGGGCGGGATGACGAGGATCGCATGACGATGACACATGGGCTTCTGTTGGTGAAATCCGGCGGCGACGAAGCGGTGCCGGAATGGCAGACGGGGTTTCGCGAGGTGGCGCCCGACCTTCAGGTGCGTGGTTGGAACGATCCGTCGGTCGATCCGGGCGCGGTGACCTACGTGCTGGTGTGGGAGCCGGAGCCCGGCCGCATCGCGGGCTATCGCAACCTGCGCGCGATTTTCAGCAGCGCGGCCGGGGTCGATCATATCGTGCGCGATCCGACGGTGCCCGCGCATCTGCCGATCGTGCGCATGGTCAGCGAGGAAACCTCGCAGACGCTGGGCGAATATTGCTGCCTGGCGGCGCTGTCGATCCTGCGCGACTACCCCAGGATGATCGCCGCGCAGACCGAACGGCGCTGGGACACGTTCGAGCCACCGCACACCGCGTGGGACAAACGTGTCGGGATCATGGGATTCGGCACGATCGGCCAGGTCGCCGCGCGCATGCTGGGCGGCCTGGGCTTTCAGCTCGCCGGCTGGGCACGCAGCCATAAAGCCGTGCACGGCGTCACCATGTTCGCCGGCGACGAAGAGCTTCCGGCGTTCTTGTCGAGCTGCGACATCCTGGTGAACCTGCTGCCCGACACGCCGGAGACGCGCGGCATCCTGGATGCGCGGCGCCTCGCCATGCTGCCGCGGGGCGCCGGCGTGGTGAACGGCGGTCGCGGCACGGCGATCGTGCTGCCCGACCTGATCGCGGCGTTGGACAGCGGACAGATCGGTGCCGCGGTGCTGGACGTCTTCGAGGAGGAGCCATTGCCCGCCGAGCATCCGGCTTGGGCGCACCCACACATCACGGTGACGGCGCACCTGGCCGGCTATGCCTCGCGCCGTGCCCGCGCGGCCTCGGTGGCCGCCACGTTGGCTGCGCTGGAGCGTGGTGAGACGGTGCCGCATCTGTACGATCCTGTCCGCGGGTACTGATCTACAGAACATCTGATCTACACGACATCTGATCTACCAGGCATCCGACTATAGGGCATCCGATCTGTAGGGAATCCGATCTATAGGGCGCTGCACAGACGCAGCGCGTCGTAGACCGCGCCGTGCACGTTGCGGCTGGTCACCGCGTCGCCGATGCGATGCAGCTCGAACGCGCCGCCGCGCGGCGGTGACGCCAGTTGCGGCCTTCGTTCCAGCAACGCCTCGATGTCGGTGACGCCGTCGTTGGCGGAGTCGGCGCGCAGCGCGTCGAACACGTCGTTCACCGGTACGGTGCCGTGCTCGATCACGATCTGCGACGCCGACAGGTCCGTGGTCACGCCGGTCAGTTCGTGGCGGAACGTCGCGATCAGCCGGTTGCCGCTTTTCCGCACGCGCAGCAGCGCGTTGTCGGTGGTGACGCGCGCACCATTCTCCGCGAAGCGCTTGCGGTAGACAGTACGCGACGGATATTCCATCTCCATAGCGACATACTCGTCGATCGTGACGAATTGCACCTCGCGGCCATGTTCCGCCAAATGCAGCGCGCAGGACACCGCCTGGTGTCGGCCGGTCCCGTCATAGACCAACACATCATCCTTCGCCTGTGATGCGTCTACCAGCATGTCCCACACCGTCGTGCAGTGCTCGGCACCGTCCAGCCACTCGGTGTCGGGCAGACCACCGGTGGCGATGATGACCGCGCCGGGCTCCTCGGCCAGAACATCGGCGGCTTCAGCGTAGCGGTTCAAGCGCACATCGACGCCCAGTCGTTCCAGCTCCGCCGCGCGCCAGTCGACGATGGCGATCAGGTCGCGCCGCCAGGTGGCGCGCACCGCGGACAGCAACTGGCCGCCAAGTTTTGTACCGGCTTCGAACAGCACCACATTGTGCCCGCGCTCGGCACTGACGCGCGCCGCTTCCAACCCCGCCGGCCCGCCACCGACGACGACGACCTTTCGCCCGGGCGCGGCGGCGGGTTCGACGATTTGCGGCAGCCGGTCCTCGCGGCCGGTCGCCGGATTGTGCAGGCAGGCGACCTTCTTGTACATGCAGTACGACGCGCCGACGCAGGGACGGATGCGTTCCTCCTCGCCGCGCATCAGCTTGTTGACGATCTGCGGGTCGGCCATGTGCGCGCGCGTCATCGCCACCATGTCCAATAGACCCTCGGCGATCGCGTAGCGCGCCGTGGCGATGTCCTGGATGCGCGCGGCGTGGAATACTGGCAGTTTGATCTCGCGCTTGAACGCCCCGACGGTGCGCAGAAACGGCGCCACCGGCTGCGACATGCCGGGCATGTTGTGCTCGGCCAGCGCCAGGTCGGTGTCCATCCGTCCGAAGATGGCGTTGAAGAAATCGATCTGACCCTCGCGCTCGAACATGCGTGCCAGGCGCAGGCATTCGTCGAAGTCGATGCCGTCTTCAGTGGCCTCATCGACAACGAAACGGATGCCGACCAGCCAGTTGTCGCCGACGGCTTTGCGAATTGCCTCGTGCACCATCAGACCGAAGCGCGCGCGGTTCTCGGTCGAGCCGCCGAACGCGTCAGTGCGACGGTTGGTGCGCGGCGAGAGGAACTGCCCGATCAGGTGACCACCGGTGACCGTTTCGATGCCGTCCAGCCCACCCTCCTGGCAACGTATCGCCGCGGCGGCGTATTCCTTGACGATGCGGGCGATGTCGTGCGCGTCCATCTCGCGCGGAAAGTTACGATGCCGAGTCTCGCGGATCGGCGACGGACCGACCGTCGGCAGCCAGTTCCATCCCATCGCGTCAGCGCGACGGCCGAGATGCGAGATCTGGCACATGATCGCCGCGCCGTGGCCATGGATGCGTTCGGAAAACTCCCTCAGGTACGGAATGACCTCGTCGCCGGAGACGTCGATCTGACCGCCGCCCCAGCTTGAATCGCGAGACACCATCGAGGACCCGCCGAACATCGTTAGCGCGATGCCGCCCTTCGCCTTCTCCTCGTGGTAGCGCTGATAGCGCTCCTTCGGGATGCCGGCGTCGTCCAGAGTGGAGGCGTGGCTGGTGCTCATGATCCTGTTACGGAACAACACATTCTTGATCCGGAATGGCTGCAGCAGCGGGTCGCTCTTGCGCGCGCCGGTTTCGCCTTGGTGGGTGGACGTGGTGACGACGTTCATGACGGACCCTTTATTCGGTTCGTTCGTAGAGTGTGTTGTGCGACGTTGGCGCGGGTGCCGCCGGGGTGGGGCCGGTTTGCGCCGCCAGCAGCTCCTGCTCGGTGCGATGGCAGTGGATCGCGGTGCCCTTCGGCAGGTGGCGCACGGGGGGCAGTTGCGTCTCGCACACACCCGGGATGCGCATGGCGCAGCGGCTGACGAAGGCGCACGGCGACGTGGCGGAGCGCACCGCTGTGCCGTCCAAGGCTTCATTCAGATGAAACCTGCTGATCCCGTCCAGCCAGCCGGTCCGCAGCTCAGGCACCGAGGAGATCAGCAAATCGGTGTAGGGATGGCGCGGCGGCGTCAACAGCGCGCTGCGATGACCGTATTCCACCGCCTGGCCGGCATAGAGGATCATCACCTCGTCGCAGATCGCGCGCACGGTGGACAGGTCGTGGCTGATGAACATGTAGGCCAGACCTAGCTCGCGGCGAAGTTCCGACAGCAATTCCAAAATGGCAGCGCCGACCACGGTGTCCAGCGCCGAGGTCACCTCGTCGCACAGGATCAGCCGCGGCTCGGCGGCGAGCGCGCGCGCCAGGTTCACCCGCTGTTTCTGTCCGCCGGACAGCTCGGCCGGGTAACGATCAGCAAGCGCCGGCGACAGCCGCACCATGTCGAGCAGCGTGCGCACGCGACGTGACGCGTCGGCGTCGGACAGGCCGTGGTAGAATCGCAACGGCCGCGCCAGGATGCGCGTAACGCGATGCGCCGGGTTCAGCGCCACGTCGGCGCTCTGGAATACGATCTGGATGCGGCGAAGTTGCTCGCGCGTGCGCTGTGCCGCCTGGGCCGGCAGCACCTGTCCGTCCAGCGTGATCGTTCCGCGGGCGGCGGGCAGCAGGCCGGCGACGACGCGCGCCAAGGTGCTCTTGCCGGAGCCCGATTCGCCGATGATGCCCAGCACCGAGCCCGGCTGGATCGTCAGATCGATATCGTGCAGCACAGGCAGTTGCGGCAGCCCCTGCGAGGTGCAGCCGCCATAGCCGGCAATCAGCCCCTTCACCTGCAGCAGTGGCGGGTCGCGCGGCGGCGGCGGCGCGGACGGCGTGGAATGGGACGCGGGATCGGCCGCGGCCAGCAGGCTTTGCGTATAGGTGTGCGTGGGTGCGCTCAGGATCCGCGCCGTCGGACCGACCTCCTGGATGGCGCCGTCGCGCAGCACAATGATACGATCGGCTATCTGCGCCACCACTGACAGGTCATGCGAAACGTACAGCGCGGTCGTATGGTGCTGCTTCACCACCGATTTGAACGCGCGTAAAACCTCGATCTGCGTGGTCACGTCCAGCGCCGTGGTGGGCTCGTCCATGATCACCAGCTCGGGGTCGGTGATCAGCGCCATCGCGGCCATCAGGCGCTGCAACTGTCCGCCGGAGACCTGGTGCGGGAAGCGGCGCCCAACATGGTCCGGATCCGGCAACGCCAGAGCGCGGAACAGCGACTTTGCCTTCGCCTCGGCCGCATGGCGCGTCAGCAGGTGATGGATGCGCGCGCTCTCGATCACCTGCGCCATGACGCGCTGGAACGGATTGAACGACGCGGCGGCGCTTTGCGCGATGTAGCTGACCTGACGGCCGCGGATCTGCGCCAATCCGGATGGTGACAGCGCGTGCACCATGGTGTTTCCAACGCGGATCGATCCGGCATCGATGCGGCAGCCAGGGCGGGCGTAGCCCAGTAGCGACAGCGCGATGGTGGTCTTGCCGGAGCCGGATTCGCCGATCAGCGCCACCACCTCGCCGCGCGCAATCTTGAAGCTGACATCATCGACGATGACGGTTTCGCCCCGCGCGCCCCGCGCTGTGACGCGCAGGCCGACGACGTCAACCAACGGGGCGCCTTCACCGTTCATGGCTGGCGCCGCGCCGCGTCGGCAGATTGTCGATCAGCAAGTTCACCGCGATGGTCAGCGTGGCGATCGCCACCGCCGGCATGATCACGGCGGGGGAACCGTCGACCAGGCCCTCCAGGTTTTCGCGCACCAGCGAGCCCCAGTCGGCATCGGGCGGCTGGACACCAAGACCGAGGAACGACAGGCCGCTCAACAGCAGTACGACATAGACGAAGCGCAGGCCGAAGTCGGTCAGCACTGGCAGCAGCAGATTGGGCAGGATTTCCTCGCGCATGATGAACAACGTGCCCTCACCGCGGGCGCGCGCGACGGCGACGAAGTCCAGCGCGTTGATGTTGACCGCGAGGGCGCGCGCGGTTCGATACGCGCCCGGCGTGTAGATCACCGCGGCGGTGGTGATCAGCACACCCATGGAGGCACCGAGCGAGGCCACCACGACGAGGCCGAACAGCAGGCTGGGCAGCGAGATCACGGCATCGAGCACGCGGCTGAGCACGGCATCGAGCCAGCCGCCCCGCGCCGCGGCGGCAAGCGCCAGCGAGACCCCGGCCAGACAGGCCAGCACGGTCGCGACCAGCGACACGCCGACGGTGATGCGCGCGCCCAGCAGCACGCGGCTCAACATGTCGCGACCGAGATAATCGGTGCCGAACGGGAAGGCCCAGGTCATCGGCGCCAGAATGTTCGGACTGACAATGTGGCCGGCGGAATAGGGTGCGATCCACGGTGCCAGCACGGCAACGACGAGCCAGAATGTGAGCACATTCGCACCGATTGCGCCGGTGAGTGGCAATCGCAGACGGCGCATGGGAGAGACGATGCCGCTCATCGATAGCGCAGGCGCGGGTTTGACAAGATGGCGGCGATGTCGGCGAGGGTGGTCAGCAGCAAGTAGCCGGCGCAGAAGATCATCGCGCAGGCTTGGACCACCGGCATGTCGCGCGTCGAGACAGCATCCACCATCAGCTTGGCAAGACCGGGATAGTTGAAGATCGTCTCGATGATGATGACGCCGCCGAGCAGGAACGACAGGCTCAATGCGACCGCGTTGACGATCGGCCCCAGCGCGTTCGGCAGCGCGTGGCGCAGCACGATGCGCACCGGCCGGGCGCCCTTCAGCCGCGCCATCTCGACATAGGACGAATCCAGCGTGCCGATCAGCGCCGCGCGGCTCATGCGCGCCATCTGCGCCATGACAACGAAGCTCAATGAAACCACGGGCATCGCAAAGCTGCGGAACAGTTGTTCAATCGTATGGACGTCGCGGATCGACGAAAGTGCCGGCAGCCAGTGCAGTTTCACCGCGAAGATCAGCACGGCCAGTGTGGCGACGAGGAACTCCGGAACCGAAACGACACCGACCGTGACCAGGCTGGTGATGCGGTCGTACAGCGAGCCGCGTTTCACCGCCGCAGTGATGCCGAGGGTCAGTGCCAACGGTACCGAGAAAGCCGCGGTCAGCGCCGCCAGCAGCAGGGAATTCGGCAGTCGGCTGCCGATCAGGTTGGCGACCGGCAGGTGGTTGACGAGCGAGCGGCCGGGGTCGCCATGCAGCAATCCACCAAGCCAGATAAGATAGCGCAACCATCCCGGCTGATCGAGATGCAGCGCGGCGCGCAGCCCGGCAACGGCCTCGGGGGTCGCCGCCTGGCCCAGCACCGCCTGCGCCACGTCGCCCGGCAGCAACTCGGTGGCGCCGAACACCAGAACGGAGACGATCCAAAGGGTGAGAAGGCTAATCGCGATGCGGGTCACGATCAGCCGTAGCATCACCGGGTTCATGGCGCGCGCGTCAGGCATCCACCCAGATGTTTTCGGCGAAGTCGTAGCCCATTAGGCCGCCGGTGGGGATCGGGCGCAGCCCCTTGATCTTGCTGCTGTGCGCGTCCAGCAACGAAACGAACAGCGGGATGCCGATGCCGCTGTCGTCGTGGATCATGCGCTGCATGTCGCAGTACATCTGCTTGCGCCTCGTCAGATCGGTTTCGGTACGGGCAGCCAGCAGCAACTGGTCGAACTGCGGGTTCTTCCATGCGCTTTCGTTCCATGGCGCGTCGGACTTGAAGAACAGCGTCAGCAGGATGTCGGCGCTGGGGCGCGGATTGATGTTGCCGAATCCGAGCGGCGCCTTCATCCAGTAATTCGCCCAATAGCCGTCCGCCGGCACGCGTTTGATGTCCAGGTTCAGGCCGATCTTCTGCGCGGCGTCCTGCATCAGAACCGCCATGTCGACCGATGACGACGCGGCGGGCGAGGCGACGATCGGCACCGCGGTGTTGCCGATGCCGGATTTCTGGAAATGGAACTTCGCCTTGTCCAGATCAAATGGGCGCTGCGGGATGTCGGTGCAATAGAACCGGTTGGTGGGATCGACCGGCTGGTCATTGCCCAGCACGGCGTAGCCCTGGAAGACGGCGGTGCGCATCTGCTCACGGTCGAGTAGGTATTTCATCCCAAGGACGAAGTCGGGATTCTTTGTCGGCTCGGCGTCCAGGCGCATCACCAGGTCGGTGTAGTTGCCGGACTTCGTCTCGAAGATCTCGAAGCCGTCGGTGGCCTTGATCTGGCGCGTAGCGCGTGGGCTGATGCCGCCGGCGATCTGGATGTCGCCCGAGAGTAGCGCGTTCACCCTCGCGGTCTCGTCCGGGATGCCGAAGAATTCTATCTGGTCGATATAGGGCTGGCCCGGCTTCCAATAGTGCTCGTTGCGTACCCCGATGGAACGCACGCCGGGGTTGAATTCCTTGCACTTGTAGGGCCCGGTGCCGACCGCGGTGGTGAAGTCGGTGGTGCCATCCTTGACGATCAGGAAGTGGAAGGTGCCGAGCACGACAGGGAAGTCGGCATTCGGCGCCGACAGCGTGACCTGCACCTCGTTCGGGCCGGTCGCCTTCACCTCCTGCATCTGCGCGGCCAGCGTCTTGGCGATGGAGCCGACCTTGGGATCCTTGTGACGCAGCAGCGAGTAGACCACGTCGGCCGGGGTGAGCGGCTTGCCGTCGTGGAAGGCGACGCCCTGGCGCAGTTTGAAAGTCCAGATAGTGGCTCTGTCGTTTTCGATCGTCGCAGCCAGTTCGGGCTGCGGCGTGAGCGTTTCATCGAGTCGTGTCATCCCGTTGTAAAACATCAGACAGCGCGCGTAATCGGTCGACAGCGTCTGCTTCGCCGGGTCCACCGTATCCGCGGTGGACGAGGAATAGCCGGCGACGCGGATGCTGCCGCCCCGCTTGGGCGTCTCCGCCAGTGCCTTGCCGGCACGCGTCAGGATCGTGCCGGCGGTCGCCAGGCCCATGCCCGCGCCGGCGAGCCAGCCGATCGCTTCACGTCGCGTGGCACCGCGGTGCAGCATTTCCCGTATAGCGGTCTCGGCGTCCCTGGTGTGGTTGTTCATTGCATTCCTCTGCCCTCTTTGCACGGTCCGACAGGTAACTGTCCCATAGGCGTGGCCCTTCGGACAGCTTGACAATACGAAGGGGGGATATACGGTCAGCGTATGCCCGGTCTCGCCAAACTGATTCCCTCACCGCGCGCCCTGCTGATCTTTGAGGCGGCGGCGCGGGCCGGAACATGCAGCGAAGCGGCGCGCGAGTTCAATCTGACACAGCCATCCGTCAGTCGGAATATCGCACAGCTCGAGCAGCATCTGGGTGTCATTTTGTTCACCCGCAGTCCGGTCGGGCTGGAGCTGACGCCGGAAGGGCAGTTCCTGTATCGCGCTTTGTCGGACGGGCTGCAGAAGGTCGAGGCGGCGCTGCGCGAGCTGATCGCGGAACGAACACGCAAGCAGGTGGTGGAACTGTCGCTGTCGACGGCCTTCGTCACGCACTGGCTGATCCCGCGCCTGAGCGAGTTCCATCGAGCATTTCCCGAGGTCGATCTGCGCTTCCAGTTAATCTCCGGCACGTTGCGCGGGACGCCGGGCAACGTCGACCTGGCGATGCGGATGCACACGACGGAGCACGATGCCGACCATCACTCCTGGCGGTTCGCGCCGGAAATCGTGATGCCGGTGTGTAGCCCTTCCTATGCGGCGGCGCACGGCACGCTGGAGGCGCCGCAGCAGGCCGGGGGGCATGTGCTGCTGCATTTGGCCGATCCGTTGCTGGACTGGGATATGCTCTGGGGTGGCGTGGTGCGGTGGCGGACGAAGCGGGCGATCTGGCTGGAGTTCACCGACTATGCCGTGGTGCTGCAGGGTGCAATGAACGGCGAAGGCATCGCGTTGGGTTGGATCACCGTGGTGGCGCGGGCGTTGGGCGAGGGCAAGCTGGTGCCGGCGTCGGAGCGGCGCGTGCGCACCGGGCGGCACTATCATTTGTTCGCGCCGCGCGCGAAGCCGGTGCGCGACGTGGTGCTGGCGATCCGCGACTGGATGATCACGCAGATGCAGGTCGACATGGAGAGGGTTGGCGATTTCTTGCGGTGAGCAGGACGTCAAACGAGTGATGCGAACGGCGATCGTCGATCATGCGGCCAAACCGGCTCCCGGTGCGCGGTTCATCACCCGATTGCCACCCCCCCCACCCAGGGCACCGCGGAGAATAGTTGCACATTCGCACGCATCAGCGCAGTGTTGCCTCGCTGTGACGGCTGAGAAACCCGACCTCGCACCTGACAAAAGCCGGGGATGGTTGCTTCATGAGAGGTTAACCAGCGCCATGTGCGATTTCACTATCAAGCAGTCGAGGACGCCGACACAGGGGAACGACGTCACATACTCCGTTGATCCGCCCGTTTCGGCCCCGTGTAGGGTAGACGTTCGGGTCAACCGCGCGACGGTGACCAGTCTCGGTGACAACGGCCAACTCCGGGTCATCGGGATTGGCGCGGCGGGCACCGTAACGGTCCGACCGCTGACCGATCCGCCCGCCGGCAGCGTCATGTTCATCGTGACGTGCCCGGAGCCACCGAGCCGGGTCTATACGCGAGAATACGTGATCGGCATCGGCGTCGTCGCTATCCCTGAGCCGTCGGGCGATCCACCAATCGAGCTTCCCAAGACGGCATGGAAACCCAAGATCTCGCAGGAAGCCGAGGACCACAACCGAGCCGTCGCGGCTCGCGAAGATGCGGAACGCGAGCGCTACGGCGAGCCCAAAGGGCGGGAGGAAAAAGGGCGCATCGTCGTGCCAATCCCGCTCATTCCCAATCCGTTCGGCGACGATGACCAGAAGAGGAGACACCCCACAGACGACGAAGAGACGAGGTGACGCGCAGGTCGCGTGATCGACGGTAACCGCTGGCTTTGAATCCATCGGCGAGGGCTGCTAGGGTGCCTCGGGCTGTCATCCCAGCGTGGAGGCCACGCGGGATCGGATGCCAGGAGCAATGATGCGGCAACGTCATCCCATGTGGCGACGCAAGTTCATTCGGGTGCTGCGCAATCCGGTTTCGTACGATCCGGATCGCAAACGGAACGCAACCTCCGCCGGCGCGGACCGGCACCGCATCCGGCTGCTCGATCCGCTGCCCCACCACTTGACCTGTCTCGATGCCACGCGTCGGCGCGCATCCGCCCAGCGTCTGCCGGAACAAGCTTGCTGAACACACAAGGAGAAAACCCCATGTCAGGACGGTATCCCGAGATCGTCTACACCGAAGAAGGCATGCGCGAGGGCATGCAGATCGAGGATGCCAACATCCCGGTCAGCGCCAAGGTGGAACTGCTGGATGCCCTGTCGGAAACGGGACTGAAGCAGATCGTGATCGGCTCCTTCGTCAGTCCGAAATACACCCCGCAAATGGCGCGGATCGACGAGATCGTCACCAAGTTCCACCCGAAGCCGGGCGTGATGTACACCGCGCTGGCGCTGAACGAGAAGGGGGTGGAGCGCGCCAAGCAATACGCGCCGCCGCTGACCATCGTGCGCAGCAAGCGGCCGCAGTTGCGCGTGCATCAGTGCGACGTGTTCGCGCGGCGCAACACCAACCGCTCGCAGATGCAGGAGATGGCTGCGTGGGCGAAGGTGATCGACAGTGCGGTACAGAACGGCGTGAAGGAGGCGGGCATCGGCACCAACGCGACGTTCGGCTCCAACTTTGTCGGCGACTTCAGCGTCGATATGACAATGAAGTTCCTGGAGAAGCAGCACGATCTGTGGGACGCGGTCGGCATCAAGGTGACCTCGGTCAGCATCGGCGATCCGATGGGCTGGTGCCATCCCGTGAAGGTCGAGGAGATCTTCGGCCGCGTGAAGCGCAAATGGCCGGAGATCACCACCTTCAGCGCGCATCTGCACAACAGCCGCGGGATGGCAATCACCTCGGCCTATGCGGCGATCAAGGCGCTGGACGGCGATGACACGCTGCACTTGCAAGGCACCATCGGCGGGATCGGCGGATGTCCGTATTGCGGCAACGGCCGTTCCACCGGCATGGCACCAACCGAGGACTTCATGCACATGCTGGAGGGCATGGGCATCGAGACCGGGGTCGATCTCGGCAAGTTGATCGATTGCGTCTGGATGCTGGAGAAGATGATCGGCCGGTATGCCTGGGGCCACGTGTCGCGCTGCGGCCCGCGACCGATCAAGCGCGAGCAGTTCTTCGACGCCAACGCGCCGTTCGTCGAGACGGTGGAGCAGGCGCATCACTTCCGTCGGGGCAAGCAGCTTTATGAGGGCTGCATCTATCCGTGGGACAAGCCGATCAGCAGTCCGTATCTCGATCGGGCGCTGCAGGGCCTGCCGACCTACGAGCCGGATGGTGCCTGGCCGTGGGAGGAAGCGTTCTTCCCGAAGGCGATGGTGCCGGCGAAGTAGTTTCTTCCGGGCTCCGCCGGGAAGTTGACCGTTGCGGTGGCGGACTGGGGCAGCGATGCCCCGGGCCGTCGATGCTCAGAACCCGTTTGCGCTCACGATCCGTACGGGCTGACAAGGAGAGTTGCATGAGCGAGACGACAAACCCGCTGACCGATGCGATCAAGGCACTGATCGGCGTAGCGGCGGAGAAGGTGGAGGCGAGCCCGCCGTGGGGTATCGAGCGCGAGGGCCTGCGTATCTTCACCAACGCGATCATGGACCCCGACCCGCGCTACTGGGACGACGAATTCGCCAAAACAACGAAGTTCGGCGGGATCATCACGCCGCCGATTTATTGCTCGTATATCGGACGGAAGACGCTCGCCGGCGTCGAGGATCCGATCAGCCGCGCGTTCCGCGAGAACCCGGAGTCCGACGGCATTGGCGGAGTGCGCGAGGGCGGCGCGGACCGCAAGGGCGCGCTGCCGCCGATCCCGACGCCGCTGAAACGGATTCTGAACGCCGGCAACGAGATCGAGCTGTACAAATACCCGGCGCTTGGCGACCATATCTTCAGCCAGGCCAAGTATTCCGACATCAAGGGGCGGGTCACCAAGGACGGCACGCCGATGCTGGTTGTCACGACCCAGACGACCTACACCAACCAGAACGACGACGTGCTGTGCATCCTGCGCGCGTCGTCCATCCGCCGTTAGGCCGGGTCGCACCGGAGGGAATTCAGTCATGGTGACCGCAGACGAGCTTAGAAACAAGGCGCAGCTCCATTACGATGACGTTCAGGTGGGGCAGGAGATGCCGCCGCTGGTGATTGGCCCGATGACGCCGACGCATCTGTTCCGCTGGAGTGCCGCGATCGAGAACTGGCATCGTATCCATTACGACCAGAACTTTGCGGTCTACCACGACGGTCTGCCGAACATTCTGGCGCAGGGCTCCTGGAAGCAGAGCATCCTGCCGCGCTACCTGAAGGATATCTGCTTGCCGGATGGCTGGCCGTGGAAGGTGCAGTTCCAGCACCGCGCGATGATCGTGCCGGGCGACACGATCACAGTCTGGGCCAAGGTGACCGGCATGCGCGAAGCCGAGGGCCTCGGCCTGATCGACATGGAGGTGGGGATGAAACTGCAATCCGACGTCGAGACCTGCCCGGGCACGGCGACCATCGTGCTGCCGATCCGCGGCGGCCGGGCAGTGCCCTATCCGTTCGTAGCTCCGAAGGGGGCGTAGCAGCGGCACCGCCGTCCGGCTGGGCGGGGTTGAGTGTTTCAGGAAATGCCAGTCGGCAACAGGAGGCGATATGGGACGCTGGATCGCAATCGGCAAGGCGCCGGGATGGGATGACCTTGCGACGTTCACCGATGAACTGAAGGCGACGACGAAGTGGCGCGTCGATCCGCGGACGACGATCACGTCGGTGATCGCGCTGGCAGACGGCCGCATGCTGGCGGAGTGCCATGCCAACCAGCAGGCGGATTTCGATGCTTGGCTGCAACAGAAGGGCTGGCAAGTGGAGAGCGTAACGCCGATCACGCACCTGGCGCGGACCGGGGAGATCTGGCAGGTCGGCTAGGCCCAAGTAATATCAGTCCTGAATTCCCAACCGCTCCTTGTAGTCCGGGTCCCAGTAGGCCAGGCGACCTTGGCGGATGCGTTCCTCCATGGTCATGCGCAGGACCGGGCGTAAGACGGTGGGGCGCGTCCCTATGACGCCGGATCGTTCCATCTCCGCATACCGCGCGTCGTCGTAGCCCAGGAGATCTTGCAGGATCTCGCGGTTGTGCTGACCGAGTGTCGGTGCGGGACCACGGGTGGCGAGCGGCGTTCTGCTCAGGCGCCAGGGGCGACCGACGATGACGCGCTTGCCCAGGCCGCGCTCGGGGGGGAACTGCACGGTTTCCAACAGGCCCCGCGCCCTGGCGTGCGGATCCAGATGCATATCGCGTGCATCGAACACGGCGCCGGCACGCACGCCAGCTGCCTGCAGGCGCTCCATCGCCTCGGTCTTCGGGAATCCGGCCGTCCACGCACCGATGATCGGATCGATCGCATCGTGGTTTCGCATGCGTGCATCGTTGCTGGCGAACCGCGCATCCCGCGCGAGGTCCGGCCTGTTGATCGCCCGGCACAGCGCCGCCCATTCCTCGTCGTCGTGCACCGACACGACGCACCACGCATCGTCGCCAGCGCAGCGGTAGCAGCCTTGCGGCGCCAGCCACGGATGGCGATTGCCGATCCGCTCGCCAAGGCGCCTGTTGGCTTCCCAATCCAGAATGCGGTCCGCCACCATATAGCAGCCGAGCTGATACATTGCGACATCGACCCAAAGACCCTTGCCGAAACGATGCCGGTAGCGCAACGCCAGCGTGGTGCCCATGACCAACGCCCAGGTGGCGAGGAAATCGACAAAGGACTGGCCGGCCTTGGAAGGCACGCCGCCACGATAGCCAGTCACATGCGCGAGCCCGTGCGTCGCTTCCTGCGTGGTTGCCTGAGCCGGGTACTGGGCATACGGCCCGTGCGGACCATAGCCGCTGCAGGACAGCATGATCACGTTCGGATTGAGTTTCCGTGCGTTTGGGTAATCCAGCTCCCAGCCCCGCATCACCCGCGGCGTGAAATTCTCCGTCAGGACGTCACTGACCCGGATCAGATCTTTCAGGATCTCGCGCCCCTCGGGCCGGCGCAAATCGAGCGCTAGGGATTTCTTGCCGCGGTTCAGCAGGTTGAAGGTGCTGGTGCGATTCCACGGATCCTCGCCCGGGTCGTTGTCCGGATACACTCCCGAAAAAGCCCCGCCGCGCGAAACATCCAGCCGCGCCGGCCCTTCGATCTTAATGACCTCGGCGCCAAGATCAGCCAACAGGCCGCCAGCATACGGCAGCGAGAACACGTTGCTGATATCGAGGATTCGCACACCCGCCAACGGCAGTGTCGTCTCGCGCCCCGCAGTCTGCTGTTCAGTTGTCATTCGTCGCCTGCACCTCAGATGACGCCACATTCGCGCAACGAAGTGATCTCTGACGCCGAGCATCCGAGCTGCGTGAGCACTTCCGTGGTGTGCTGCCCGAGCAGCGGAGCCGGCCGGCGGCATGACGCGCCGGCGATGCTCATGTTCCACAAACGGAATGGTACGCGGATCCTGCCGATCACCGGATGCTCCACGTCCTCATAGAATCCCCTGGCTTCAAGTTGTGCGCAGGTCGCAAGGTCCTCCGGCGTCTGCACGATGCCGAACAGCATCCGATATTGCTCGGATGCCGTCTTGAACATCTCGGCCATGGTGCGATCCTTGGTCGCGTCCAGGATGATGGCATCCAGTTCGTGACCGTTGCGTAGGCGTTGCGTCGGGTCGGCGAAACGCTGGTCCTTCAGTTCCTCGCTGCCAAAGAAATCGGCGATCCCGTCCCAGGTGACACCGCCGCCCTCCTGGGTGACGAAGAAGCCGTCCTTGCAGGGGGTTACGTGACCGAACGAACTGCCTTCCGCCCGCCGCCTGCCCTGCACGCCGCCGGCAAAGCTGTAGTAGGGTTGGTTGATCACCAGTGACGAGGTCACCACGTCCTGCATCGATACATCGATGTGCTGACCAACGCCGTTCAGGTCGCGCGTCAGCAGCGCAACGTTCGTCGCTAGCATGCCGTTCATCGCGGTCTCGTACTCCGCCGGGAAGCCGCCGTGCTGTAGCGGCTCACGGTCCGCGGTGCCGCTGATCGCCATGATGCCGCTGGTCGCATAGGCAACGATCTCATTGCCCTTGTAGTGGCTGTACGGCCCGGTCTGGCCGAACGGCGTGATGGAGGTCATCACCAGGCCGGGATTGTCCTGTTCCAACGTCGCGTGATCGAGCCCGAGTGAAGCGAGGTAGCCGGGTGGGAAGCTTTCCACGATCACATCGGCGGTGCGGGCCAGCCGGCGGAATAGCTCGGCACCCTCGGGATGCTGCAGATCCAGGCTGACGCCGCGCTTGTTCAGGTTGGCCAGCAGGAAGAACAGGCTCTTTTCCGGGTCCGGATCATCCTGGAAAAACGGCGGCATGCACCGGCCGCACTCCCCGCCTGGCGGCTCGAGCTTGATGACGTCGGCACCGTAATCACCCAGCAGCCGCGCGCACAGCGGACCCGCGATCCCCTGACTGAGATCCAGCACGAGCAGATCGTCCAGCGCCGCGGGCAGCATCATCGTTTCTCCCGATTATCGGCTGATCTATGCCGTACGCGTATACTGCTCGGGGTTGGTCAGAAACTTGCTGCGGCATTCTAGGCTGTCGAAATAGACCCACTTGCCGTCGTGGAACTGCCTGGTTCCCTTGGTCGGATCCGTTTCGGAGGCGCCGTGTGCGGTGAATCCCGTGGACTGCCGCGCTGCCACCTCGTCAACGGTGCGGCCGCATATCGGACATTGAGCCATGCCTGTTCTCCTTCTGCTGATGACGCCCTAGGCCTCGGCCACGACGGGCACCGGGCGTCCTAAAATGACCTGCCCCGGGCGGTCTAGCAGCGCGCGCGCCACCTTGGCACGATGCTCATAGGCGGTGCCCAGCCGCATGGTCCAGGCGCAGACGCGGCGGTACCAAAGCTGCAGGTCGAACTCCATCATGAAGCCGATGCCGCCATGAATGCCCTGGCAGATGCGCACCACTGCCTCGCATTTTTCGTTGCAGAAGGCCTTCGCCTGCGATGCCTCGACGCCAGCAGGCAGACCTTGGTCCATCTTCCACAGCGCCTCGTAGGTCAGCAGGTTGCCGCCATCGATCCACATCAGCATGTCGGCGCACATATGTTGGATCGATTGGAATGCAGCGATCGGCTGGCCAAATGCCTTACGGTATTTGGACCACTCGACGGCCATCTCGGCGTCCTTGCGCGTCGCCCCCAGCATCTGGGCGCACAGCAACGCGGTGGCCCGTTCCAGCATGCGCTCGGCGATCGGCCAACCCTGGTGCAGCGCGCCGATCAGATTTCCCCGCGGCACGCGGACGTCGGCGAAGCGGACCTCGCTCTGCTTGTCTTTTGCGAGCGTAACAAATGGCACCTGCGAGAGGCCGGCGCTTTTGGTGTCCACCAGGAACAGCGACAGACCGGCACTGGCGGCGGACGTCGGGGCCGTGCGACAAACCACAAGGCAGTGGTCGGCGGCGACATAGTTGTCGACGAACAGCTTGCTGCCGTTGATGACGAAGTCGTTGCCCGCTGCGACCGCCTGGCACTGCACCGCCTCGGGAAGCAGGCGCGGGTCCTGTTCGTGGAATGCCCAGGTCAGCACGGTATCACCCGCGGCCACGCCCGGCAGGACCGCCGAGCGCAATTCCTCGGTTGCGTCCTGGGCGATTGTCAGTGCCGGCACCACCGTGCTGTGCAGCGGCAGCGGCGCCAGCGCACGCCCCACCTCCTCCAACACCAAGCCCAGATAGGTCAGTGGCATTGCGCTGCCACCGTATTGTTCCGGCAGTGCTAGACCCTGCCAGCCGAGCTCCGCGACCTGCCGCCACAGTGCCGGCGAATAGCCCTTCGCGTCCTTCTCCATCTCGCGCACCAGCTTCGTCGGGCACTGCGTCTCAAGAAATTTCCGGGCGGTTTCCCGGACCATTACTTCTTCTTCGCTCAGCGTCGTATCCATTGTCCATCCTCCACGGCGCCGCGATCCGGCGGATTCACCAGGCGCGGCACGAGGCGTGCATTTCGACGTCGATCCATCGTTGGTGTGGCCGCGTCACTTCCTGGGCATGTCGAGGCCGCGGCGGGCGACCTGGTCCCGCATCACTTGGGTGCTGCCGTGATTGATGCCGGACTGGAAGGCGCCCATCAGGTTGTGCGCGAACACGCCACGCTCGACCGCATACGGCGAGCCGTTCAGCAACTGGCCATAGGGGCCGAGCATCTGGCTGATCGCTTCCGTGGTCCGCACACCATGTTCCGGCGCCCAAACTTTTTCGGCCGAGCCCTCGTAGGTGAAATTGCCGCCGTGCTCCACGATGGACATGCTGCGCATTGTCATCAGCCGGCAGACCTGCGCCTCGATCCACAGTTCCGCGATCTTGTCGCGGATCGCCGGATCGCTCGCCGGGGAATAGCCGTCGAACTTGTTCGACTTGACGAAGTTCACGATGTCCTCATCGCGGCGCACCGAGATCAAGTAGCGGGCGGCGCCGACGCGATCGAGGTTCAGCCCGAGGGCGCCGACGCGCCAGCCCTCATTTTCTTTTCCCAGCATGCAGCTTGCGGGGATGCGCACATCGTCGAAGAACGTTTCGTTGGTGCGTGGCGTGCCGTAGGTGGTGCCGATCGGCGCCGGCGGATCGTTCTGGATGGTCCACAGCGGGCGCACGGTGATGCCCGGCGTGTCCATCGGGAACAGAAAGATCGAGATGCCGCGGTGTTTGGGTAAATTAGGATTGGTCCGCGCCATCAGGTAGATGTGCGTCGCCATGTGGGCGGCCGAGGTGTACATCTTCTGCCCGTTGATGACATACTCATCGCCGTCGCGCACCGCCCGGCACTGCAGCGATGCCAGGTCGGCGCCGGCCTGCGGCTCGGTGAAGCCGAGCGCGAACGAGAACTCGCCAGTGATCAACTTCGGAATGAAGTGCCGCCTCTGCTCCTCGGTGCCGGCGGCCAGAATCGCCGGCGCGCCGCTGCCCCCCAGCCCCAGGGAGATGTTCGCGCGGGCGAATTCCTCCTCAACGATATACTGCGTCATGCGGTCGCCGCCCTGGCCGCCGTACTCCTTCGGATAGCTGATCCCCAGCCATCCGCGCGCACCGATCTTCTTGAACAGGTCGTTGATCAGGGTGCCAGTATGGCGGCCGGGGCTGACACCGAAGCCCTCGCTCAGCCCGTCCATCTCGGCGCGGACGGCGGCGGTCATGTGCTCGGCGATGAAGACGCGGACGTCGCGTCGCAGCGTCTCCTGTTCGGGCGAATATCCGAAATCCATGTCCGTTCATCTCCCTCGTCCGCAGCCTGACGCGGCCGGTGTGCTGGCTGGCCGCATATTTACAGAGACGCCCTGTTCCCATACGACGGGATACTGCGTCACGCAACGTGCGCGCCGGTGGCGCGGTGGTCATTGGGGCAGGCGAAGCCATGTGCGTCGTGCCTCTGGCGGACGCGGTTTCGAGTGCGCCCTGCCGTTCCGTGTGGGCATCGATGTGCTTGCATTGGCAACAATATGATCAACCAGGGATTGTAGAATTTCCCTGGACAACGGACATGATCATGCGATGCGAACAGGTTCGCCAAGGCTCCGCTGATCGCACACGCCTGCGCGGTCTCACGTCGCCGGGCCGAGGCAGGTTGGGTCGAACGGGTACGGCACCGCGGGGCCACCACGCAGAGGCAGCACCACCGCCGCGGTGCCGGGCGTGCCTTCCGCGCCCTTGTCGTTGCGTAACCCGATATTGAGCCGAACCACGCCGTACTCGCCGCGTCGCTCCGTGGCAGTGACATGGCCCCAGGCGGTGAGCAGGTCACCCGGCACGTTCATGCCGCGAAACTGGAAGCCGATCTTCCACAGCCAGCCGCTCTCGCCCACCCAGTCGGTCAGCAACTGGATCAGCACGTGCTGCTTCCATGATCCGTTGACCATCACGTCCGGCAGCTTGTCGTGCTCGGTGGCGAATTTCCAGTCGTAGTGGATGCGGTGCCAGTTCTCCATCGCCGAGGACCAACGCATAATATGCGCGGTGCTCATCGGCCCCTTGACCACATTCGGGATGTCCTGCCCGACGGTGACGTCCTCGAAACAAATGTCACTCATGGCGGAATCTCCCTCAGCGCAGGATGGTGGTGGTGGTGACGGTGATCAGCGGGATGGTGCCATCCGTGCGGCCATCCGTCGTGAACGTGTCGGCGGCGATGACGAACACCATCGGCCCGCTGCGGCCTTCGCGCTGGTAGATATCGAGATAGGTGCTGCTGCGGTAGATCCGCTCGCCGACCCTGGCGTAGCGGAGAAATTCGTATTCGTAACCACCGTTCAACAGGCGTGGCAGCGGCACCTTCACCGGCGGCAGGCCGCGGAAGGCGCGCACCATACCGTCGAAGTCGGGCTCACCCATGTGGTCGAGTGGGTCCGGATCGGTTGGCGCACGGCGGAAGGCCAGCGGCGGGAACGCCGGCGGGGCGACCAAGCCACCATAGCGGCTGGATTTGGCCCATGCCTCGTCCCAGTAGCGCGGGGCCGGGTCCATGGTGGCCTGGAAAAATCGGCGCACCTCGCTTGCTTCCACCGGGTGGTAGGCCAGGACCGGGCCATTGTGCGCGCCGATCACGGCCTTCACCTCATCGGTGATATAATTCACATGCATGCTCGATCACCTTTCGATCCGGTGTTGTCCAGGCTGGATGCGGGCGGCAGGGCGGCGGGTTGGATGACGTCGCGACCGGTACGGCCATGCACGCATGGCCGACCGGCCAGTCCGCTACGAACCGGCAGCATTGGGGCCGTCACGTTATCCTCCACCGGTGTTCCTTCAGCCACCGAGCGGGATCATGGCATTGATCCACGTCAAAGCGCCACTGCCCGCGGTCGTGGGTCGGTTTGGGCGGCACGGTTTCCCTGTCGTCATGGCTGTCCCGCCTCTTGACCCGAGGATCAACCCGGCCATCCGGCGCGGCACTGTGCTGGCCGGGTTGATTCCGGGGCAAGCCCGGGACGCCCATGACGTCGGGAGGCTGCGGATGATCGGCAAGGAGTTGCCGCGTGGCGATTGCATCGTGCATTATTTCGCCACATGACATTTCCGGTACGCGCATGAGCGATATGATCCAAGCCGAGCCGATCGCCGATGCCGCGACGGCTCAGGCCCTGCTGAAGCGCCTCGATCGCTCCGCACGGCACTGGCAGACGCCGTGCGGCGACGGGACGATGGTGTGGCGCGGGTGGGGCAGCGGCCCCGTCGTGCTGCTGGTGCATGGCGGCGCCGGGTCATGGCGGCATTGGGTGCGCAACCTGGCGCCCCTCAGCCTCGGCCACACCGTCATTGCGCCGGACCTGCCGGGGCTGGGCGACTCGGCGCGCGCGCCGGATCCGATCAGTGCGGAGTCGGTGGCCGCACTTGTGGGCCAGGGCCTCGACCAGGTTGTTGGGGCGGACACGCCGATCGACGTGGCAGGATTCTCCTACGGCGGGGTCATTGCCGGGCTGGTTGCGGCGAACGCCGCCGACCGCGTCCGTTCGCTTACAGTGATCGGCACCGGCGGACTTGGCCCGCCCAACCGCTCGGTCGAACTGGTTCGCGTGCGTGACAAGACGGGAGCGGAACGGCTGGCGGCGCACCGCGACAATCTGTTGCGCATGATGCTTGCCGATCCCGCCAACATCGATGCCCTGGCGTTGGAGATTCAGGAGCAGAACACGAAACGAGCCCGGCTCAACAGCGGATTCATGTGGATGTCCCGGGTGCTGCATGACGCGTTGCCACTGGTGCATGGTCACGTGCATGCTTTCTGGGGCGAGCACGAAATGCCCGACCGCGCGATGCTGGACGTGCGCCTCGCGTTGCTGCGGCAGGCCCGTCCCGATGTCGAGGTCGAGGTTATTCCGCACGCCGGCCACTGGGTCTTCTACGAGGCAGCCGCGCGGTTCAATGCGGCGCTGCTGCGGATTCTGGCGAGGTAGAAGTGGGAGCGGCAAAGGGAGCGCGGCAGGCTCTGGACGCGCTGCGCACCAGCGAGGGACGCGAGCGGCCGCCGCAACGTCAAACGACGATCGTGCAAATCCTGCGGCGGCCTGAAGGCATGCGCCGGCATGACGGGTTGGCATGCGCCCTGCTATACTCTGTAATACCCGAACCAGTTATTTGCAAACGAGCTGAAACGATCAAGGGAGAACTGCAATGTCGCTGACCATCCCGCCGCGGCGCACGCCCGGAACGTTCCTGTATTCCGAACCAGCGACCTCGCTGGACAACCTTGCGGCCGACATCGCCTATCTCGGTGTGCCCTACGCGCAGGCGTACACCTACGAGGACATCACCAACGACCAGAGCAACGGGCCGACCGCGATGCGCGAGGCGTCGACCCGCATCATCCGCTCGATCGAGCGCTACGACTTCGATCTTGGCGGTCCGCTCTACGCCGGCAAGCCGATCCGGGCGGTGGATTGCGGCGACATCCGCACGGAGCTTGGCGATCCAGGCGCGCATGCGCGCTACACCGAGCAGGCGGTGCGCAAGATTTTGCAGGCGGGCGCTCTGCCGATCGTGCTGGGCGGTGATCATGGCGTGCCGATCCCGGTGCTGAAAGCGTACGAGGGCCAAGGCCCGATCACGCTGGTCCAGATCGATCAGCACATCGACTGGCGAGACGAGGTCAACGGCGTGCGCGAGGGGCTGTCCAGCCCGATCCGTCGCGCTTCCGAAATGGCGCATATCGGCCAGATCTTCCAGATCGGCCTGCGTGCCTCCGGCAGCGCGCGGATCGAAGAAGCCGAGGCCGCGCGTGCCTATGGCGCACACCTGATCACCGCGTGGGAACTGCACGACGTCGGCATGGACGCGATCCTGGCACGCATCCCCGATGGGGGACGCTACTACCTGACGGTCGATCTCGACGGCATGGACCCGGCAATCGCGCCGGCGGTTGCGGCGCCTTGCCCGGGCGGCGTAACGTTCCACCAAGCGCGCAAGCTGGTTCACGGTCTGGTGCGCAAGGGGCGCGTCGTCGGAATGGATGTAGTCGAGATCACGCCACGCGACGACGTCAACCAGATCACCTGCATCACCGCCGGCAGGCTGATCGTCAACCTGATCGGCATGGCGGTCCGCGCCGGCTACTTCGACCGCTAACTCGAACCCGAAGCCGGAGACACTTGCATGCCCGCATCGCTGATCCGCAGCCGAACGATGATCACCCACGCAGTTGATCGTCACACCTGGAACGAAATCGCCGACGGCGCGGTGCTGCAAGAAGACGGCGTCATCACTGCCATCGGCAGCTTCGCCGACCTGCATCGCCTGCACCCGACCGTGCAGGTGATCGGCACCGGCAACGAGATCATGCTACCCGGCTTCATCAACGGGCATCACCATGTCGGCCTGACCCCGGTGCAGCTAGGCTCGCCCGACATGCCGCTCGAGCTATGGTTCGTCACCCGCATGGTGATGCGCAGCGTGAACCTGTATCTCGACACGCTTTATTCGGCGTTCGAGATGATCGCCTCCGGCGTCACCACCGTGCAGCACATCCACGGCTGGGCACCCGGCCGGCTCGCCGAGGTCGAAGGCCGCGCCGACGAAGTGATCCGCGCCTACGAAGATATCGGCATGCGCGTGTCCTACTGCTTTGCGGTGCGCGACCAGAACCGGCTGGTCTACCAGCGCGACGAGGACTTCCTGGCCAGCCTGCCGGCCGAACTGCGCGGCCCGGCGCAACGCTGGTTCGCCCGCCTGCAACTGACGCTCGATGACTATGTCGCGCTGTTCGAGAATCTGTATCACCGGCATCAGAACAAAAGCCGCGTGCAAATCCAGCTCGCGCCGGCCAATCTGCACTGGTGTTCCGATGCGGCGCTGACGCGGCTGGCGGAGCTGTCGCAGCGTTACAACGTGCCATTGCACATGCATCTCGTGGAAACCGCCTACCAGAAGGAATACGCGCGCCGGCGGGGCGGCGGCACCGCGCTGGAGTACATCGACAGATTCGGCCTGCTCGGCCCGAAGATGACATTGGGCCACGGCGTCTGGCTGAACGAGGCGGATATCGACCGCGTTGCCGAAACGGGTACCTGTATCTGCCATAACTGTTCATCGAATTTCCGGCTCCGCTCCGGCGTTGCGGCGCTGAACGTGTTCGAGGCCAAGGGCATCAACACCGCGATCGGCATCGACGAAGCCGGCATCAACGACGATCGAGACATGCTGCAGGAGATGCGCATGGTCCTGCGCGCGCATCGCGTGCCGGGCATGGTGGACGATGACGTGCCGACGATGGCCCAGGTGTTTCGCATGGCGACCTCGGGCGGGGCAAAAACGACGGCGTTTGGCAAGCGGCTGGGTGTGCTCGCGCCGGGCAAGGCCGCGGACCTCGTGCTGATCGACTGGCGGCAGATCGCCTTTCCGTATCTGGACGCGGAGACGCCGGTGCTGGATGCCGTGTTGCAGCGGGGTAAGGCGGGCGGCGTGCGGACGGTGGTTTGCGACGGCGAGGTGATCTACGCCGACGGCAAATTCACCAAGGTCGACCGCGACGCCGCGCTGATCGCGCTGCATCAGGATTTGCAGAAGGCGCTAGCCGATGATGAGGTGGAACGGCGGAATTTGTCGAAGGCGCTGCTGCCGCATGTCCGTGCGTTTTACGCCAACTACATCGACCCGGCCCGGCATGAACCGTTCTATCGGCCGAGTTCGCGAGTTTGATACTACACCTGTATTCACCTCGCCCGCACTACGCGGGTCGCGGAGCAGTTGCGACGCGGGTGAGGGTCGTGTCAGTGATGTGCCCGGTTGCACAGCGGGCACCACCCTCACCCGTCTCGCTGCGCTCGCCGACCTCTCCCGCGAAAAGCGGGAGAGGTATACTCGGCTCTGGTCAGCCTTGCCCGCGCATCCCGATCACCAGGGGGCGCTTGGTGATATCCACCTTCATCTCGATCCATTCGACGAACTTCGCTGTCGGGTAGCTGATCAGGAAGTAGATCACCGCCACCTCCGCGAAGATCTCGAAATGTTTGTAGGTCGCCGAGGCCAGCAACTGTCCGCTGAACATCAGGTCGCGCATGGTGATCACCGACACCAGCGCGGAATCCTTGAAGATCGACACAAAGAAATTGCCGATCGACGGGATGATGATGCGGAACGCCTGCGGCAGGATGATCCGGCGCATCAGCAGCCGGCGTGACATCCCGACCGACTGGCCCGCCTCCGACTGGCCCTTCGGGATCGCCTGGATGCCGGAGCGGAACACCTCCGCCATGTACGCCGCGTAGTTGAGCGTCAGTCCCATCGCGCCGGACACAAACGGTGTCAGAACGATCCCGACGTAAGGCAGCACGTAGTAGATGAAGAACAGTTGCAGCAGCAGCGGCGTGCCGCGGATGAACTGGATGTAGCACGCCGCCACCACGCGCAGCGGCAGCAGGCGCGAGAGGCGGGCCAGCCCGGTCGCCAGGCCCAGCACCAGCGCCAGGCCAAACGCCAGCAACGAGACCGCGATGGTCAGCATCGCGCCGTGCAGCAGCGACGGCAGGAAGGCAATCATGTCGTCGAGAGAAAAGATCATCTGTCCTGCCGTTCGCCGTACGAAACCAGGCCGAGCCGTCTAGTTGTTGTAACCGGTCAGGCCCCACTTCGCGAGGATGTCCTTCGCCTTGTCGTTGTACTCCATCCATTCAAATACCGAGGACACCGCGGAGACCCACTGGATGTCGCCCTGGCGGAAGGCGTACCTGCTGTAGCCAGTCGGATTCTTGAACGTGCGTGGCGAATAATCGTCCACCAGTTCGATCTTCCATTCCGGATGTTGCTTCATCAGCGCCGCCACCACCGGCTGATCATACAGCGCCGCGTCGGTGCGCCCGATCGCCAGTTCCGGAATGATCTGCGCCCAGTCCTTGTAGCCCTGGAACTTCACGTCCGGCACCGCCTGCAGCCACTCCGCATAGTTGGTGCCCAGCAGCGTGCCCACCGTGTAGCCCTTCAGGTCGGCGAGCTGGTGCAGCTTGTGCGGATTGCCCGCAGGCACCACCAGACCCTCGGCGTAGTAGTAGTTGGGGAAGGAGAAGCTCACCACCTTCGAGCGGTTCTTGGTGTAGTGGATCGAATCGCCGACGATATCGAAGCGTCCGTCCAGCAGGCCGGGGATCAGTCCGTCGAACGTCACCGTCTGCACCGAAACCTTTTCGATCTTCAGCATCTTGCAGGCGTAGTTGATGAAGTCGGCGTCCAGCCCGGTCCACTCGTTGGTCTTCGGATCCAGGAACGAGTACGGCCAGTCGTTCGACGTGCCGACCACCAGCCCCTTCTTCTGTATCTTCGCCAGCGAGTCGTCGTCGGAGTTGATCTTGATCAAGGAGAAGTCGGGGTAGCCCTTGTCGTCTACCGGCGGCGGTGCCAGCGCGGCGGCGCGCGCGGTGCCGATGCCGGCCGCCAGCAGCGCCGCCGCGCCGCCGATCGCGCCCGATCTGATCAGGCCGCGCCGGCCCAACGGATTGCCGTTCGCGTCGATTAGGGGTTTGTTGGTCATTGTTTGTTGCCTCCTGTTGCTTGGTCCGTAGCGTCCGCACGCATCTTCACGCCGCCGCCTCCGCGGCGCCGTTCCGATTCAAGATCGATTGCAAGAACTGCCTTGTCCGCGGGCTGCGCGGATTGGTGAACACCGCCCCGGGCGGCCCATCCTCGACGATGTTGCCGTTGTCCATGAACACCACGCGATCGGCCACCTCGCGCGCGAAGTCCATCTCGTGGGTGACCACGATCATCGTCATGCCCTCGTTGGCGAGTTGCCGCATCACCCGCAGCACGTCGCCCACCAGCTCCGGGTCCAGCGCCGAGGTCGCCTCGTCGAACAGCATCAGCTTGGGATTCATCGCCAGCGCCCGCGCGATCGCCACCCGCTGCTGCTGGCCGCCGCTCATTTGGTGCGGATAGGCATCAGCCTTGTCCATCAGCCCGACCTTGCCGAGCAGCGCCAATCCCCGCGCCTGCGCCGCGGCCGCCGGCTCGCGCAGCACGTAGATCGGTGCCTCGATCACGTTGCCCAGCGCGGTCAAATGCGGGAACAGGTTGAACGACTGGAACACCATGCCGATCTGCGCCCGCACGGCTTCGACGCGCCGCTCGGGGTCGATATGGACCTTGCCGTTCAGCATATAGCGGTAGACCGGCTTGCCCTCGAAGTAGATGGTGCCGTCGTTGATCGCCTCCAGGTGGTTGACGCAGCGCAGCAGCGTGGACTTGCCGGCGCCGGATGGGCCGATGATGCACACCACCTCGCCCTTCGGCACCGACAGCGAGACGTCGGTCAACACCTCCAGCCGGCCGAAGGATTTCCACACATGCTCCAGGCGCACGATCGGCACGGCGTCATCGCCGGAGACCGCATCCACACTCGTCTTACTCATCCAGCGCCCTTCGAATGGCCGACGTGTTGATATCGCTCAGCCCGTCTTATCAGTCAGCCCGTCTTAATCACTCAGCCCGTCTTAGTCACCCCAGCCTGGCTTATTACCTAGCCTGGCTCATCACGTAGCAAGGCACGTACCACGCGCCTGATCCGTCACCTATCACGCGCCTGGTGCGTCACGGACCACCAGCCGAGCGGGACCGTGCTCGGTTTTGGGGCACCAAGGTCGCGCCAAGCCGCAAATTTCGCCATCGCGCCACCAACGCGATCGTTGGCATACTGACGGCGGGGCGATGGAAAAGGGAAGCCCCCCAGGGAGGTCACTGCATGCGGATCGCGATCACCGGCGGGCTCGGCCGCCTCGGCCAGTATGTCGTGCGGGCGCTGGCGGAGCATACGCCGCGCGTGCTCGACATCGGCGCGCCAGCCGACCCACCCGCCAACTATCATCGGGCCGACCTGCGCGATCTCGCCGCGCTGGTCGCAGCGCTGCAAGGCATCGACGTGGTTGTGCATCTGGGCGCGATCGATCGCTCCTTTGCCACCGACGATGCGGCGACCATGCAGGTCAATGCGATGGGGACATGGAACCTGTTCGAGGCGAGCCGCCGGGCCGGCATCCGCCGCGTGGTGCACTGCTCCTCCAGTTCGGCGACCGGCCTCGACGCCAGCAACCCCGGGTTGCCGCCCTGCTACCTGCCGATCGACGAGGCGCACCCGACGCATCCCACCGATGCCTATGGCCTCAGCAAGCTGTGCGGCGAGCGGATCGCCGAGGCGTTCTCGCGTCGAGGCATGGAGGTGCTGGTGATCCGCCCCTGCTTCGTTGCCTTCCCGGAGATGGCCGAATTCATGGCGGGCAAACCCGGCCCGGAAGGCCGAGCCGAACCGATGCCGTATCTGCGCGCCTATGTCGGCCCGGAGGACTGCGCGCGTGGTTTCGCCGCCGCGGCAACGGTTGACTACGCCGGCTTCGAGGTTTTCTTCCTCGCCGCGGAGGACGTCTTCGCCACCGAAGCAACGATCCCCCGCATTCATGCGCTGTATGGCGCCGCCATCCCCGTGCGCGACGCGGCGCTGTACGAGCGGTTCCCGTGCGCCTCGCCGGTCAGCCACGCGGCGGCGCGGGCACGGCTGGGCTGGATGCCGACGACGCGCTGGCCCGAAGAGGCGACGTAGGGCGGATAAGCCTTGCCCCCGGACTTGATCCGGGGGGAAGCGCAATCCGCCGCCTTCGCACGAAGGTGGCGGATTGCGCTTCGCTTATCCGCCCTACGTCGCCTCGTAGATCCCCACATGCAGATCGGTCGGATACCAGCCGGCCACCGGGTTGAAGTCCTGCGGGCACGCCGACAGCGCAACGACGCAGTCGATCCACGCCTTGAACACGACGCAGTCGCCCGGCTTCGACGGGCAGGCGCCGGTCTCCACCCGCCCATCGGGGAACACGCCGACGTTCATGAACAGGTTGACCGGCTACGGAATGAACGGCGCCTGCCCCAGCACCGCCAGCATCACCGCGCGGAAGTTGGCGGCGCAGCTCGCATGCTCGCCGTGCACGCCGTACAATCGGTAGCGGTGCTCGTCGCACGGCGCGGTCAGCAGGTCGTGCACGCCGCAGGTGTCCTGCACCAGTTGCAGGATCGGCCTTCGATGGTTGGTGTGGAACGATTCCCCCGGAACGGGACACAGCCGGTTCACCCAGACGCGGGTGTGCATCGCCGACAGATGCTCCGCGGGATCGGCGGCGTTGAACGCCCAGAAATCGCCGGCCTGCTTGTCGCGGGGATCGACAATCTTAAGGAACTGCCCCGCCGCCAGGCGGTCCGACCAGCCGGTCCGCGCCGCCACCACCGACGCGCACAGCAGATGCAAGGGCAGCGTCAGCTTGCCGTTCAGATCGATCTCGATCCGCTCATCCATCGTGTTCCCCCCACGTTTCCCTCGGGCGTTCCCCCGCGTGTTTCCCTCGGGCGTTTCCCCGGTTGCCTTTGTGCTGCAGGCGGGAGACCCTGGCACGCCCTATGCCAAAGGGATCGCCCAAGCCAGGACGATTGCCACGCCATCCCAGAACAGGAGTGCACCACGCATGCCGGACAGCCCCATCTCCATCCCCGCCCGCCACGGCAAGGCCGCCTTCGTCGCCAAGGGCCAGACCATCAAGGTGATCAACACCCATGGCGAGCAGGTGGTCGACACCTGGGCGTTCAACCGCGCCGACCTGACCGAGTTCATGTCGATGGAACACAGCCGCGCCGGCATGCAGCGGATGATCCCCAAAGTCGGCGACGCGCTGCTGACCAACCACCGCCGGCCGATCCTGACGGTGCTGGCGGACACCTCCGGCGGCATCCACGACACGCTGATGGCAGCCTGCGACATCTATCGCTACCAGGGGTTTGGCGTCACCGAATATCACGACAACTGCACCGACAATCTGGCGCAAGGCATGCGCGACCTCGGCTTGACCCCGCCCGAGACACCCAGCCCGCTCAACCTGTTCATGAACATTCCCTGGACGATCGAGGGCGCGCTGGCGTTCGATCCGCCGGTATCTACCCCGGGGTCCTACATCGCGCTGCGGGCGGAGATGGACCTGGTCATCGCGTTCTCCGCCTGCCCGCAGGACATGCTGCCGATCAACGGGCGCGACGGTAAACCGACCGAGGCGCATTTTACCATCGTTTGAAAATTACTCCCCCTCCTCTTGAGGGAGGGGGAGAATGGTTTTTGGCCGTGACGCTTGAGGGAAATCGTCAGCCAACTGATGATCTGCACAGCCCCGATGCATCCGGTGGGCAGATTATGTGCACAAACTATGAAGCCGCCGTCGCCAGCCTCTTGCGGTAACCGAACGACCGTTCAATCCGTCCGACGATGTGTTCGCCGGCCAGGATCGGCTCATAGCGGCACGCCGCCTCCGGCGTCCCCAGATCGCGCGGATCGACCACCGCCTTGTAGTCTGGGTCATGGAACGTCGCGATCGACAGCCGCTCGCGCCCGGAGCGGTTGATCACCCGGTGCGGCGTCGAGGCGTAGCGGTCGTTCGTCCAGCGCGCCAGCAGATCGGCGACATTGATCACCAGTGTCCCCGGGATCGGCGGCGCCGGAATCCAGCGCTGCGTCGAGCGCTCCAGCACCTCCAGCCCGCCATTGGTATCCTGCCACAGCAGCGTGATGCAGCCGAAGTCGCTGTGCGGTGCGACGCCGAACTGATCCTCGCCCAGATCAGCCGGCTGCGGCGGGTAGTAGACGATCTGCGTCCGTTGCAGTGGCTTGCGGTAGCGCGAGACGAAGAACTCCACATCGAGCTCGAGCGAGACCGCCACCGCGCGCATCAGGTCGGCGCCACAGGCCAGCATAGCCGCGTAATACGCCACCAGCGCCGCGCGGAACGCCGGCATGTCCGGCGGCCAGTTGTTCGGCCCACGCAGCTTCTCGCCGGCCAGCACGTCGGGATCGTCCTCCGGCAGATCGAGGCCGATGGTGAAGAACTCCTTGTGGTCCGGTTTGCGCGCCTCGTACATGTGCGCATCGCCGAGCGCGTTGAAGCCGCGATGCCGCGCATTCACCGCGGCCTGGCGCTTCACCTCGGGCGGTTGGCGGAAGAAGCGCTGGCCCTCGGCGTGCACCGTCTCGATCACCGCCTCCGGCACGCCGTGGTTGGCGATGTAAAAGAATCCGTCGGTCAGGCAGGCATCGCGGATCGCCTGTGCCGCGCGCTGCGTGCCCGCGGCGTCGTGGGCGCGAACGGCGGCGAAGTCGATGACCGGAAGCATGGCGGCCCCTGCTGTCAGAACTCCGTCAGTGTCTGCCGCAACGTGCCGCCTGTATAGGCCGTGCGCGCCAGGCCACGACGTTGCAGTGCCGGCACCAGCCCCTCGGTCACCTCGATGATGAAGCGACGGCTGGTGCGCTGGAATGGCGTGCTGATCAGGAACCCGTCGCCGCCAACCGCCTCCGCCACCTGGCCCATGCGCTCGGCGATCGTCTCGGGCGAGCCAACGAAGTCCACGTCCGACCCCACCACGCCGAACCGGTCCATCGTCAATTGACGCAGCGTCTTGCCGCTGCCCCATTGCGCGAACTTGTCGAGCGAGCCCTGCTCGCCGTTGGTGGTGAGAGGCGGCAATGGCTCATCCAACGGGAACTTCGAGAAATCGATGTCGGTGACTGTGCCGATGCTGGCCAGCGCGCGCTCGATGGCGCGTGGATCCGAGACCAGGCGCAGGCGCTTGGCCTGCGCTTCCGCGTCGGTCTCGGCCAGGATCGGATAGACCAGGAACAGCACCTTGATGTCGTCCGGATTGCGCCCGAACGACACCGCGTGGCGACGCACATCGTCGCGGTACTGTTTCATGCCGTCGATGCCGTTGGCCACGGCGATAATCGAATCGGCATGCTTCGCCGCGGACGCCCGCCCGCGCGGCGAACCGCCGGCCTGCACGAACACCGGCTGGCCCTGCGGCGCGCGCACCGTGTTCAGCGGCCCACGCACCTTGAAGAACTTACCCTCGAAATTGATCGGCCGCACCTTGCGATAATCCGCGTAGGTGCCGGTCTCGCGGTCCATCACCACCGCATCCGCGTCCCAGGAGTTGAACAATTGGCAGACCAGGTCGACATATTCGTCGGCCATAGCGTAGCGCTGCTCGCGCGGCGGCAGCTTGTCCATGCCGAAGTTCTGCGCCGCCGCGTCCTCGCCTGACGTGACGATGTTCCAGCCGAACCGGCCGCCGGCGATGTGGTCCAGCGTCGCGCACAGCCGCGCCAGCATGAACGGCGGATAAGCGAGCGTGGAGAACGTTGCCACCACGCCCAGGTGGCGCGTTGCCGCGGCGATGATCGCGGCCAGCGGCGAGGGGTCGTGCTTCGGCACCTGCAACGCGTGCTTCATCGTGATCTCGGCGGTGCCGCCATAGGCCTCGGACACCATCAGCGTGTCCTCGATCATGATGTAGTCGAAGCAGGCGCGCTCCAGCGCCTGGGCCATGTCGACGTAGAACCGACCGTCCCAGGGCGCGCCGCCGACCGCCAGCGGACTGTCCCATTCGCCGGGGGTGAAGTTCACGAACCAACCCAGATGCAGCGGCTTGCCGGCCATCTTCAGCCTCGTTTGTGTTGTGCGGGAGCCGGCCCAAACCCAGCAATTTCCAGGCCAGCGCGCCGCCCTGGTAGGATGACCGCGGTCCCACATCACGCACCGCCGCAGGAGGCTCGCCATGCACCAGGTCAACCGGCCCTTCGTGGGCATCCCGTCGTTCCTGCGCGCCCCGGTCTGCGACGATCTGAGTAAGCTGACCGCAGCGATCGCCGTGCTCGGCGTGCCGTTCGACGAGGGCTCGCCCTTCCTGCCCGGCACACGCATGGCGCCGCGCGCGCTGCGCGAGCACTCGCTGCGCTTCGGGACCGAGGGTTACTATGACCCGGAGACGCGCCGGCAATATCTGGAACCGGAGATGACCGGCGGGCTGATCGCCGACCTGGGCGATGTCGATATCCGCCCGACCAATGTGGAGCTGAGCTTCGAGCTGATCACCAGCGCCGTCGCCGGCGTGTTGGCGCGCGGCGCGCTGCCGGTGGTGCTGGGCGGCGACCACTCGATCACCTACCCGGTGGTCCGCGCGTTCTCCAAGCCGCTGCATGTGCTGCATTTCGACGCGCACACCGACTATGCACCGTTTGTGCACGGGCTGCGTCACACCAACGGCCACGCCTTCCGCCATGTCGCGGCGATGACCCATGTGCTGGGCCTGACGCAGGTCGGCATCCGCAGTCTGCGCCACGGCAAGGAACAGATCGAGGATGTGTCCGCGACGGCAACCGCATCGTCACCATGTCGGAATTCCGCCGGCTCGGTCCCGCCGGCATCGCCGCGCTGCTGCCCGAGGGCGCTGCCTGCTACGTGAGCATCGATGTCGACGTGATGGACATGTCGCTGGTGCCCGGCTGCGTCTCGGCCGAGCCGAATGGCATGAGCTACGCCGAACTACGCGACACGCTGGGCGCCGTTGCCGAGCGGCTGGAGGTGGTTGGGTTCGACTTCGTCGAGGTCAATCCGCTGTTGGATGTGGGCACCGGGGTGACCGCCTATCTCGGCGCGCACACCGTGATCGAGTTCCTCGGCCGCATCTGCGACCAGCCGCGCTGGCGCGACCACCTGGCGGCGCGGGGGTGAGGCACGAGAGACAAAGCTACTCCCCCTCCCCTTGAGGGAGGGGGTGGGGGGGTGGGGTCGGCTCCAGTATCGCACCGAACTTGCCACCGCGAACCCCTCCCCCCATCCCCCTCCCTCAAGGGGAGGGGGAATAGCTAAACTTCTGCCCCACCGCGCCACGCCCCAAACTGGCACGCGGGTTGCTACGGTTCGGGCAATCAATACCAGACCTGGGGGTCGCTTCATGTACAGACGAACACTGCTCACCGGCGCCGGCGCGGCTGGCCTTATCGGCCTGTCCTCGGTTCGTCCGGCCCGTGCCGACACCATGGACGAGGTCAAGAAGCGCGGCACGCTGATCGTGGGCATGGAAGTCGCCTACGTGCCCTATGAATTCTTCAAGGATGGCAACATCGTCGGCTACGATCCGGACATCATCGCGATGGCGATGCCGAAGCTCGGCGTAAAAGCCCAACTCGTCGACACGGCGTGGAACGGCATCATCCCGGCGCTGTATGCCAAGAAGTTCGACTGCATCATCTCCGCCATGACGATCACCAAGGAGCGGACGGAGAAGGTGCTGTTCTCCATGCCCTACGCGGACGCCAGCAACGTCATGTTCCTGCGCGCCGACGAGACGCGGATCAAATCCGGCGACGACCTGTCCGGCAAGGTCATCGGGGTGCAGCTTGGCAGTGCCGCGGCGGTGATCAGCAAGACGTTCGAGGACAAGATGAAGGCCAAGGGCCTGGCCGGCTACAAGGAAGTGAAGCAGTACGAGCACTACCCCGAGGCGTATCAGGACCTGCTCAACAAGCGGGTCGACGCGGTGGTGAATTCAAAGTCCACGCTGATGGTGGTGATGAACGATGCCCCGGGGAAGTTCAAGATGCTGCCTGGCGTTTCCGACGTCACCGCGTATTTCGGCATGGCCTTCCGCAAGGAGGACGCCGCGCTGCAGGGCTTCTTCAACACCCAGCTTGCCGAGATGAAGAAGGACGGAAGCCTGGACAAGCTGCAGGAGAAATGGTTCGGCAGCACGATGCCGACCCCGAACACCATCCCCGACGTGCTGCCCTGATATCCAGCCGACACTGACACCGCGCCGCCCCGGCATCACGTAACCCCGGCATCACGCAGACATGGATGGCTTCGACTGGGGCGCCATTTGGTATGCCGTCCCCTACATGCTCCAGGGTACGGTGGTGACCCTGGAGATCTCGCTCCTGGCAATGGCTTTGGCCACGCTGGCCGGCGTGGTCTTCGGCCTGATCAGCGCGTCGGACCTCGGCATACTGAAGGCGGTGATCCGCGCCTATGTCTATTTCGTTCGCGGCACGCCGGCGCTGGTGCAGATCTTCCTGATCTACTTCGCGCTGCCGCGCATCGGCCTGGAGCTCACGTCGTTCTGGAGCGGTGTCGTCGCGCTGGCGTTCAACTCGGCGGGCTTCATCGCCGAGATCGTGCGCGCCGGCCTGCAATCGATCGATGCCGGACAGGCCGAGGCAGCCTTGTCGATCGGCATGACCAACCGCCAGTCGATCCTGTTCATCCTGCTGCCGCAATCATTGCGCCGGATCACCCCGCCGCTGACCAACGAGGTGATCACGCTGGTGAAGAGCTCCTCGCTGCTGTCGGTGATCTCGGTCACCGAGCTGACGCGTTCGGCGCAGGTCATCATCGCCGCGAAATTCGTGCCGTTCGAGCTGTACGCGGAGCTCGCGGTGTTCTATCTGGTGATCATCTCGGTGCTGTCCTGGTTCTCTGAGTTCGTCGAGAAGCGTCTGGCATGAGCGCGACGCCACCCGTGAGCGCCGCGCCGCTGCTGCAAATCCACGCCCTGTCGAAGATCTTCGGTGAGATACCGGTGGTCGATCGCGTCGAGCTGAGCGTGATGCAGAGCGAGATCGTCATGATTGTCGGTCCGAGCGGGGCCGGGAAGTCCACGCTGCTGCGCTGCGTGAACCGGATCGAGACCCCGTCGGAAGGCGAGGTGCTGCTCGAAGGCGTCAACATGGCGGGCGAGTTGCGCGGCGGCAAGCTAATGCCGGACCGCCCCACCGTGACCGCACGCAAGCGCCGGCGCATCGGCATGGTATTCCAGCGGTTCAATCTGTTTGCGCATCTGTCCGCCCTGGACAACGTCGCGATCGGTCCGCGGCGCGTGCTGGGGATGAAGCTGTCCGTCGCCCGCGCGCTGGCCGCGGAGCAGCTTGCCCGGGTGCGCCTGTCGGATCACGCGATGAAGAAGCCGGCGCAACTGTCCGGCGGCCAGCAGCAGCGCGTGGCGATCGCGCGCGCGATGGCGATGCGCCCGGTGCTGATGCTGTTCGACGAACCGACCTCGGCGCTGGATCCCGAGCTGGTGGGCGAGGTGCTGGAGGTGATCCGCGCACTCGCCGAGGACGGCATGACGATGCTGGTGGTGACGCACGAGATGCAGTTCTGCCGCGAGGTGGGAACGCGCGTGCTGTTCATGGACAGCGGGCGCGTGCTGGAGGATACGTCGCCGAAGGAATTCTTCCGTGCCCCGCAGCACACGCGGGCGAAGGAATTCCTGCGGCGGATTCACGCCGTGCCAGAATAGCACGCCGCTGTTTCCCGTCATGGCCGGCGAAGGCTGGCGCCCGGGGACCAACCTCACAGGCATCACGATGGAGGCGTGCGGCATGGAGGCGTGCGGCAGACTATGCCGTCGCACGAGGCCACCGCGATGGGTGGCCTTGCACGCCGGACCCGCATCATTCCGCGCAAAGATAGACGCGACGAAAAATATCGCGGATTGATCCAGATCAAAGCAGCGCCGCCCGCGCCGCGCTTTGATACGGCCATTGGCGCGCCTGTCCCCCTCCTTCCCAAGCGCGCGAACTGGGCGCGGAGGGCGTTATGCCCTCCGCGCCAATTTTCGCCTGACGACCGCGTGGTATGCCGCACGACGGCGCCGCACACCGCGCGATCAGTGGCACGCCGCACGATCGGTCAAGCCCGGAACGCGCGTGCGATCAGGACCATCGCCAGCACCGATAGAATCGTCAGCGCGATGCGCCGATGGTAGTGCGGCTTGGCACGGTGAAATGCCCAGGCACCCAGATGGGTCCCCACCAACAGCACGGGCCAGCTCAGCAGCGCGAACAGCAGCGTCTGTCGATCGATCAACCCCGCCACCGCCAACGGCACCATCGCGACGACCGCCGTGAGGGTGAAAAACACCAGCGAGGTCGCGCGCACCACCATCGCGCTATGCGGCAGCGCCATCAGATACGCGACCACCGGTGGCCCGGACATCGCCGCCACCCCGTTCATCACGCCGGAGACCACCCCGACCAGGCCGATCATCCAATTCGCCGGCCGCGCCGGCAGCCGCAGGCCACGCCCCAGCAGCATCGCCGAGCCAAGGATCAGCACGCCGATGGTGAGCCGCGCATCATTCGCCGACAGCCGCGTCAATAGAAACAGACCCAGTGGCGTGCCCACCACCATCCCAGGCGTCAGCCACACCATCGAACGCCAATCGGTGATCCGCGAGGCGGCGCGCAAATCAACCAAACTCGCCAACACCTGCAGCACCACGGTGAGCGGCACGACGCGCGCCGGCGGCAGCACGAGGCTGAGCAGCGGCACCGCGGCAATCGCGAAGCCAAAGCCGGTGAAACCGCGCAGCAGCGCGGCCAGGAACGCGCTGAACACCACGAGCAGCAATTGCTGCTTCGCCAGCCAGTAGGGGTATTCGGGGTCGAGGAAAGCGAGCGGTGCCGCGAGCACGAACAGCCAGATCAGGGCGAGGGTCACGACGGACGTCGCACCGAGCGCGAGGAGGTAACGAGCTGCGGATAGGTTGCGTTCTCCCCCTCCCCTTGAGGGAGGGGGATGGGGGGAGGGGTCTTGCCGGGGGGGTCGCTGAAACCATGTGCGCCTCAACCCCTCCCCCCAGCCTTGGTCCGCTTTGCGGCCCAAGCCCTCACGGGGAGGGGGAGAAGTGGTCCCCGTCCTCCTATCCTTGGTCCGGTTCAGCCTAGCGGCCGATCAACCACCGACCGCTTTGCCTGGATCAGCCGGACCAGATGCCCCACGGTCGGCACCGCATCGACATCCGCGAGATCGAACACCACGTCGAACCGACACTCGGCCTCCACCAGGATGGCGATGTGGTTCATCGAGTCCCAGCCGGCCATGTCGTCCATCGCGGTTGCCGGGGCCAGTTCGATCGTCCGATCCTGCAGCACCTGGCGGACGACATCGGTGATCTCGGCAAGCACGGCGGCATCGCTGCCGATCGGACGGGCGTGCGAGAGAATTGGCATGTGCATGTCGGGCATGTG